>JAUIDP010000046.1 GCA_030429005.1 Gammaproteobacteria bacterium | reverse complement strand
GTAATCCGCACCTTTCTCTGCGGCTTTTTGCCGCCCCTTGCGCGGCGCCGGATAGGCGGCTTCCATGACGTCGGCGACCTGCTTGATAATCGTTGCCGGCTTGATCCCATGCTTCCTGTTGTGCGCCATCTGGCGCTCCCGCCGCCGATTGGTCTCGTCCATCGCGCTCTGCATCGAGCGGGTGACGTTGTCGGCATACAAAATGGCCGTGCCATTGACGTTGCGCGCGCCCCGCCCGATTGTCTGGATCAGGGACCGCTCCGATCGCAGGAAGCCTTCCTTGTCAGCATCCAGGATCGCCACCAGCGAGACTTCCGGCATATCCAGCCCTTCCCGGAGCAGGTTGATGCCGACCAGTACGTCGAATTCACCGAGCCGCAGGTCGCGAATAATTTCGGTGCGCTCGACGGTGCCGATATCCGAGTGCAGGTAACGGACCCTGATACCATGCTCGTCCAGGTACTCGGTCAGGTCTTCGGCCATGCGCTTGGTCAGGGTCGTAATCAGAACCCGCTCATCAACGGCAATTCGTCGATTGATTTCCGACAACACGTCGTCAACCTGGGTCCTGGCTGGCCGGACCTCGACGACCGGGTCGACAAGCCCTGTCGGGCGAACCAGTTGCTCGACGATGTTGTCGGCATGCTCTTTTTCGTAGTCGCCCGGTGTTGCCGAAACATAGATCGTCTGCGGCGACAGGTGCTCGAATTCATCGAATCGCAGCGGCCGATTGTCGAGTGCGGACGGCAGGCGGAAACCGTACTGGACCAGGGTTTCCTTGCGCGAGCGATCCCCCTTGTACATCGCACCAAGCTGCGGGACCGTGACATGGCTTTCATCAACGATCAGCAGCGCATCAGGTGGCAGATAGTCGAACAGGCAAGGTGGTGGCTCGCCTGGTGCCCGGCCCGACAGGTAGCGCGAGTAATTCTCGATGCCGGAGCAATAACCGAGTTCCTTAATCATCTCCAAATCAAATAAAGTTCGCTGTTCAAGCCTCTGAGCTTCAAGGAGTTTATCGTTGTTCCGCAGGAACTTTAGCCGATCCTTGAGCTCTTCTCTGATATGCTCGCACGCCTCCAGCAGGCGTTCCCTTGGCGTCACGTAGTGAGTCTTGGGAAAAACCGTCAGCCGCGGGACGCGTCGCACGACCTCGCCGGTTAGCGGATCGAAGTAGGACAACGACTCGATTTCGTCGTCAAACAGCTCAACGCGAACGGCATCCCGATCCGATTCCGCCGGAAAGATGTCGATGACATCGCCACGGACGCGATAGGTGCCCTGCGAAAAATCCAGTTCATTGCGCTGGTACTGCAACTCGGCGAGGCGCCGCAACATCGATCGCTGGTCGACCCGGTCACCGCGGTCGAGGTGCATGACCATGCTGAAATAGGCTTCAGGATCGCCCAGGCCGTAAATCGCCGAAACGGTAGCGACAATAATTGCATCCTTGCGTTCGATCAGCGCCTTGGTTGCGGACAGCCGCATCTGTTCGATGTGCTGGTTGATGGATGCGTCTTTCTCGATGAAGGTGTCCGAACTGGGAACGTAGGCCTCTGGCTGGTAGTAGTCGTAATAGGAAACGAAATACTCGACCGCATTATTCGGGAAAAATTCGCGCATTTCGCCGTACAGCTGCGCCGCCAGCGTCTTGTTCGGCGCAAGAATCATTGCCGGCCGCTGCTCACGCTCGATGACATTGGCGATCGTAAAGGTCTTGCCGGAACCGGTAACGCCCAGCAGGATCTGGCGCGCCAGGCCATCGCCGAGCCCCTCGCACAGCCCGGCAATTGCAGCCCCCTGGTCACCAGCTGGCGCGTAGTCCGACACGATCGCCAGGCGATCGCGCTGATCGACCGCGGTCTTGTTGGGCAGCTTGGTTGATTCACGTACCATGGCGAGGGCCTGCAGGGAGACAAACGATTGAGTTTATCAGTTTCAGATCGGATGACACGCGTGAAGCCATCGCCAACCAGCGCGGCGTTGGCCCTGGCTACCGAATTGAGGGCAGCCGGACGGGACATCATCGGCCTCGGCGCCGGGGAACCGGATTTTGATACACCGCAAGCGATCAAGGATGCTGCAATTGCCGCGATTGCCGCGGGCGCAACCAAGTACACGCCGGTTGCCGGTGCAGCGGATCTGAAAGCGGCCATCCAGCGCAAGCTGCAGCGCGAAAACGGCCTCGAGTTCGCACCGCAGCAGATTTGTATCAGTAACGGGGCGAAACAGTCGTTGTTCAATCTGTGCATGGCAATTCTCGACGAGACGACCGAGGCGATCATCCCCGCACCGTACTGGGTCTCCTATCCCGACATGGTCGAGCTTTGCGATGCCAAACCCGTCGTGCTGGCAACCGGCATCGAGCAGGATTTCCTGTTACAACCGGAACAACTGGCCGCGGCATTGAACGAACGCAGCCGGCTGTTGTTTCTGAACAGCCCGTCCAACCCGACCGGAGCCTGCTATTCCGGGGCGCAGTTGCGGGCGCTTGGCGCGGTCCTGGCCGGCTTTCCGGACGTGGTGATTGTCTCCGACGAAATCTACGAGCACATACACTGGGCAGACGAGCCATTTGTCAGTTTTGCTGCCGCGTGCCCGAACCTGGCGGACAGGGTGGTCACCGTCAACGGCGTTTCCAAGGCCTATGCAATGACCGGCTGGCGCGTCGGTTATGCCGCCGGCCCGGAAGCGCTGATTTCGGCGATGACGACGGTCCAGAGTCAATGCACTTCGAATGCCTGCAGCGTGTCGCAGGCTGCCGCCACGGCAGCACTCGACGGCGACCAGGCTGCTGTCGCGACAATGTCGTCCGCCTACCGGGAACGGCACGATTTCGTCGTCGCGGCACTGAATGCCCTGCCCGGCTTCGATTGCCGTCCTGGCGAAGGAACCTTCTATGCCTTTCCACGGGTTACCGGCGCAATGCGGGCCCTGGGAATGGCTGACGACGTCGAATTCGTGCAGTTCCTGCTCAACCAGGCAGACGTCGCTGTCGTGCCGGGCAGCGCATTCGGAGCGCCCGGGTATATCCGATTGTCCTTCGCCTGTTCGATGGACGAACTCACAGAAGCGATGGTTCGCATAAATCGGGCGATATCAGCTTGACTTCGCACGGGGGCTGGACCAAAATTCCGCCCCGCGTGCAAGACAGCGCTGAGATTCCCCGATAGCTCAGTTGGTAGAGCGATTGACTGTTAATCAATTGGTCCCTGGTTCGAGTCCGGGTCGGGGAGCCAGAATTTAAAGAAAAGGCCTTCAAATGAAGGCCTTTTTTTGTTGTCGGTGCAAGTGGCGCCGCGGCCGCGGCCAGCGCATCCACCCGGCCGGCTCAGGCTAGCAAACCAAGGTTTTCAGGTGTTCGCGGAAATCGTCACCGATGTCCCGGTGATTCAGTCCGTACGCAACTGTCGCTTTGAGATAGCCGATCTTGCTGCCGCAGTCGTACCGCTCGCCTTTGAACGCGTAGGCGTGCACCGGCTGTTCCTTGAGTAACTGTGCGATGCCGTCGGTGAGCTGAATCTCGCCGCCAGCACCTTCGCCGATGTTTTCCAGCTTGTCGAAGATGGCGCTGTCCAGCAGGTATCGTCCGACGACGCCGAGGTTTGACGGTGCCTGCTCGGGCGCCGGTTTTTCGACAATTTCCAGCAACTGGTTGTCCCTGGCTGGATCGACAGCAACGATGCCGTAACTCGAGGTGTTTTCTTTGGGCACCGGCTCCACCGCGACGATACTGCCGCCGTGACGCTCGTACTCGGCTGCCATCTGCGAAAGGCATGGCGGCTCGCCGTCGATCAGGTCATCGGCCAGATGGACGTAGAAGGGCTCGTCGCCGACCGCCGGCCGCGCGCACAAAACCGCGTGCCCGAGCCCGAGGGGTTCACCCTGGCGAATGTAGATGCACGTCACTCCCTTGGGCACGATGTGCTGGATTTGCTCGAGGATCTTGTCTTTGCCGGACCGCTTCAGCGCCCTTTCGAGTTCGGCATCCGAATCAAAATGATCGGCTATCGCCCGTTTCGTTGCGCCGGTGATAAAGATGAGCTTGGTGACGCCGGCATCGATCGCCTCTTCCACGGCATACTGGATCAGCGGCTTGTCGACGATCGGTAGCATTTCCTTCGGGCTCGCCTTGGTCGCTGGAAGAAAACGTGTGCCACGACCGGCCACGGGAAATACTGCAGACCTGATTTTAGTGCCCAATTTACTGCCCCTGAGTGATGTTGGGCCTGCATCATAGCCAATTCGAAATGCCGGCGCCGGAACTTCGTCACGATCGCCGGCAAACTCGCATCACACTGCTGCGTCTCGCTATTTTTTGGGCGATTGGTCTACCTTGATGTTGGCGCGATTGATGGCCACCGTACGCTCGCCGATACCCTTTACCAGCGACAGGTCGTCCGCGGACTTGAATGGGCCATGTTTTTGGCGGTATTCGACAATCGCCTGGGCCTTGGTCAGCCCAACGCCCTCCAGCTCTTTCGATATTGTTTCTGCATCGGCGGTGTTGATATTCACAGGACCGGCAAACGCCCACAACGGCATGCAGGCCAGCAGGAACGCCAGAAATCTAACGGAAATTTTCATAGGGGACTCCTCGGTAACGGTTGCATGTGCCTCGCATGGCACGTGCAGCAAGATTACGCAGGAGCAGGACTGCGAGCCGCAGGCAAATCTGCGACAAACGGCCGCAAATTGACAGGCTAGTGGTTGGTTATCGAATGTTGCAGAACGGTATCAAACTGCACCCGGGACGCAGGCCGCTGGGTCTCCCAGTTGCGGCAACTTGGACACTGCCACAGCAGACGCTGGCTTGAAAAGCCGCATTCCTGGCACTGGTAACGCGGCGTGGCAGCCGCGAGTTTGGCCAGCGCCGCGCGGACTTTCTGCAATGCCTCGGACTTGGAACCTTCATCGGCGTTCGTCAGGTCGTGGATGTCGACAAACTCTGACAGCGTCGGTTCGTTCAGAATGTAGTCGTCAACGCAGTCGTCGATCACCGGAATTCCGACGATGTTGTTGATGATCGCCGTGTAGGCGATTAATGAACTCATTTCCGGGTTGCCCTGCAGCATGTTGCGCAGAGCCTTGTCGAGTCCGTCCGTCGAGCCGTCGCGCTCGTAGGCTGCGACGATTTCGGGCAGCGCCTCCGCAATGATATAGGTGTGCTCGTCGATGATTCGGTGGTAAAGACGAATTGCCGTCTTGTTGTCGTCTGTCTCGCGCGCGATATGTGCCCGGGTCAACGCACCACGCATCGTTCGCGGGCGTCCCGATTGCGCCTTCTTGACGTAGTGACGAGCGCTCGAGAAATCGCCCTCACGGGCACTTTTTTCGGCCAGTTCGCAATAATAATGCGCGATCTGCAGCGCGAGAGATTGCCCGCCCAGCGTCTCGAGTTTCTGCCCGGCATCGATGGCTTTTTGCCACTCTTTTTCCTGTTCGTAGATCCGGCAGAGGTTTTCCAGCGCCTGCACCTGGTAGCGTGAACCTTCGGCCAGCCTGACGAACAACTTCTCGGCACGGTCCAGCAAGCCGGCATGCAGGTAGTCTTTTGCCAGTGAGAACAACGCCTGGTCCCGCTGCTCGGAGGCAAGATCCGGGCGTGCAATGATGTTCTGGTGAATGCGAATGGCCCGATCGACCTCGCCACGTCGACGAAACAGGCTGCCCAGCGCAAAGTGAGTCTCGATGGTCTTGTCGTCGACACGAACCATTTCGAGAAAGTGCTCCAACGCCTGGTCGGTCTGCTCGTTGAGCAGGAAATTGAGCCCCTTCAGGTAGTCGATATTCAACGGCGGCGGCGCGTCCTCCTCGTCCCGTTCGCCAAAACGGCCCATAGCCCAGCCCGCTGCAGCCAGCAGCAGGAACAGCCCGGCCAGCAGAAAAGTGGACTCAGTCGGCATCGGCCAGCGGCAGGTTACGCAGGGAACTGACCTCGGATTCGGACATGCGCAAAGCGCGGCGCAGCGTGCGACGCTCACTGATCAGCCGAAACACGAATGCGGTCATGCACAACATGCCGAAGATCGTGCCGATAACAAATGCGCCAACGAGAATCTCCGTGACACCGAATGTGCCGGAGAAGAAAATCAGGTCGAGCTCAACCTCACCGGTGTTGAGGGCAGTCAAATAGATAACGGCCGCAAGGATGATGATGACGAGCACCACCAAACCGATTCGTTTAATCATTAGCTCTTGATGGGGAAATGACCGCTGCCGTTGACGCGTTCGCGCAGATCCTTGCCCGGCTTGAAATGCGGCACATATTTGCCGGACAAAGCGACGGCCTCTCCGGTCTTCGGGTTACGTCCTATCCGTGGCGGCCGATAGTGCAAAGAGAAACTGCCAAAGCCGCGGATCTCGATGCGTTGGCCTTTCGCCAGCGAGTCACTCATCAGGTCCAGCAGATGCTTGACGGCAAGTTCGACATCTTTAGCTGGCAGGTGTTTTTGCTTGCGCCCGATAACTTCTATGAGTTCCGATTTGGTCATCTTTGTCGCTTCGCTATTGGTTTGGGCCCGTAACCCACGGATTATACTAACAATATAGCCCAGACCACCCGGTCTGGGCTACTGTTTTTACTTAATTATTTGCTGCCGCCACCCATTTTCTCTTTCAATAGCTCACCCAGCGTCGTGCCTTGCGGGGTTGCGCCTTCTTCGGACTGGTAGCTGCTCATGGCCTCGGCTTCCTCGTGGGCTTCCTTGGCCTTGATCGACAGCGCGATCGTACGGTTCTTGCGATCCACGTTGGTGAACTTGGCCTCGACCTCATCCCCTACCTTGATCAAGAGGCGTGCATCTTCGACCCGGCCACGCGACATCTCCGATGCACGCAGCGAGCCCTCAATGCCGTCGCCCAGGTCAACCATTGCTCCGCGGGCATCCACTTCCGTTACGGTACCTTTAACAATGCTGTTCTTCGGATGTTCAGCAAGCCATGCCGAGAACGGATCCTTCTCCAACTGCTTGATGCCGAGAGAAATACGTTCGCGCTCTGCGTCAATCGCAAGCACAGCCGCTTCGATCTCCTGGCCTTTCTTGTAGTTGTGAACCGCATCCTCGCCTTCTTCCCAGGAAATATCGGACAGGTGCACCAGTCCATCGATGCCGCCTTCCAGGCCAATGAAGATACCGAAATCGGTGATCGACTTGATCTGTCCGCTAACCTTGTCGTTGCGATTGTAGGTCGCAGCAAACTCGGCCCAGGGGTTGGACTGGCACTGCTTGACACCCAGTGAAATGCGACGGCGTTCCTCGTCGATCTCGAGCACCATGACCTCAATTTCTTCGCCAATGGAAACGACGCGAGCCGGATTGACGTTCTTGTTGGTCCAGTCCATTTCCGAGACGTGCACAAGGCCTTCAACGCCGTCTTCGATTTCCACGAAGCAGCCGTAATCCGCAATGTTGGTAACCTTGCCGAAAATCCGGGTTTGCGGCGGATAACGACGCGCCAGATCTTTCCACGGATCGTCACCCAGTTGCTTCATGCCCAGTGAGACTCGCTGCCGTTCGCGGTCGAACTTCAGAATCTTGACCTCGATCTCGGCACCAACATCGATCACTTCCGATGGGTGCTTAACACGCTTCCACGCCATATCGGTGATGTGCAGCAAGCCATCGATTCCTCCGAGGTCGACGAAGGCGCCATAATCCGTCAGGTTCTTCACGATACCCTTGACGGTGTTGCCTTCCTGCAAGTCCTCCAGCAGGGCTTCGCGCTCGGCAGAGTATTCCTGCTCCACAACGGCGCGGCGTGAAACCACCACGTTGTTGCGTTGCTTGTCCAGCTTGATCACCTTGAACTCGAGGCTCTTGCCTTCGAGATAGGCCGGGTCGCGCACAGGCCGTACGTCGACCAGTGAGCCCGGCAAGAATGCGCGAACATTGTCAATTTCGACGGTAAATCCGCCCTTTACGCGGCCATTGATAACGCCTTCGACAATTTCGCCCTTCTCGAACGCTTTCTCGAGTTCGATCCAGGTGCGTGCGCGGATCGCTTTTTCGCGTGACAGCTTGGTCTCACCGAAGCCGTCTTCAACGGCATCCAGCGCAACTTCCACGGTGTCGCCTATGACAAGTTCGCTTTCACGCTTGTCATTCTTGAATTGTTCGATCGGAATAACGGCCTCTGACTTGAGACCTGCACTGACGATTACGACATCGTCATTAATTGCCACGATGGTTCCGGTAATGATTGAACCCGGGACTATTTTTTGACTGGCAAAACTTTCTTCAAATAAATCAGCAAAACTTTCAGACATGTTAGAAAACCCAAGAGAACAAAACTGTTCTCACCCAAAATCGCCAAACCATTTCCATTGGCTGACGGACTAAAAAAAGAACCGAACTCCATGTCCGATCCATGACAAATTTCAATGCGGGAAAATTTAGATATTTGAGACCCAATCGAGAACCGTCTGGGTGACTTCCTCGATCGGCTTGCCCGAGGAGTCCAGTATCCTGGCATCCTCTGCTGGCTTTAATGGTGCGACTGATCGCTCAGAATCGCGCCGGTCCCGGTCCACTATGTCCCGTGAAACGGCCGCGAGACTAACATCAATACCCTTGTCCTTCAACTGCTTATAGCGTCTTTTGGCCCGCTCGTCCGCCGAAGCCGTCAGGAACACCTTGAGGTCGGCGTCGGCAAATACCTGGGTGCCCATGTCACGGCCGTCCGCAACCAGCCCCGGCGCCTGGCGGAATGCCCGCTGGCGGCCCAGCAGCGCCTCCCGGACCGCCGGAATGACAGCCACGCCGGAGGCCCCGATACCGGCCTCTTCCGAGCGAACCGCCCCGGTGACATCCGAACCTTCGAGCAGGATTTGCTCGCTGCCATCGGCGGATATCGCGAATTCGACGTCGAGGTGCGCAGCCAGGCGCGCCAGCCCCTCGTCGTCATCCAGGGCAACCGCTTTTCTTTCGGCATCCACGGCTACCAGTCGATACAACGCACCGCTGTCCAGCAGGTGCCAGCCCAGTCGGTCGGCGACCTGGCGCGCAATCGTGCCCTTTCCGGAACCGCTGGGTCCGTCGATCGTCAACACCGGGACCCTGGCCTGTCCGGCGACCCGGCTCACCGGATCTTCAGTCCGATTGCCGCCATGCTGTCGACAAAGCCTGGAAATGACGTTTCAACCGCGGCGACGTTTTCGACTGTGACCGGTCCGCTTGCAATGCTGCCGGCGACCGCAAGTGACATTGCCACGCGATGATCGCCATGGCTCTGGACCGAACCGCCCTGGAATTCGCCGCAATGCACCACGGCACCGTCGGCAGTCTCATCCACGCGGATGCCGAGGCGGCGGAGGCCTTCGGCCATCGTTGCGATCCGGTCGCTTTCCTTGACCCGCAATTCGCCGATGCCCGAAAACTCGGTTTTGCCTGCCGCCCGTGCGGCAGCAACAAACAGCACGGGAAATTCGTCAATAGCGAGAGACACCAATGCCGGATCAATCGACCCACCGTGCAGTGTGGATGCCCTGACACGTATATCCGCAACCGGTTCCTCGCCAAAGAGCCGGCCGTTTTCCAGCACGATATCGGCGCCCATCGACTGCAGGATATCGATCACACCGGTTCGTGTCGGGTTGACCCCGACTCCTTCGATCAACACCTCCGCGTCGCGACTCAGGATGGCGGCCAGCATCACGAAGCTGGCCGAAGAAAGATCGGCAGGAACCTGGATGTCCCGGGCAGACAACATCTGTGCGCCGCGCAACGAAATGCGGTGTTCGTCGCGTTCGACAGTGACACCCATTGTGCCCAGCATTCGCTCGGTGTGGTCGCGCGTGACCGCTGGCTCCTTGACGGTCGTTACGCCATCGGCATACAGGCCCGCGAGCAGGATTGCCGACTTTACCTGTGCGCTGGCAACCGGCAACGTGTAATCGATGCCACGCAGTTGCCGGCCGCCATGAACCAGTAGCGGCGGACATCCCTCATTGCTGTCTATCTGCGCACCCATCTGGTGCAGCGGCGTTATCACACGTTGCATTGGCCGCCGACTCAGAGACTCGTCCCCATACATCGTGGCGGCAAACGACTGGCCACTCAGGAGCCCGGCCAACAGGCGGATCGCTGTTCCCGAATTGCCGAGGTCAAGCGCTGCGGAGGGTTCGACGAGACCGCGCAGCCCAACTCCATCAATTGTCAATGTCGTGGCGGATGTATAAGCGATTTCAACACCCATTGCCGACATCGCCGCAGCGGTCGCCAGGCAATCTTCACCGGCGAGAAAACCGCTGATCGTCGAACGACCTGCCGCAATACCGCCCAGCATCAGGGCACGATGCGAGATCGACTTGTCACCCGGTACGGTGATCCTGGCATTGCTGGCAGTGGAAGGTTGAACAATGAATTTCATGGATGGCTTCAGTGTGAGTTCAACTTATCGCCTTGGGGTAAGCGCCTAGCACCCGGAATAGCGAACTTTCCTTTTGCAATACGTCCAGCGCATCGGCCAGCGGCGCTTCGTTCGCATGCCCTTCGACATCGATAAAGAAAACGTAGTCCCAGTTCTGGCGCCGGGACGGTCGTGACTCGATGAAAGTCATGTTGACGTTGTGATCGGCCAGTGGTTTCAGCAGCGAATGCAGGACACCGGCACCCCCAGCTGTGTCACTGGTCGATACCAGCAAGGTCGTCTTGTCTGCGCCGCTCGGCGCCAATAACTTGCGCCCGACAACGAGAAAACGGGTCGAATTGTCGCGTCGGTCCTGGATGCTGTTCACGAGGATCTTTAGGTTGTAAACATCCGCAGCAACATTCGGGCCGATCGCCGCCGTTCCCGTTTCGTCTCGCGCACGCCGCGCACCGGCCGCATTGCTCGACATGCCGATAAGTTCGACCTGTGGCAGGTACTCACGCAACCAGCCGCGGCACTGGGCAAGAGACTGTTCGTGCGCACAAATTCGCTCGATGTGCTCCAGGCCGTCGACGCGCCCGAGCAGGTGCTGCTCGATCGGCAACTCGATCTCACCGGAAATCTTCAATGGCGATGTCAGGAACATGTCCAGCGTATTGTTCACTGAGCCTTCAGTGGAGTTTTCGATCGGCACGACACCGAAATCGGCCGCACCGCTTTCGACTTCCTGGAAGACCTCGTCAATGGTATGAAACGGCAGGGCCCGGACCGAGTGGCCGAAGTGCTTGAACACGGCCGTCTGCGTGAAGGTTCCTTCCGGGCCCAGAAATCCGACTTTCAGAGGTTCCTGCTGAGCCAGGCAGGCCGACATGATCTCGCGAAAGAGGCGCAGCATTTCTTCATCCCGCAACGGCCCCTCGTTTCGTTCCTTGATGCCGCGCAGTACCTCGGCTTCTCGCTCCGGCCGGTAGTAATCGACGGCGTTCGCCAGCTCACCTTTTGCGACCCCGACTTTTTGTGCAAAGACCGCGCGTTCGTTGATCAGTGCCTGCAATTGCTCGTCAATTGCATTGATGCGGGTGCGAATTTTTTCCAGATCAGCAGACGCTGCTGCATCCTCTTCGTCAGCCATCGACTGCCTGCCTCGTGCTCGTGGTAACAGCGGACTGTCAGGTTACAGGCTTACCGAGATTTCGCAACGTCAACACGCCGTCTATCGCGCGCAACCGCGCACAGGTTTCATCTGTAACCGGTCCGTTGACGTCCACAATCGTGTAGGCCAGGTGGCCTATCGACTTGTTCAGCAAGTCTTCGATATTCAGGTTTGCTTCTGCAAGGCAGGTAGATATTTGTCCAACCATGTTGGGCACATTGGCGTTGGCAATGGTAATGCGCCATGCATCCAGCCGCGGCAGGCGCGACTCGGGAAAATTCACACTGAAGCGAATATTGCCATTTTCCAGGAAGTCCTTGACGTTTTCGGCAACCATGACGGCGCAGTTTTCTTCGGCTTCCGCGGTCGAGGCACCCAGGTGTGGCAGCGTGACGACTTTTGGATGAGCGATCAGTTCGGGCGTCGGAAAATCACAGACATAGGACTGCAGCTTGCCGCTATCGAGTGCAGCGAGCGCGGCCGCATTGTCGACAATGCCGCCACGTGAAAAATTCACCAGCACCGCACCGTCGTGCATCAATGCCAGGCGATTAGCATTGACCAGCCCGCGGGTGTCGTCGACGAGTGGCACGTGCACCGAGACAGCATCGGCCTTCTGGAACAGTTGCTCGATACTTTCGGCATGCTCGACACCAGCAGACAATTGCCAGGCACTGCGCACCGTAATCTTCGGATCGAAACCAATGACCTTCATGCCGAGCGCCAGCGCGGCATTGGCCACTTCGACGCCGATGGCCCCAAGGCCGATAATGCCGATCGTCTTGCCGGGGAGCTCGAAGCCGACAAATTGCTTCTTGCCGGCCTCGACGGCCTTGTTCAACTCATCTCCCTTTAGAGCCAGTCCCTTCACGTATTCGCGTGCGTCGCAAATGTTCCTGGCGGCAATGAGCAGGCCGGCGATCGCCAGTTCCTTGACCGCATTCGCGTTCGCGCCCGGGGTATTGAAGACCGGTATGCCGCGCGCACTCATCGCATCGATCGGGATGTTATTGGTACCGGCCCCTGCCCGGCCGATAGCCGCCACGCTCGCAGGAATTTCCATGTCATGCAGGTTGTGAGATCGCAGGATGATAGCGTCGGGATCAGTGATATCGGATCCGACCTGGTAACGCTCTTTCGGTAGACGCGCCAGCCCCACCGCCGCAATATTGTTCAATGTCAAAACCTGGTACATGATTTAGCCGTTCGTCCTTTCAAATTCCGTCATAAATTCAATCAATGCATCGACTGCAGCCTCCGGGACTGCGTTGTAGATCGATGCGCGCATACCGCCAACCGAGCGATGTCCCTTGAGATTGGCGAGTCCGGCCGCCGCGGATTGCTCGAGGAACCGGCCGTCGAGTCCGGCGTCTGCCAGGATAAAGGGAACATTCATCCAGGAGCGGCAATTCAGCGCTACCGGGTTGGAATAGAAATCGGACGCATCGATTGCCGCATAGAGTTTGCCGGCCTTGCGTTCGTTGACCCTGGCCATTTCATCAAGACCACCGAGGTCCAGAAGGTGCTGGAATACAAGGTCGGCCACGTACCAGGCAAAGGTCGGCGGCGTATTGGTCATGGAATCGGAATCCGCATACGCTTTCCAGGTCATCAGGTGCGGTAGCGGTGCCCGCGCCTTTTCGAGCAGGTCATTGCGCACAATCACCAGCGTAATACCGGCCGGCCCTATGTTCTTTTGTGCGCCTGCGTAAATGACACCGTAGTCAGCAACGTCGATGGGCCGCGACAGGATGGTACTCGACATATCCGCGACGATCGGTGCCTGGCTTTCGGGCAAAGAGTGAAATTCGACGCCGGCGATGGTTTCGTTCGACGTGATATGCAGGTATGCCGCAGCTTCACTGCGCTGCCAGGTCGACTCGTCGGGAATGTACGTAAAGTTCCTGTCCGCAGCGTCGGCAATGACGTTGGCATGGCAGAACTTTGCGGCTTCGCCGGCTGCCTTTTTGCCCCAGCTGCCGGTGATGACATAGTCCGCCGCATCATCCTCTGTCGTCAGGTTCAGTGGCGCCATTGCCATCTGCAGCGTGGCACCACCCTGTATCCACAGGACGCTGTAGTTCTCCGGGATCGATAGCAGCGAACGCAAGTTTGCCTCACTACGTTCTGCCAGTTGCACGAAGTCCTTGCCACGATGGCTGACTTCCATCACCGACATGCCCGTTCCGTTCCAGTCCGGAATGTCGGAGCGAATGGTTTCGAGCACCTCAAGGGGCAGCGCGGCGGGGCCCGCGCTGAAATTGTATATTCGGGACATACTGCAGTTGGTCCTAGTCGTCTTCTTCCTCAATAAATTCGATTCGTGCCAGTCCAACAAGTCGATGATCTGACTCGACACGAATCAAGCGAACCCCCTGCGTATTCCGGCCTTGTACTGATATGTCGTTGACCGCTGTTCGTACCAGCGTGCCGTTTGAACTGATCAGCATGATTTCATCTTCGGGACCAACCAGCGCAGCCCCCACGGTGCGCCCGTTGCGTGCGGACGTCTGGATCGCAATGACCCCCTGACCACCGCGCCCCTGGACCGGAAAATCGTTGATATTGGTACGTTTGCCGTAACCGTTCTCGGTTGCGGTCAATATCTGGCCATCGCTGACGATCGTCAGCGCGATGACCTCGTGGCCATCCGGCATCTTGATGCCGCGTACCCCGGCTGCACCGCGGCCCATCGGCCGCACGTCGCTCTCAGCAAACCGGATGCCTTTGCCGGAACTCGATACGAGCAGGATCTCCGACTGGCCGTCGGTAATTGCTACGCCAACGAGCCGGTCTTCGCGCAGGTCGATGGCGATGATGCCGCTCGACCGCGGCCGGGAGAACTGGTTCAGCGGTGTCTTCTTGACTGTGCCGCCGGACGTCGCCATGAACACAAAGCTGTCATCGTCGTACTCCTTGATTGGCAGTACCGCGTTGATTCGCTCGCCCTCCTCCAGCGGCAGCAGATTGACAATCGGCTTGCCGCGCGAACCACGACTGGCCTGTGGCACCTGGTAGACCTTCAGCCAGTAGATCTTGCCGCGGCTGGAGAAGCACAGGATGGTATCGTGCGAATTGGCGACGAACAGGTTGTCGATGAAGTCTTCGTCCTTGACCTTGGTCGCCGAGCGCCCGCGCCCGCCACGTTTCTGTGCTTCGTAAACATCAATCGGTTGCGCCTTCGCGTAACCGCCGTGCGACAGCGTGACAACAACCTCCTCACTGGGTATGAGGTCTTCGACACTGAGGTCGCTGTGGTCCTGCACAATCTCGGTACGACGCTCGTCGCCAAACGCATCGCGGACTTCACGGAGTTCGTTACGGATGACATCAAGCAGTCGGTCCGGGTCAGCCAGTATTAGAGAAAGCTCTTTAATTTTCTCTAATATCTCTTTGTATTCCTTAATAATCTTTTCTTGTTCAAGCCCGGTCAGTCGATGCAGCCGCAAGTCCAGAATCGCCTGCGCCTGTACCGCGGATAAGCGATAACCGTCTTCAGCGGTCAGGCCAAAACCGTCGTCCAGCCCATCCGGCCGCGTGTCCGTGTCGCCCGCAGCCTGCAGCATTCCGGTCACCGAACCCGGCGCCCAGGCCCTCGCCATCAGTGCCTCCTTGGCTTCGGCCGGCGTCGGCGAGGCTTTGATCAGCGCGATAACTTCGTCGATATTCGCCAGCGCCACGGCCTGACCTTCCAGCACATGCGCGCGGTCCCGGGCCTTGCGCAGGTCGAAGATCGTACGCCGGGTGACGACCTCCCGGCGATGCCCGAGAAAGGCCTCCAGGAGCTGCTTCAGGTTCAGCAGTTTCGGCTGCCCGTCCAGGAGGGCAACCATGTTGATGCCGAAAACGTTCTGCATCAGCGTCTGTTTGTACAGGTTGTTCAGGACAACGTCCGAGTTTTCGCCGCGCCGCAATTCAATAACGATGCGCATGCCGTCCTTGTCGGACTCGTCGCGCAGCTCACTGATGCCCTCGATTCGCTTGTCCCGGACCAGCTCGGCGATTTTCTCGATCAGCCGCGCCTTGTTGACCTGGAACGGCAACTCGGTGACGACAATTGCCTCGCGGTCGGCCTTGCCCAGCGGCTCTATGCTGGTCCTGGCGCGCACGTAGACCCGTCCGCGGCCGGTCTTGTAAGCCGAGTAGATGCCCTGGGCACCGTTGATGATGCCTGCCGTCGGAAAGTCCGGGCCCGGCAGATGTTCCATCAGGCCGGCAACCTCGATGTGCGGATCTTCAATCAGCGCCAGCGTCGCATCTACCACCTCGCAGAGGTTGTGTGGCGGAATGTTGGTGGCCATGCCGACCGCAATGCCGGACGAGCCATTGACCAGCAGGTTGGGCAGGCGCGTCGGCATGACTGACGGCTCCGACTCGGACCCGTCATAGTTCTCAACGAAATCGACCGTTTCCTTCTCGATATCGGCGAGCAATTCGTGCGCCACTCGCGACATACGAACTTCGGTGTAACGCATGGCAGCCGGCGCATCGCCGTCGACCGAGCCGAAGTTGCCCTGCCCGTCGACAAGCAGTGCCCGCATCGAAAACGGCTGGGCCATGCGCACGATCGTGTCATAAACGGCCGAATCGCCATGCGGGTGGTACTTGCCGATGACGTCGCCGACCACGCGTGCGGATTTCTTGTACGGCTTGTTGTAATCGTTGCCGAGTTCCCGCATGGCGTACAGGACACGGCGATGCACGGGCTTCAACCCGTCCCGGGCATCCGGCAGCGCCCGGCCGACGATCACGCTCATTGCGTAATCGAGATACGACTGCTGCATCTCCTCCTCGAGACTTACAGTCATCAATTCCTGGGCAACTTCAGCCATTCTTACTCACAATCTCAGCCTGACCCCTCCACAAAAGAGGGGCTAAAACACACTTTTTGGTCCTTGAAATTTCGCTCGAAATTCTTTGGGTTGTTCGCTACTTCCCAGGGCTCGATTCGCCCTCGATCGGAAGGCCAGTCATGCGCCCAATTGTAACACAGTGCCCGCGGGAACCGCACCGTTTCAGGGGTAAATAAACGCCGCACGGGTGCCAGTGGTAGCCGCCGCTCCTGCCTGTATACTGCGCTCTCTTCCTGGCAGCAAACCGGACTTGTTCAAGGGCAACTGACGTGCGTGAAACGATACAGAATGTCGATGCGGCCGAACTGGCCAAATTCGACGCGTTGGCAAGCCGCTGGTGGGATGCCGAAGGCGAGTTTCGCCCGCTGCACGAGATCAACCCGTTGCGCCTCGACTGGATCCGGCAGCACGTGGACCTCTCCGGCGCCAACGTGCTCGATATCGGTTGCGGCGGTGGCATCCTGACCGAATCGATGGCTGACAGCGGGGCGACAGTGACCGGCATCGATATGGCTGACGGCCCGCTGGCCGTAGCCCGACTGCACGGCATCGAATCCGGCGCCGACGTTGACTACCACCAAACGACCGCGGAGGCCTTCGCTGCCGAACAGGCAGGCCGGTTCGACGTTGTCACCTGCCTCGAGATGCTTGAGCACGTTCCCAGCCCGGCGCGCATCATTGCCGCCGTGCATGACCTGTTGCGGCCAGGCGGTCACGCTTTCTTTTCGACGATCAACCGCAACCCGAAGTCGTTCCTGATGGCAATCGTCGGTGCGGAGTATGTATTGAAGCTGCTTCCGGCAGGCACTCACGAATACCAGAAATTCATCCGGCCATCCGAGCTGGATGACTGGGCGCGAGCATGCGGGCTGGCACTAAAGGACAGCATCGGGATGCACTACAACCCGTTGAGCCGCGAGTACTCGCTCGGCCCGGGGCTCGATGTCAATTACCTGATGTACTACCACCGACCCGCAGAAGACTAGATCGTGTCAGAACTGTTTCAAGGCGGCACACGCGCCGTGTTTTTCGATCTTGACGGCACGCTGGCCGATACGGCGCCTGACATGGTAACCGCGTTGCAGGAATTGCAGCGCAGTGCCGGCATCGCGCCGGTCGGCTATGAGGCAGGCCGTGCCCAGGTATCCAACGGCGCGATGGGGCTGCTCAAGCTCGCTTTCCCGCACGAAAACATCGACCCGCAAGGCGAGCTGATGTGCGACTTTATCGCCCGTTATGCGCAGCAAGTGTGCAACAAGACACAACTGTTTGAAGGGCTCGAAGAACTGTTGTTGTCGCTGGACCGGGCGGGGATGCCCTGGGGCGTCGTCACCAACAAGCCCGCACACCTGACCGGGCCTATCATGCAGGGACTTGGGCTGGCCGCCCGAAGCGCCAGCATCGTCAGCGGGGACACATTGCCGACGCGTAAACCCGACCCGGCGACTCTGTTGCATGCCTGCCGGGAGGTCGGGGTGCCGGCGGTCGACTGCCTGTACGTTGGCGATGCCGCCCGGGATATCGAGGCAGGCCGCCGCGCCGGCATGGCGACGGTTGCGGTTGGCTATGGGTACATTACCGAGAACGACGATCCACGAAACTGGGATGCCGACCGTTTTGCTGCGGATGTGCCGGAACTTGTCCAAATCGTGCGCAAAGCGGTTAATCTGGACGCCTGATGAACGCGATAGACTGGAATTCACCCCTGATCCAGTTCGGCGGCCCTGCCCTGCTGCTCGGGCTGGCCCTGGGTGCCCTGATCGCGTGGCTGATAGCCGGGCGCCGGCAGGCCCGCCTGGAGACGCTGCTGAGCAACGAGGAAGCGCTGGGGCGTGAGCGGCAAATGGCCTTCGAGGCTGCACGCGCGCAACTGACCAACGCTTTTTCTGATTTGGCCAACAAGTCGTTGCAGTCGAACAGCGAAAATTTTCTGCGCCTCGCCGAGCAGAACCTCGGCGCACAACAGGAACGGGCCCGGCGGGACCTCGGCGAACGAGAGAAAGCCATCGAGAACCTGGTGAAGCCGCTAAAGGAGTCGCTACAGGCTTCGCAAAAGCAAATCAGCGAGCTCGAAAAAATTCGTAGTGAAGCCTATGGCGGCATCAAGTCCCAGCTTGAGGCCATGCAGCAGGGCCAGCTGTCACTGGCCCAGGAAACTCAGAATCTCGTCAAGGCGCTGCGCAGGCCCGAGGTTCGCGGCCGCTGGGGCGAAATCACGCTGCGCAGGCTTGTCGAACTGGCCGGCATGGTGGAGCACTGCGATTTCCAGGAGCAGGTCCACAGTGTCGGCGAAGGCCAGGTGATCCGGCCGGATATGATCGTCCACATGCCGAACAAGCGCGACCTCGTCGTTGACGTCAAGACGCCGCTCGATGCCTACCTCGAAGCTGTCGAGGCGAAAGACGATTCGCAGCGGCGACTCGGATTGCAGCGGCATGCACGAAATGTGCGTGAACATATCAGGACCCTCTCGAGCAAGGCCTATTGGTCGCAGTTTTCCAACAGCCCGGAATTCGTCATCCTGTTTATCCCGGGTGACCAGTTCCTCAGCGCGGCGCTGAACGAGGATCCGGACCTGATCGAGTCGGCGCTGTCGCAACAGATCATCCTGGCCACGCCGACCAGCTTTGTCGCCCTGCTCAAGGCGGTCGCCTATGGTTGGCGGCAACTGGCACTGGCGGACAATGCGCAGGAAATCCGCGTTCTCGCCGAAGACCTGTACGGCCGGCTGGCTACTTTCGTCACGCATATGAACAAGGTCGGAAGGCAGCTCGCCAGCAGCGTTGAAAACTACAATCGCGCGGTCGGCTCGCTCGAACGCAAGGTGCTGCCTGGTGCACGTAAATTCGTGGAACTCGGCGTACACCCGAAAAAGGAAGTCGAGAAAGCGGAAACGCTCGACCCGGTGCCGCGGACGATGATCGAGCCGCTCGGCGACGAAGAAGAAACCCAGGAAAAACATTGAACGACGACTACAAGAACTATTCCCCGGCGCCTGACCTTCTGCGGGGCCGTATCATCCTGGTTACCGGTGCCAGCGACGGTATAGGACGCGCGCTGGCGCTGGCCGCCGCCGGGCTTGGCGGGCAGGTCATCCTGCACGGTCGTAACGTCGGCAAGCTCGAAAAAGTCTACGATGAAATCGAAGACCTCGGTACAGCGCCACGACCGTCGATTGCAGTGCTGGACCTTGCCAGCGCGCACAACACCGCCTACGAGTCGCTGGCCGCGAGCCTCGCCGAGGAATTCGGGCGGCTGGACGGCCTGGTGCACAATGCCGGCATGATCGGCGAGCGCTTTTCGATCGAGCAGTATGACGCTGTGCAGTGGCAGAAGGTCCTGCATGTCAACCTGACTGCGCCTTTCGCAATGACACAGGTTCTCTTACCGATGCTCAAGCAGGCCGACGATCCGTCGATCATCTTCACCAGCAGCGGCGTCGGCCGTGTGGGCCGGGCGTTCTGGGGCGCCTACTCCGTTTCGAAATTCGGTACCGAAGCGCTATCGCAGATTCTTGCCGACGAACACCGCCAGGGACCGCTGCGCGTGAATTGCATCAATCCCGGCGCTACCCGCACCAGCATGCGGCTCGAGGCCTATCCGGCCGAGGACCGTAGCAAGCTCAAAGGGCCCGACGAAGTACTGGCTCCCTACCTGTTCCTGCTTGGCCCGGATAGCCGTGGCATTACCGGTCAAAGCCTGGACGCTCAGTAAGGTTTTGCCTTAGCTTTCCGTCTTAACGTTTTCTTTTTAAACTTGTTTTTCTTGCCACTATTGCGTTGCGCGGGCTCGGAAAGGCCGGCGGCCTGGTACAACCTCCGCACCTGCGCTGACGTCAGCTGCTGGTGACTGCCGACCCGCAGCTTGCGCGGCAGGTCGAGCGGGCCATATCCTGTCCTGACGAGCCGGCTCACGCTAAAGCCCTGCGATTCCCACAAACGCCTGACCTCGCGGTTGCGGCCCTCTTTCAGCGTGACGTTGAACCAGTGGTTACGGCCTTCTCCCTGCCCGGGCTCGATTGAATCAAATCGGGCCGGACCGTCATCCAGCTGCACACCGCTGACCAGGGCTTGCAGCTGCGCTGCCGTCGGTTTGCCATGCACCCGCACCGCGTACCGCCGCTGGATCCCGGCCGACGGATGCATCAGCGCGTTGGCAAGGACACCATCCGTTGTAAACAGCAGCAGGCCGGTTGTTGTCATATCCAGGCGACCAACGGCAACCCACCTGGCGCCCTTGAGTGGCGGCAGGCTGTCAAAGACGAGCTTGCGGCCCTCCGGATCGGAACGGGTGGTCACTTCGTCGGGTGGCTTGTTGTACAGGAGGTAGCGGTGCGTCGCCTGCTCCCGGAAAGTACCGAGCGGTCGCCCATCCAGCGTGATCCGCTCACCGCCTTCGAGCGTGGAGCCGAGTTCAGGCACCCGGCCGTTGACCTCGAGGCGCCCTTCCCGAATCCAGCCTTCTATTTTGCGTCGCGAACCGTGACCTGCAGCGGCCAGGAGTTTCTGAATTCGGTCAGCCACCACCGCTTGCCGTTGCGCTCTGGTCGCCGGCAATTTCCTCGTCCGGTTCGTCGACTGCTTCCTCGCCTGACACCAGTTCCGGGATGCGCTGGTTCACCTCGTCGATCTCCGATTCACTCATGAAACCCGACTCGTCAATCGGCTCTTCGTCTTCATCGCCTTCGGGGTACAACACCGGGATCTCGGGTTCCGGCGGCAGGTCCGAAGTCGTATCCTCCTCGACTTCCGGCAGGTTCAGCTGTACCCGCAAGCTCTCCCAGTCGGCGAGATCCGCCAGTGGTGGCAGATCATCCAGGCGTTTCAGTCCGAAATAGTCGAGAAACGCCCTTGTCGTGCCGAACATCTCGGGCCGGCCTGGCACGTCACGATGACCAACAACCCGTACCCATTCCCGCTCGATCAGGGTCCGCATGATATTGGAACTGACCGATACGCCGCGGACCTCTTCGATTTCGCCACGGGTGATCGGTTGACGGTATGCCACCAACGCCAGCGTTTCGAACAGTGCACGCGAGTAGCGCGGTGGCCGCTCTTCCCACAGCTTTTGCAGCCGATCGGCCATCGCCCCTTTGATCTGCAGGCGAAAGCCGGACGCCACCTCACCGATGACAATGCCGCGCGGCTCGTAGTCCTCGCCCAGTGCAGCGATTGCCTCGCGAATCTCCGATTTTTCAGGCGTCATGCGCCCGTCAAACAGTCCTTGCAGCTGATCGATACTGAGCGGCCGTCCGGCAGCCAGCAACGCGGCTTCAATGAAATATTTTATTTCAACAGCATCCATACAAAGGGTCTCTAGTAATTCAGGGGAGCATCGTCAGCGCTCTCGCCAACCAGCCGTACCGACGAGGCGGCGCGTACGTGAATGGCAGAGTATTCCTCGCCCTGGACGACCTCGATAGTCGCTTCTTTCAACAGCTCGAGGATTGCCAGGAAACTCACTGCCACTCCGTGACGCCCTTCTTCCGGGTCAAACAGATCGACAAATGGCAGGAAGTTGTTAGCCGTGATGCGGGACAGGATCTCGGACATGCGCTGGCGTACCGAGAGTGGTTCGCGCTGCAAATGCAGGTTCGAGTACATCTCGGCGCGCTTCAATACGTCATGGAATGCAACCAGCAAATCTTCGAGCGTCACATCCGGCAGCTTCGTGACGACTTTCTTCTCCGGCGCATCGGCTGTTGCCACGAAAATATCCCGCTCCAGCCGGGGCAAATCACTGATGTCCTGCGCCGCTTTCTTGTAACGCTCGTATTCCTGCAGCCGGCGAACCAACTCGGCCCGCGGGTCCTCTTCCTCTTCGTCTTCGGTTTCCGGCCGGGGCAGCAGCAGCCGCGACTTGATTTCGGCCAGCATGGCGGCCATTACCAGGTACTCACCGGCCAGTTCGAGCTGCAGCTCGCTCATCACCTCGATGTACTGGACATACTGGGTCGTGATCTCGGCAATCGGAATATCGAGAATGTCGATGTTCTGGCGACGAATCAGGTAGAGCAGCAAGTCGAGAGGCCCCTCAAACGCTTCGAGAAACACCTGCAGCGCGTGCGGCGGGATATACAGGTCCTGCGGCAAGGTGGTAACCGGTTCGCCGGAGACTATGGCAAAGGGCATTTCGGACTGGGCCCCGGTCTGCAGTTCATCCTGCACAGGTTTCGGCGCGTCTTCCGGGGTAAGAACTTTAAGATCTGGCTTCATCGAGCTTCCAAGGCGATTGTGCGGCATTCTAACGCAATTCAGGGGGCTTGCAGCAGTTGTGCCGCCGTAGCGTGTAAAACCTCAAAGAAAAGCGCTTACATCGCCTCTGCCGACCCGCTGCACCTCCGCATAGCCGCCGGTCAGGTCGAGCACGCTGGTTGGCTCGAATCCGACTGGTCCGGCCTCGACGATCGCCTCGATCGCATGGCCAATGCGATCGTCGATATCGTTGGCATCTGTCAACGGGAACTCGTCGCCGGGCAGCAGCAGCGTCGAGCTCATGATTGGTTCCCCCAGCTCCCCGAGCAAAGCCCGGACCAGCCGGTGGTCGGGTACCCGCAGGCCGATAGTACGGCGGCTAGGGTTCTGCAGCCGTTTTGGCACCTCGCGCGTGGCCGGCAAGATGAAGGTATAGGGCCCCGGCGTCAACGACTTGATAAGGCGATAGGCCCAATTGTCCACACGCGCGTACAGGCTGATCTCGGACAGGTCCCGGCAAACCAGGGTGAAATTGTGTTTTTTGTCGGTACGGCGAATGCGATGGATTCGATTGATGGCCTTGCTGTCGCCAATGTGGCAGCCAAAGGCGTAGCTGGAATCCGTGGGATAGGCGATCAGCCCGCCATTACGGATAATTTCGACCACTGCGGCCACACGTCGGGGCTGCGGGTCGTCCGGGTGGATGTCGATGATTTTGGCCACGCGCGGATTGTAGGTCAGTTGCATGGTCAATATGCAGGGAATTAGGCTATTATCGCGCCCCGTCTTTCGCTTTTAACCCGACTATGCAACT
>JAUIDP010000045.1 GCA_030429005.1 Gammaproteobacteria bacterium | reverse complement strand
ATGTCAGGTGGCGTGACACTGGCCAGCGATGACGCGTGTATGGCAGTGGAAAAACGGCAATTCGACTTCTGGGTTGGCGCCTGGGAGGTCGTGAACCTGCAACGCAACCCGGGCAATCCGGCTGATCCCGGCTTTTATCCAACAGGGGTGGCCGATGGCATTGTCTACCCGGTTGCCGGAGGCTGTGCGATCGCCGAACAATGGGAAGGCGAGTTGAGCTGGGGCAAGGTGCTCGGCTTCAGTTTGCGAACCTACGATACGGTGAACGACGAGTGGACACTGTTGCTGAACTGGCCGGCGCCAGGCGCTGCTACGCCCGGGCCGTATTCACAATTGCGCGGCGGCTTCCACCATGGGCGCGGCGAGTTTTTCAGTTCGGTCACCGGCGCCGACGGCAGTACCACCGATAGCCGCTTCACGTTTTCAGATATCAGCGCGGACCGTTACCGGTGGGATAGTGCCTTGTCAACGGATGGCGGTGTGAGTTGGGCGACCAACTGGAAGATGGAAGCCACACGGAAGAGACAGGCCAATGGCGAGGCGATAATGCCCGGACCGGAATCGTCGGCGAATTACACAGCATGTGCAGACGATCCCGGCAGCCAGTCTTTGCGCATGCTGGACGGCCGTTGGTCCGGTCGTACCGCCACCGGTATCGTAGTGGAATTTGAAGCGATGCCGATAATGGAAGGCTGTGCAGTCATCGAGATGCTGAGCATCGGCGAGAGCGCGGTCTGGAACGAGTTTCGCGTACGCGCTTTTCAACCGGCGTCATCAGAGTGGTTGCAGTATTCGGTCAGCAATCGGGGCGCAGGACTTGCCGAGAGTACGGGTATGCCGGCGGATGGCCAGTTGACCTGGATTTCCGGCAAGAGTGAAAAGGTCGTGGAGCGCTGGCGCATCGACGACGAGAAGCACCTCTATCTTGAACAAAAACAGCTTGGGGGCGAGACCTTGCAAGTCGAATTGAACCGGCGACCGTAAGATGCTGCGAAGCTATTTCGCAAACCTGTACGAAAGGACGATGCGCGAAGCCTACGCAACTGCCCGCGCGGCAGCGGCGGACGCATTGCAAAGCGGCGGCAATTGCCTGGATTGCGGTGCGACAGAGGGTCACGAGTTCGACTTCCTGCATGAGTCGATAGGCCTGGCACGGGAGTCGTATTGCGGCATCGAGTGGCACCCGGCTATCGCACGCGCCGGACGGGAGAGAGGACTCAATATTATCCAGGGCGACCTGAACAACGCCATAGAATTTCCGGATGCCAGTTTCGATTGCGTTTTCGGCTACTCGGTCCTCGAGCACTTGCTAAACCCGTGCCAATTCCTGCGAGAAAGCTATCGATGTATCAAGCCTGGAGGAACCCTGGTACTGCTGACACCGAACATCAGCACCTTTTTTACGATTGCGTTGCTGTTTGCAGGCAAGATGCCCTCGAGTGGTCCGCACCCCGATTCCGAGGCGCTGCTGCAAAACGAGGAAATGTTTCGCGTGCATGGTGAGGACCGGCAGCACGACCCGGAAGCCGATACGCCGTTGCATCGGCACCTGGTCGTATTCAGTTACCGCGTACTGAAGTCATATCTGCACATGCTCGGATTCGAGTCTGTTGAGGGCCGCGGATTCGGCTTGTATCCGTTCCCGAATTTCATGCAGCGGCCGCTGGAAGCGATTGACCCGTGGCACTGTCACCAGATGGTCTTCAAGGCACGCAAATCGACCGGTCTCGACAGCAACAGATGATTGTCTCATTATCATGCACAAAACTTTTCGAGGGATTCCCATGTCTATTCGCAACTTGACGGTTGCAGGCGCCATACTGCTTGTCGCGGCCTGCAGCCAGGACGAACCTGCGCCTGACTCCGGCCTGCCGGTTCGTTACACGGAACTGGCGTTGGCGGACGTCGCAACTGCAGAAGCGCTGAGCGCACGTTGCCTTGAAGAAGAGTCGAGGTTTCGTGAGCACTTTGATGCGCTCGAGGCCTACACCGGGCCGGTAACGATTGAGAATTACTACCGGTCGCTGGACAGCCTGAACGCGAGTATTGCAACCGTGATGTCGTTTGCATCCAGCCTGAGCGGCGTGCACCCGGACGAAGCAGTGAGGACAGCCGGCGAGCAGTGTCAGCAGCAACTGGCAAAAGTCGGTACCGATATCGGCCTGTCGCGAAGCGTGTTTGACAACGTCAGCCGAATCGACACCAGGCAGGCAGACGCAGAGACCCGGTATTCCATCGAGAAGATGCTGTTGTCGTTTCGCTTGTCCGGTGTCGACGGGTCCGAGGCGGAACGGGAGCGGATCCGGGCGTTACAGGATGAAATCCTGACCGTGGGCCAGGAGTTCGACCGTAATATTCGCGAAGACGTCCGCTACCTCGAACTGGACTCGATCGACCAGCTGGCGGGCTTGCCTGACGACTATATCGCCAGCCATCCGCCGGGCGAAGACGGCAAGATCCTGATTTCAACGGCGTACCCGGATGCGTTTCCGTTCTTCGAGTACTCGGAGAGCGATGAGCTGCGCAAAGCGCTGTCATTGCACTACAACCAGCGCGGCTACCCGCAAAACGAAGCGGTTCTGCGCAGGCTGATCGAGTTGCGTTACGAACTCGCCCGGCAAATCGGGTTCGACAATTATGCAGAGCTGATCACGGCCGACAAGATGTCCGGGTCGCCGGAACGGGTGCGCGAGTTCCTGGACGAGCTGAATAGCTATACACGGGATGTCCAGGATCGCGAGTACGAGGTTCTGCTGGCACGCCTGCAGGAAGATGACCCCGACGCCGAAAAGCTGGAGTCGTGGCAACGCAGTTACATCAGCAGCAAGGTGCAGCGTGAGCAGTACGCGGTAGACAGCAAGGAGACGCGGCAGTACTTCGGCTACAACGATACGCTAGCCGGGATACTGGGGCTGGTGCAGGAACTGTTTGACGTCCGCATCGAGCCCTGGGAGACCGAGACGTGGCACGAGGACGTCAAGGCGTATGAATTGTATGACGGGGATGAGCTTCTCGGCCGGTTTTACCTCGATATGCATCCGCGGGACGGCAAGTTCCAGCACGCCGCGATGTTCCCGTTCGTCAATGGAATCAAGGGCGTGCAGCAGCCGGTCGCGGCGTTGGTTTGTAATTTTCCGGAAGGCGATGAGCGCATGCAGTTTTCCCAGGTCCGCACCTTCCTGCACGAGTTCGGTCACCTGATTCACTGGCAATTTGCCGGTCACCGCGAATGGAGCAACGTATCGGGAATCGCCACCGAGTGGGATTTCGTTGAGGCGCCGTCACAAATGCTCGAAGAGTGGATGTGGGACTACGAGACTATTGCCCGTTTTGCGACGAATCCGGATGGTGAGGTCCTGCCGCAGGATCTGCATGCACGCATGGTAGCGGCAAGGGATTTCGGCATTGGCATGAGAACCCGTGGACAGCTGGCCTATGCCGACCTGTCCATGTCCCTGTATGACCGGCCGCCCGCCGAGGTCGACTTCGATGCGTTGTCAGGCGCAATTACCCGAAAATTCACGCCGTTCGAACCGCTGGAGGGTGGTCATTACTGGGCTGCTTTCGGCCACCTGAATGGCTATTCCGCGATCTACTACACCTACCAGTGGTCGCTGGCAATCGCGACAGACATGTTCACCGTGTTCGAAGAAAACGGCCTCAACAACGTGGAAATTGCGAAAGCCTACCGGGACAAGGTGCTGTCGAAGGGTGGCAGCGCTCCGGCTGAAGCGCTGGTGACCGACTTCCTCGGCAGGGACATCAGTTTCGAGCCTTATGCGGACCGCTTGCGGGGCAATTCGGAGCTCGGCACGCAGTAGTGTTCGGAAGATTGCGTGGGGCGCGGGGATTGCCGTATAATCCCCGCGCGAACGCGGTGGTGTGCAGGTCGGCGCCCCGTTACAGGAGTTGCTACAGAGCCCCCGCGTTGGGGTTTTTTGTTGCGAGTATGAATGGGCCATTGGCCCATTTTTTGTTTGAAAACAAAGGGTTAGTGAGAATCGTGACGCGTGACGAACTCGTCAAGTTGCTGGAGCCTACGGTCGAGGGCCTGGGCTACGAGCTGTCCGATCTCGAGGCCAGTCTGGGCGGTCGAAACGGTTTCCTGCGCATCTATATCGACAAGGATGACGGGATCAGCCTGGACGATTGCGAAAAGGTCAGTCTCGCCATCAGCGCTTTGCTGGATGTCGAGGACCCGGTTCCAGGTCAGTACAACCTGGAAGTTTCGTCGCCCGGGTCAGACCGGACCTTGACGAAATTGAGCCATTTCGAACGCTTTACGGGCGAAACGGTCAAGGTACAAATGCGGTTCCCGGTGGATGGGCGCCGTCGGTTTCGCGGCAAGCTGTTGTCTGCGGACGAAGAGAACATAGTGCTTGAGGTCGATGGTGTGGCGCACACGTTGACGATGGCAACGATCGACACAGCAAGATTGGTGCCCTGAAGGTCCGAGGACCGGGGTTGAACTGGAGTTACTGGTAATGAGCAAAGACATACTGATGGTTGTCGACGCAGTCTCGAACGAGAAGGGCGTCGAGAAGGATATTATCTTCGAAGCCATCGAAGCGGCACTGGCATCGGCGACGCGGCGCAAGCATGGGGAAGACATCGAAGTGCGCGTTGCGATCGACCGGGATACGGGCGACTACGACACGTTCCGGCGCTGGCTGGTGTTCGAGGACGATTCAACCGAGCTGGAGACGCCGGACCGCGAGTTGCGCATGATCGATGCCGTCGACATCAACCCGGACGCTGAGCCCGGGGGCTACGTCGAGGTGCCGATGGAGTCGGTTGATTTCGGTCGAATAGCTGCACAGACTGCAAAGCAGGTCATCGTCCAGAAAGTACGCGAAGCCGAGCGTGAGCAGGTCGTCGAGGAGTACAAGGACCGGGAAGGCGAGTTGTTGTCGGGTCTCGTCAAGCGCGTCGACCGCAATGGGGTTTACATCGATCTTGGCGGCAACGCTGAGGGGTTTGTGCCACGCGACCAGATGGTGCCGCGTGAGCCGGTAAGACCGCAGGACCGGATCAAGGCGCTGCTGACGGAGGTTCGGTCGGAAATCCGCGGACCGCAGTTGTTCATGACGCGGACGTCACCGCAGTTCCTGGTGGAACTGTTCAAGATCGAGGTGCCCGAGGTCGGCCAGGGCCTGATTGAAATACTCGGCTCGGCCCGGGACCCGGGGCTGCGCGCCAAGATCGCCGTCAAGAGCAATGACAACCGCATTGATGCCGTTGGCGCATGCGTCGGTATGCGTGGCTCGCGCGTGCAGGCAGTGTCCAACGAGCTTGCCGGAGAGCGCGTCGACATCATTCTCTGGGACGAAAACGCCGCACAGTTTGTTATCAACGCAATGTCGCCGGCCGAGGTCGTCTCTATCGTCGTCGACGAAGACAAGCACAGCATGGATATCGCGGTCGACGAGGACAAACTGTCCCAGGCCATTGGCCGTGGCGGGCAGAACATACGCCTTGCCAGCGAGCTGACCGGCTGGGAACTGAATGTCATGACGGCGGCAGACGCTGATGAGAAGAGCGACTCGGAGATGAAAGAGCTGATTGCACTTTTCTCCAAGCAGCTTGATGTCGACGAGGAAGTGTCACTGATCCTGGTCCAGGAAGGCTTTTCGACGATCGAGGAAGTGGCCTACGTACCGGCATCCGAGCTGATCGAAATCGAGGAGTTCGACGAGGAAATCGTTGAGGAACTACGCAGCCGTGCCCGTGACGTTCTGTTGACGCAGGCGATCGTGCAGGAAGAAAAGATCGACGAAACCGAACCGGCCGAAGACCTGCTGAGCATTGAGGGCATGGACAAGAACCTGGCCTACGTGCTGGCCAGCAAAGGTGTGGTCACGCGTGAAGACCTCGCAGAACTGGCGACCGACGATTTGCTCGAAATGAATGAGATGGACCAGGAAGAAGCCGCAGCGCTGATTATGAAAGCGCGGGCGCACTGGTTCGAAGCTGAGGAACAACAGGCCTGAGTATCAGACCTGTCGGAGTTTAAAGAATGGCTGATGTAACAGTTTCGCAATTTGCCGAAGTGCTGAAAGTTCCGGTGGACAAGTTGTTGGCACAACTTGACGAGGCGGGCATCAAGGTCAGTGGGTCTGACGATACGATCAGCGACGATGCCAAGCTGGAATTGTTGACGCATTTGCGCCGCAGTCATGGGCAGGATGAGTCCAAAGCGACCGATGCGGCGCCGCGCAGGATCACTCTGAAGCGCAAGTCGCAGTCGGAACTTCGCCTGTCCGGCGCCCAGGGCCGGTCGCGCACCGTCAATGTCGAAGTGCGCAAGAAACGGACCTACATCAAGCGCGACGTCCTCGAAGAGCAGGCGCAGAAGGAACAGCAGGAGCTGGACCGCAAGCGCAAGGAAGAAGAAGAGCGGGTTGCAGCAGAGCAGCGTGCGATCGAGGCAGCCAAGGCCGAGAAAGAGCAGGCCGCCAAGGCTGAAGAAGATGAGCGCAAGCGAGCCGAGGAAGCGCGCCTGGCCGCGGAAGAGGAAGCGCGTCTTGCCGCTGACCGTGCAGCGGCTGCAGCGAACGAGGAGAAAGCGCGCCTGGAAAAAGCCGAACAGGATGCCCGCGCACGTCGCACGAAGGACAAGCCGAAGGGCAAGCCGAGCGTCACGAAGTACGGCCGCAAGGAACTGCACGTCGCTGGCGACAAGAGCGGTCGTCGCAAGCGCAAGAGCCCGACGCGCCGGCGGCCCGTCAGTGTCGGGGGCGACTCGCAGCATGGCTTCGAGCGGCCGACGGCGCCCGTTGTCAGAGAAGTGGAAATCGGTGAAAGCATTTCCGTTGCAGACCTGGCGCAGCGCATGGCTGTCAAGGGCAACGAGGTTGTCAAGGCGCTGTTCAAAATGGGCGCGATGGTGACGATCAACCAGGTTATCGACCAGGATACCGCGATCCTGGTGATCGAGGAATTCGGTCACGAGGCGAAAATCGTTACGGCGGCGGACGTCGATGAGCAGCTGCTGGCGTCGGAAGAGAAAGCAACGGGCGAAGAGGTGTCCCGCGCGCCGGTGGTCACCATCATGGGTCATGTCGATCATGGCAAGACATCGCTGCTGGACTACATTCGTCGCAGCAAGGTTGCCGACGGCGAGGCCGGCGGTATTACGCAGCATATCGGTGCCTACTCGGTTGAAACGGACAAGGGCCGTATCGCGTTCCTGGATACGCCGGGCCACGCAGCATTCACCGCGATGCGTGCCCGCGGTGCACAGGCAACGGACATCGTTGTGCTCGTAGTTGCTGCGGACGACGGCGTCATGCCGCAAACCATCGAGGCTATCCAGCATTCCAAGGCGGCCGAAGTGCCGCTGGTGGTTGCCGTCAACAAGATCGACCGCGAGAACGCCGATCCGGAACGTGTGAAGAATGAACTGTCGCAGCACGAGGTCATCCCGGAGGACTGGGGTGGTGAGCACCAGTTCGTCAATGTCTCGGCACTGAAAGGCGACGGTATCGATGACTTGCTGGAAGCAATCTTGCTGCAGGCCGAGGTCATGGACCTGAAGGCGGTCAAGGAAGGCCCGGCGCAGGGTATTGTCATCGAGTCCAGCCTCGAGAAAGGTCGCGGCGCCGTCGCGACACTGCTGGTGCAGGCCGGCACGCTGAAACAGGGCGACATGATTATCGCCGGTGAGGAATACGGTCGAATTCGCAACATGTTTGACGAGACCGGCAAGTCGATCAAGTCGGCCGGCCCATCGCAGCCGGCGGTAGTCCTCGGCTTGTCGAAGACACCGAGCGCGGGCGAGGACTTCCTCGTGGTCAAGAACGAGCGCAAGGCCCGCGAAGTGGCCGAATTCCGGCAGTCGAAAGCACGCGAGGCCAAACTGGCCCAGCAGCAGGCCACCAAGCTCGACGATATGTTTACGCAGATGTCGGATGGCCAGGCTTCGTCGGTTTCGGTCCTGATCAAGTCGGACGTCCACGGCAGCGCCGAAGCGCTCAAGGATGCACTGCTGAAGTTGTCGACCGACGAAGTGCAGGTCAAGGTGGTGGGCTCCGGTGTCGGTGGCATCACCGAAACAGACGCAAACCTGGCGGCTGCCTCGAACGCTGTCATCATCGGTTTCAACGTGCGGGCCGATGCGGCAGCACGGGCTGCCATCAAGGAATCGGGTGTCGATGTGCGCTACTACAGCATCATCTACGAGGCCATCGATGATGTGAAAGCGGCTTTGAGTGGTCTGCTGGCACCGGAAGTCCGGGAGCAGATTGTCGGGCTTGCCGAAGTCAAAGAGGTCTTTTCGTCGCCCAAGTTTGGCGATATTGCCGGCTGTATCGTCACCGAGGGCTACGTCAGGCGTTCAAACCCGATTCGCGTTTTGCGCGAAAACGTGGTGATTTACGAAGGCGAGCTCGAATCGTTGCGACGCTTCAAGGACGACGTCAACGAGGTGAAATCCGGTACGGAATGCGGCATTGGCGTCAAGAACTACGCCGACGTCAAGGTGGGCGACCAGATCGAGTGTTTCGAGCGCGTTGAAGTCGCTCGCACATTGGACTGATGGCTCGCGAATTTTCCCGCAATCAACGTCTCGGCACCGAAGTGCTGCGGACATTGAGCCAGTTGCTGCGCTTCGAGACGAAAGACCCGCGGCTCAAGGGCGTCTCCCTGACCAGCGTTGACCTGTCCCGCGATCTCAGCGTTGCCCGGGTGTATTTCAGTGTGCTGGACCCGCAGGCGCCGGTGGATCCGATCGTCGCAGGGCTGCAGCGGGCGTCCGGGTTTCTGCGCAGCAGGCTCGGCCAGGAACTGAAGATCCGGCACGTACCGGAACTCCGTTTCGCCCATGATGACAGCGCTGAGCAAAGCGTCCGGATCAGCGAACTGATCGACAGCGCGTTGCACTCCAACGACCCGAAGTAGTGGCATGGGTCGCTCGGGACAATCGCGACGCGAAGCAGTCGACGGCGTGCTGCTGCTGAACAAACCGGCCGGTCTCAGTTCCAACCAGGCGTTGCAGCGGGTCAAGCGGCTGCTGAATGCGAGGAAAGCGGGGCACACGGGCAGCCTCGACCCGGCCGCCACGGGCATGTTGCCGCTCTGTTTCGGCGAGGCCACCAAGGTCTGCCCGTTCCTGCTGAACGCGGACAAGACCTATCGCGTCACTGCCAGGCTCGGTGTTGCAACGGATTCCGGCGATGCTGACGGCACCCGGACCCGGACAATGCCGGTCCCGGACCTGACGGCCGACGACTGGCGGCAACTGATGCGGGGCTTTCTCGGCGAGTCGAAACAGGTGCCGCCGATGTACTCGGCGCTCAAGAAAGACGGAAAGCGGCTGTATGAACTCGCCCGCAAGGGGGTAACCGTTGAACGGGATGCCCGCCCGATCCGGATTGATGCCATCGAATTGCTTGAAATAGCGGGGAACCGGCTGGTTTTCAGGGTGGCGTGCTCGAAAGGGACATATATCCGGGTCCTGGTCGAAGACCTGGCCCGGGCTGCAGGTACCGTCGCGCATACGGCGCGTCTGCATCGCGAGATCGTTGGCGACTTCGAGGCGGCCCAGATGCACGATCTGGGCACACTGGAGGCGGCAGCGGAAGACGGGCCTGCCGCGCTCCTCAGCCACCTGCTGCCGCCAGACGTGGCGCTGTCCGGATACCCGGACGTAACGGTCACGACAGACGCTGGCGCCAGGTTTTGCGGCGGAATGGCGGTCCGCCCGGCTGCTGTTGCGGCAGGTCCACCGGCTGGTCTTGTTCGCGTTTACAGCGACGAGCCCCGATTCCTGGGTTTGGGGGAGGTCACAGGTGGCGGCGAGATTGCGCCGAAACGGGTGTTTTTGCTCGGCGAAAAAAAACCCGTAGATATTTGATTTTGGGCTGTTAATAGGCCCGGACAGGCGCTAGAATGCGCGCTGCTTAAAAGGCACTAAAGAGAAGATTGGAGTAGAGTTAGATGTCACTGTCAAGTGAAGCGAAAAGCACGATTGTCAAAGAGTACGCACGCGGCGAGTCCGATACCGGGTCGCCCGAGGTGCAGGTTGCGTTGCTGTCTGCACGCATTTCCGAACTTACCGAGCATTTCGGCGAGCACAAAAAAGATCACCACAGCCGCCAGGGCCTCTTGCGGATGGTCAACAAGCGACGCAAGTTGCTGGATTATCTGAAAGGCAAAGACCCCGAGCGCTATCGCGAGCTGATCTCCCGGCTCGGCCTGCGTCGCTAGTCGACGAGTCCATCCAAGGCATAGCGATACAGACAGGTCGTTCCCGAAGGGGACCGCAGCAGCTCGCTGTTGCCGCTAATTCAAGAAGAGAATCAAAGTGAATTCAACCAAGAAATCGTTCCAGTATGGGGAACACGAGGTCACCATCGAGACGGGCGCACTGGCGCGCCAGGCCGACGGTGCAGTTATGGTCAACATGGCCGATACACAGGTCATGGTCACGGCAGTAGGCCGCAAGGCCGCCGAACCGGGGCGGGACTTCTTTCCGCTGACGGTCAACTACCAGGAAAAAACCTATGCCGCCGGCAAAATCCCCGGCGGGTTCTTCAAGCGTGAAGGCCGGCCGTCCGAGAAGGAAATTCTCGTTTGCCGGCTGATCGATCGCCCGATCCGGCCGCTGTTCCCGAAAGGGTTTACCAACGAGGTACAGATCATCGCAACGGTCATGTCGTTGAACCCGGACGTTGACCCGGACATTCCGGCGCTTATCGGTGCTTCTGCCGCCCTGGCAATTTCCGGAATGCCGTTTGCCGGCCCGATCGGCGCGGCCAAGGTGGGTTACAGCAATGGTGACTACATCCTGAACCCGGGCTATGTCGCTCTCGAAAACTCGGACCTGGAACTGGTTGTCGCCGGCACCAAGGATGCCGTGTTGATGGTCGAATCCGAAGCCGACCGGCTCTCGGAAGAAGTGATGCTCGGTGCCGTGATGTTTGGCCACGAACAGATGCAGGTCGCCATCGATGCGATCAAAGAGCTGGCTGCCGAAGTGGGCAAGCCTGCCTGGGACTGGGAAGCGCCCGAAGAGAACACGATGCTGGCAGAGGCCGTTGCCGCCCAGGCAACTGCCGGCCTGACCGCCGCATACCAGATCACCGACAAGCAGGAGCGACAGGCCGCAGTCGGTGACGCCAAGGCAGCTGCCGTCGAGACACTCGCGGGCAGCGAAGATTCGGAATACTCGGCCGACGAGGTCTACGGCGCCCTGTACAAGCTGGAAAAAAACATTGTTCGCGGACGCGTCATTGCAGGCGAACCGCGCATTGACGGTCGCGATGTGTCGACCGTGCGCAATATCGATGTGAACGTCGGCGTACTGCCCCGGGCCCACGGTTCTGCCGTGTTCACGCGTGGCGAGACCCAGGCGATTGTCGTTACGACACTGGGCACAGGTCGCGACGCGCAGATCATCGACGCCATCGAGGGCGAGCGCAAAGAACCCTTCATGCTGCATTACAATTTCCCGCCGTTCTGTGTTGGTGAAACCGGGTTTGTCGGCTCGCCGAAACGGCGTGAGATCGGCCACGGCAAGCTGGCGCGCCGCGGCATCCAGGCAGTCATGCCGGATTTCGAGGAGTTTGGCTACGTCATCCGGGTTGTCTCGGAGATCACCGAGTCAAACGGTTCCAGCTCGATGGCCTCGGTGTGCGGAACCAGCCTGTCGCTGATGGACGCCGGTGTGCCGATCAAGGCACCGGTCGCTGGCGTGGCCATGGGCCTCGTCAAGGAAGGCGAGAATTTTGCCGTGCTGACCGACATCCTCGGCGACGAAGATCATCTCGGTGACATGGATTTCAAGGTCGCCGGAACAGACGATGGCATTACCGCGTTGCAAATGGATATCAAGATCCAGGGCATTACGCGCGAAATCATGGATAAAGCGCTGGCACAGGCCAAGGATGCACGTTTGCACATCCTCGGCGAGATGAACAAGGTCATCAGCACGCCCCGGAACGAGATGTCCGAGTGGGCGCCGTCGATCATCGCTTTCAAGATTGACCCGGAGAAGATTCGTGACGTCATCGGCAAGGGTGGTGCAGTGATCCGTGCGATGACCGAGGAAACCGGTGCAACCATCGATATCGACCAGGACGGTACGGTCCGGATCGCGTCGGTGGATGGCGCCTCAGGCCGCGAAGCGCAACGCCGAATCGAATTGATTACGGCAGACGTCGAGGTAGGCCGGGTTTACGAGGGCAAGGTTGCCCGCTTGATGGATTTCGGCGCATTCGTCACGATCCTGCCTGGCAAGGACGGACTGGTGCATATTTCGCAGATCTCCAACGAGCGCGTCGAGAAAGTCAGCGACAAGCTCGCCGAAGGCGACGTCGTGAAAGTCAAGGTGCTCGAGGTCGATCGTCAGGGCCGCGTGCGGCTGTCCATGAAGGAAGTCGACGCCGCGTAAGGCTCCAGGAACGAGATTATCCGTGGCGGCAGGTAGAAGCGCGGCCGCCACGGAGTTCCTCCCGCTACAAAACCCACGTGGCCGCCTGAACTGGCGAGCTCAAAGGTCACCTGTTCGGCAAGCTGTTCCGGGCTTGGTATCACGGCTGGTGTCATGAATGGGTCGTCGAGGGCGTTGATGATCAGGGTCGGCCGCGCGATCGAACTCAGGTATCGACCTGAGCTGCATCGATCGTAATAGTCCTGCATGTTCAAAAAGCCGTGCAACGGCGCCGTAACCGCGTCGTCGAATTCGGCGAACGTTCTTGCGCGCATCGCACGCTTCCAGTTAAACGCGGCCGTGTGGCGGTTGAATTTCCGACGCACGGACCGCTTCATCCGTTTTATCAGATAATGCTGATAAACCTTTGAAAAGCCTTTATTTAATGCAACTGCACATTCGTGAAGATCGAGCGGTACGCAAACGGCAACCGCAGCTTCCAGGGGCGTGTCGTCTGCACATTCGCCAAGGTATTTGAGCAGGATATTGCCGCCGAGCGAATAACCCACAGCAAACAGCGGACCGTCGTAGCCGGAACGCGCGAGCTCGCCGAGGAAGTAGCGCACGTCGTTCGTTTCGCCCGCGTGGTAGCGCCGTGGCAACCGGTTGCGGTAATCGCCGCAGTCCCGCGAGTGCAACACGCAGGCCCGCCAGCCGCGTTTTATCGCCTTGTGCATGATCATGCGGGCGTAAGAGGACTCTGCCGAGCCCTCGAGGCCATGCAGCACGACGACCAGCGGTGCGGTCTTCGGGAAGGTATCTGCCGCGATTGGCCAGTCGACAACGGTTGCGTCCCCGTCGGGCAATTCGAGCGTCTCGCGCCGCAACGGCAGCTTCTTGCGCCATGACCAGGGCATGGAAGAGAGAAAGGTCTGCGCTTGTCGGTTTTTAAGCCACCAGGGCGGCCTGAACGGACTATCGATAATCATGGCAACTGCGGGGGGATAGGCTGGCCAAAAAAATGGCCCCCCGCTTGCGCAGGGGGCCTGCCGTGGAGTGTCTACTCCTTCAGGCTGCAACAGGGGGCGGGGGAGCGTGTCCCCGTTGCAGGACTTACGCTATGGCATCAGCGGCCCTGCTGTCAAGGCTTTTTGCGCCTCAAGAATTGGGCGCCTGGTAGAGATTTTCGGCAACGGAATCCTGTGTCCGGCCCTGCAGGCGGCGGACGTCCCAGGCGTTGGTTGCCCAGGCCCAAATGCTGTCCAGCGGTGCGTTCTCAAGACTGCCAGGCGGCGGTAAACCCAGGAAGTCCAGCGCGTCAAAAAGCGTCGTAGTGGCAGCCTCCAGGCGAACCGGCAGGGCGCCCTGGCTCTTGCTGAGCTTCTGGCCATCCGAACCGGTAGCGACCGGAATGTGCGCGTAGCCGGGTGTCGGATAGTCGAGCAGCTGTTGCAGCCAGATCTGGCGTGGCGTGGAGTGCATCAGGTCGATGCCACGCACGACCTCAGTGACGCCCTGAAGGTAGTCATCCACGACGACAGCGAGCTGGTAGGCAACCAGGCCATCTTTTCGCAATACAACGAAATCGCCGGACTCGCTTTCCAGCGCACAGCGCTGTTCGCCCTGGACAATGTCGGTGAAGATCGTCGGTCGATTGTCTGTTCGTACGCGCAACGCGGTGGTCCGGGCACGGGTCCCTGCACGGCAGGTCCCGGGGTAGATCGGTCCCAGCTCGGTGACTGGCTCTTGCTCCAGGTCGCGCCTTGAGCAGCCGCAGGGATAGGCAGCACCGAGTTCGACCAGGCGGGCGATGGCTGCATCGTGATGTGGGCGGGATTCACTCTGATAGCAGACCGGGCCGTCCCATTCGAAGCCGTAGCCGTCGAGCACCCGCAGAATATCGTCGGTTGCGCCCGGCAGCTCGCGCGGGGGGTCTATGTCTTCGATGCGTAACAGCCAGCGGCCCTGGTGCGAACGCGCCTGCAGGTAGCTTGCGGTTGCCGCGACCAGGGATCCGAAATGCAGCGGGCCGGTGGGCGAGGGTGCGAATCGCCCGATGTATGTGGAATCGGCGGGCGCTTGCCTACCGGTAGCGATCGTCCCGATCTCGGAACTGCCGTTCGGCGAGTTCGCGCCTTTCCTGGGCTTCCAGGCACAGCGTGGCAACCGGACGCGCTTCCAGGCGCTTCAGGCCGATTTCTTCGCCGGTTTCGTCGCAGTAACCGTAGCTGCCGTCTTCGATACGCAGCAATGCTGCATCGATTTTACGCAGCAGCTTGCGCTCCCGGTCGCGGGTACGAAGTTCCAGGCCGAATTCGGATTCCTGTGTGGCCCGGTCATTCGGGTCCGGGAAGTTTGCGGCTTCGTCCTGCATATGGTGCACAGTGCGATCCACCTCGAACATCAGCTCGCGCTTCCAGGCGCTCAGGATGTCGCGGAAATGCTCGAGCTGCTCGTCGCTCATATACTCCTCGCCACGAGCCGGCTTGTACGGATCGATGCCGTGCAGCGGGCCGCTGAGCATGTCACCACGAGCACGCGGCTTCCTGGCCGGCGCCTTGCGAGCGGTCTTCCGGGCGGCAGTTTTCTTGCGGGCCGGCGTCTTTTTCTTGCTGACCTTTTTCTTGCTCGGTTTTTTCTTGCTCACTTTCTTTTTGCTCACCTTTTTCCTGGCTACCTTTTTCTTCCCTGGTTTCTTCTTGCTCGCCTTTTTGGCAACTTTCTTTCGTGACGCCTTCTTTTTGCTCACTTTTTTCCGTGCAGGCTTCTTCTTGCTCACTTTCTTTTTTGCCACCTTCTTCTTCGTGGCCTTCTTTTTCGCAGGCTTTTTCCTGCTCACTTTCTTGCGGGCCGAAGTGCGCCTGGTCACCTTTTTCTTGCTGACCTTCTTCTTGCTGGCTTTTTTCTTCGCAGCTTTCTTGCGCGTGCTGGCGGCCCTGGTGGATTTCTTACTCGCAGCCTTTCTTGCGGCCATTTGGAGCTCCTGCCGGATCGAGAAAAGGGCGGGATTATACATTGCTGGCTGCTGCAGGGAAGCGGAATTTTCCGGCTATTTTGGCGGTGGTGGAAGCAGTGCTGGAAGGCCGACAGGGCACCGGCTTCGAGCATCGTTTTATTGCTCGATTTACTTTACACTACCCCGATTTAGCAGGACTGTGGCCTCTATCAGCACATGCGATTAAGCAAAATCAAGCTCGCTGGCTTTAAATCTTTCGTTGACCCCACCACCATTACCTTCCCCAGCAGCCTTGTTGGCGTCGTTGGGCCGAATGGTTGTGGCAAATCCAACGTCATTGATGCCGTTCGCTGGGTTATGGGCGAAAGCTCGGCAAGCCGGCTGCGTGGCGACTCCATTACCGACGTCATTTTCAATGGTTCCAGTTCGCGTAAGCCTGTTGGTGCGGCGTCCGTCGAGTTGCTGTTCGACAATTCCGAAACTACGTTGGAAGGGCAGTATGCGAAGTACTCCGAGATATCGATTCGTCGCGAAGTCTCACGGGACGGTATTTCCAACTATTTCCTGAACGGTACACGGTGTCGCCGCAAGGACATCACTGGCGTATTTCTCGGTACCGGGCTCGGCCCAAGAAGTTATTCGATTATCGAGCAGGGCATGATTTCGCGCCTGATCGAGGCAAAGCCGGAAGAAGTCCGGGTTTTCCTCGAGGAAGCGGCGGGTATCTCCAAGTACAAGGAACGTCGTCGCGAGACCTCCAACCGTATCAAGCACACCAAGGAAAACCTCGATCGGTTGATGGACGTGCTCGAGGAAGTCGAAAAGCAGATCAAGCACCTGGACCGCCAGGCCAAAACAGCGGAACGCTACAGTCGCTATAAACAGGAAGAGCGGCGTACCGCTGCGGAATTACTCGCATTGCGCACCCGCGATCTCGATGACAGTGCCAACTCGGCCGATCGCGAGTTGGCCGAACGCAAGACGCAGCTCGAAGCGGCTATTGCCAGGCAACGCAAGCAGGAAGCAAGCCTGGAGCAGGCGCGACAGCAACAAAGTGAACGCACGGACGCATTCAATGTCGTGCAGGGCCGTTTCTACAAGGTCGGTTCGGAAATCGCCCGGCTGGAGCAGTCAATCGAACACGCTCATGAGCTGCGTGAGCGGCAGACAAAAGACCTGGAGCAGGCACGCCAGGGCGCTGCCGAGATCCTCGAGCATATCGACAAGGACCAGACGGAGATCGAGCAGCTCGAGCTGACGCTGAATGAACTCGTGCCGGGTCTGCAACAGGCGCGGCAAAGCGAAGCAGCGTCGACGGAGTCTTTGCAGAAGGCGGAAGCAGCACTCGCCGAGTGGCAACAGCAATGGGATGACTACTCGGCACGGTTCAACGAGGCTGAGCAACTTCGGAATGTCGAGCAGACACGCTCGGAACAGATCGAGTCGCGGATTGTCAGCTTTGCAGAACGTCGCAAGAAGCTGGAGGAGTCCAGGTCCGGTGCCAGCATTGACGAGATGAAAGCTGCATTTGACGAGCTGACGGCCACCGAAATGCGTCAAAAGCAGGCGCGCGAAGAATTCGATCGGCATCTCGCGGACATTGCCGAGAAAATTCGCAAGCTGCGCGAACAGGACCAGAAATTGACGCGCCTCGTCGAGGAACGCCGATCGTTGCTGAACACGGCACAAGGCCGCTACGCATCAGTTGAAGCCCTGCAAAAAGCCGCATTGGGCGAAAGTGATGGTGACGTGCAATCGTGGCTTGCAGGCGAGGGACTCGACAGCAACAAGCGCGTTGCTCAGTCAATTGACGTCGCCGATGGCTGGGAGCGCGCTGTTGAAACAGTACTGGGTGACTACCTGCAGGCTGTTTGCGTCAGCGACATCAGCACCCTGACCGAGAAGATTGCAGGCCTGAAGTCCGGCGACGTCACGTTTCTGCAGAGCTCCGCAGGACAATCCGGCCTCGCAATGGCGGCAGATTCATTGGCCAGCAAGGTCACGTCTGCGCCGGCTGCAATCGACGGCCTGCTTGGCAACGTGCTGGTTGCCGACAGCCTGGGCGCCGCTCTCGCCGTCAGGGACGATCTTAAGGGTGCACAGTCGGTGATTACCCGGGATGGTGTCTGGCTGGGCCGCGACTGGCTGCGTGTCTCGAGGGACAAAGACGCCAAGGCCGGCGTACTGGCTCGTGAGCATGAGATGCGCCGTCTGAAGGGCGATATCCGCGAGTTACAGGCGCGTTTTGACAGTTCCCGCAAGTTGCTGCAGGACGGCCGCACCCGCCAGAACCAGTTGGAAGAGCGGCGTGAATCAATGCAGCAGGATGCGGCCTCGTTGTTGAGCGAGTACTCCGAAACCAAGGCTGCGCTCGATGCGGCGAAGTATCGCCTGGACCAGGCGGATGCACGGCAAACAGCGATCGCTGAAGAAGCCGGCGAGATCAGCAATGACCAGATTACGGCCGAAGAGCAACTGCGCGAGTCGACTCGCAGGATCGAGCAAGCCGCAGGGTTGCTCGCCGAACTGGATGCACAGCGGCAGAGCCTGGAAGGGCGTCGCGATGAATTGCGCAGCGAGTTGCAACGCGTCCGGACGCAGGCTGAGGCTGATCGTCAAACCGTGCAAAACATAACAATCCAGTTTGAAAGCCGGCGAACGAGCAAAGACTCTGCGGCGCAGAATCTCGCCCGCATGCAGTCACAGCTCGAGCAGTTCAAAATCCGGGAAAAGGCGATCGAGGAGCAGCTCAGCCTTAGCCAGGCGCCACTGGCGGACAACAAGCAACTGCTGAAGGAGCAACTGGCCTCTCGCGTTGACGTTGAGCAGGAACTGGCTGCGTCCCGAAAATTGGTCGAAGCCGTTGAGGCGGAGTTGCGCGAACTTGACCAGGCGCGCATGCAGATCGACCAGGCAGTTGACGAGGAGCGGCAGCGCGTCAATGAGGCCGAGATGGCTGCCCGCGAACTGCGTGTCCGGCGCGAAGGTGTCGCGGACCAGTTGGCGCAGACGGGATTTGAACTCGCAACACTGCTCGAGGAAATGGACGAAGCGGCGACGATCGACCGCTGGGACGAGAATCTCGCGAAACTTAGAAACCGGATCGATCGCCTGGGACCGATTAACCTCGCGGCGATCGATGAGTTCAAGGAACAATCGGAACGCAAGGAATACCTGGACGCACAGCTCGAAGACCTGCAAAACGCCCTGTCCACGCTGGAAGGCGCGATTCGCAAAATTGACCGTGAAACCAAAGCCCGGTTTCGCGAGACGTTTTCCAAGGTCAATGAAGGCTTCAAGAGCCTGTTCCCAAAACTGTTCGGCGGTGGTCATGCGTACCTCGAGTTGACCGGCGAGGACCTGCTGTCGGCCGGTGTGACCGTAATGGCGCGGCCTCCCGGGAAACGCAACAGTACGATTCACCTGTTGTCCGGTGGCGAAAAAGCACTGACAGCGGTTGCGCTGGTGTTCTCGATCTTCGAGCTGAATCCGGCACCGTTCTGCATGCTGGACGAGGTCGACGCGCCGCTTGATGATGCAAACGTCGGCCGTTTTTGCGAAATTGTTCGCTCCATGTCCGACAAGGTCCAGTTCGTTTTCATCACGCACAACAAGGTGACGATGGAACTGGCGCGACAACTGACTGGCGTCACGATGCAGGAACCCGGTGTCTCGAGACTGGTGTCCGTTGACCTCGATGAAGCGGTGCGAATGGCGGCCAGCTAGGAGCTGACATGGACGGGCTACGCTGGTTGTTACTCCTTTTCGGCGCGCTTGTTGTAGCCGGCGTCTACTTCTACAGCCGCAGGCAAAATGAAAAACCCAGCCAGGAGCCAGCCGCCGTAACGCGTATCGCGCCGACACTGAACGGTTCTGATACGACACCAGGCGAAGGGGCAGAAGAGACGGACGTGCCGCCTGCTGAGCCAGAGCCGGATTTTACTGACGACATACCAGCAGACGCCGCTAACGAACCAGCGGCGAGCGCGCCACAAAAGATTGTGACCTTGCGTATCGTGGCAAAGAACAAGGGGGCCTTCAAAGGCGACGAATTGATATTGAGCCTGCGCGGCATTGGCATGCGATCAGGCAAGTTCGGAATCTACCACCGATACGACGGCAATGATGAGTCGCGAACGGTTTTCAGCGCGGCCAGTCTCGTTGAGCCAGGCAGCTTTGATCTGAAAAACATTAAGGAACAGGAAATTCCCGGGATCAGCATCTTTATGATTATCCCTGGGCCTCTGGACGCGGCCGAAGCATTCGACCTGATGATGCAATCGGCGAGGGCACTTTCGCAGGGCCTGGATGCCGAGTTGCTGGACGAGTCCGGCAGTACGTTGAGCATTCAGCGCGAGCGCTACATGCGCGAAGAGGTAATCCAGTTTCAGCACAGCAACCAGGTAGCCTGACAGCGCGTCGTTCGATCGCCCGATGCCAAAGACGTCCGACATCCAGGCAAAAGTCGAGGCACTGCGTGAGCAGATTCGCCATCATAACTATCGCTATCACGTACTGGATGACCCCGAAGTTCCGGATGCAGAATACGATCGCCTGATGCGCGCCTTGCAGGCACTGGAAGATGAGCACCCGCAGCTGGTAACGCCGGACTCTCCTACACAACGGGTCGGCGCGACGCCGATGGAGAGTTTCAACACCGTCGAGCATCGCGTACCAATGCTGTCGCTGGACAACGCTTTCACACCGGAAGAATTGCAAGACTTTCATCGGCGCGTGATAACGCGGCTGGATCTCGATGAAGAAGCTACGCTGCGTTATTCAGCGGAACCGAAACTCGACGGCGCGGCCGTGAGCCTGCTGTACCTGGACGGTGTGCTGGTACGCGGAGCAACCCGTGGCGACGGCACGACCGGGGAAGACATCACGCACAACATTCGGACAATCGAGTCGATACCGTTGCGCCTCGTCGGCAAGAAGCTACCTGCAAGACTGGAAGTGCGCGGCGAGGTGTTCATGCCAAAAGCCGGTTTTGAGGAATACAACGCGCGTGCGAGGGAAGCAGGGGAAAAGACATTTGTGAATCCGCGCAATGCAGCAGCGGGCAGTCTTCGCCAACTGGATCCCAAGCTGACGGCGGCACGGCCGCTGGACGCCTATATGTATATCGTTGCTGAAGCTGACGGTGTGACATTGCCGGCTTCGCACAGTGAAATTCTTGACCAGCTCCAGGATTGGGGGCTGAAGACCTGCCCCGAACGACGGACAGTCGATGGCATCGAAGGTTGCCAGGCGTACTACAGTGATATTGGAGCGAGGCGCGACGCACTGCCCTACGAGATCGACGGTGTGGTTTACAAGGTTGACGACATCGCGTTGCAAAGAAACCTGGGGTTCGTCTCGCGCGCACCACGTTGGGCGATTGCACACAAGTTTCCGGCACAGGAAGAGCTGACGCAGGTGCTCGACGTAGAGTTCCAGGTTGGCAGAACCGGCGCGCTGACGCCGGTCGCACGCCTTGAGCCTGTGTTTGTCGGTGGCGTAACCGTCAGCAATGCAACACTGCACAACATTGATGAGTTGAATCGCAAGGATGTTCGTGTCGGTGATACCGTCATCGTTCGCCGGGCCGGCGACGTGATTCCGGAAGTCGTAAGCGTCGTTGTCGGGCGTCGTCCTGACGGAACGAAGAAGATTCGGCTGCCGAAGAAGTGCCCGGTTTGTTCATCTGCTGTGGAGCGAGAAGAGGGCGAAGCGGTTGCACGCTGTACGGGCGGACTGTTTTGTTCGGCGCAGAGGGTGGAGGCGCTGAAACACTTTGTTTCGCGCAAGGCCATGGATATTGACGGACTCGGCGCCAAGCTTATCGAACAGTTGGTTGCGACCGAACGCATAAAAACACCCGCGGACATTTATACGTTGCAGGCTGAGGAACTAGCCGTACTGGACAGAATGGGCGAAAAGTCGGCAACCAACCTGATCGCCGCAATCGACAAGAGTCGAAACACGACACTGGCAAGATTTCTCTTCGCGCTGGGAATTCGAGAGGTCGGTGAAGCAACCGCTGCCAGCCTTGCCACGCACTTCGGCCGATTTGAATCCATTCAGGCTGCCACGGAAGAGCAACTGATCAGCGTCGATGATGTTGGGCCAGTGGTTGCATCGAGAATTCACGCATTTATGCAAGAAAGGCATAACCGCGACGTGATTGGTGAACTCCGTACGGCCGGCGTCACCTGGCCGGAAAGCGAACCCCGGTCTGCGCCGACAGACGGTCCGCTCAACGGGAAGACCTTTGTGCTGACAGGCACTCTCCAGGCGATGACCCGTGACGAGGCCAAAGAGGCTATACAGGCACTTGGTGGAAAGGTCACTGGCAGCGTTTCCAAGAAAACTGACTACCTGGTGTACGGCGAGAAAGCTGGTTCCAAGCTGAGCAAAGCGCAAAGTCTGGGTGTCGAAATACTTGACGAAGGTGCGTTGGAAAGCCTGCTGCAGTCTGATTGATCAGGGATTTTCGAATAGCAACCTGAGTATCACGAAGTTCTATCCAAATTTGCTCCTTGCAGCCTAACTTTCCAGTTCGGGAGACTTGGTCTATTTTTCCCAAGTCCTACATTTTGTTCGCATAAATGATCGGTCCTGAATATATTTTGCGTCCATGCAAAACGAGACCCAAAGAAAAATTCTAGATGCCTTTTTCGTGGCCCTTCGGCCAATTGCGAAAATCTTACTTCGATTCGGAATAGGATTTCGTGAATTCTCAGAGGTAGCCAAAACAGCATTTGTAGACGTTGCTTCGTCCGAGTATGGACTGCGTGGTCGTCCGACTAATATTTCCCGTGTTGCTGTAATGACTGGCTTGACACGAAAAGAAGTAAGCCGGATTCGGGAGAAACTCAAGAAAGATGCGCTTCTAGTGGAAGTTAAATCGACGCCATTGAGCGAGATTCTGCATCGCTGGCATTCGGAGGACGAATTTGTCGACGAGTCTGGTCGCCCGAGAGAGCTGGAATTTGCAGGTGGCGAGGTTTCTTTCTCCAGCTTGGTAAAAAAATTCGGTGGTGACATACCTCCCGGGGCAATGAGAACTGAGTTAAAACGCGTAGGTGCGGTCGAAGAGAATGACAATGGTTCATTGAGGGTCGTAAGGAGACTAGTGGCTCCGGTCGATGATGAAAGCAACTTGATAACCGCTGTGATTCATGCCATTTACCCACTGACTGCCACAGTGGCTCACAATCTAGCTAGAGATAGAGACTCCAATGACTCCGGTTGGCCTCAAATCAATACGTACTCTAGGTCAATAAGAAAAAGTGATATGCCTAGGCTTCGTAGAATAAGCTCTGATCGATTGACTGAAATTTCTCAATCGTTTGACGATCTGTTCATGGCGTATGAGTCATTGAATGAGAACGAGGGTCGTGAGTCGGACACAAATGTTGTGTCGGTTGGCGTCTTTTATTTTGAAGAGAACGATGACGTCGCATCAAAGGTTTGGTAGGGAAGGACCTAATCCAATTGGTATGACCTAATTTCCCAAGCTCCGCCCTACAGCGTATGGTCAGAAATAGGCGGCCGGATCGGATGCGATTTTGGTCTGACAAGTTCAAATACAGCAATAATTCGCGCAATCTGGACCATAAATAGAGCATACGAGCGCCGAATTAGATTTTTCTTAGGCCTCTGCCGTAGATAGATCAGGCACGCCAATTCCACATCGTCAACAAAGAATATGTCGCTGACCCGCTGTTGGTCGCAATATTTTTTATTTTAATATCAATTACTTAAGATGCCCTGAGTGGCGACAACAATTGGTTGCGGCGATTAGCACATAGCCTCGGAGAATGCTAACCCGCTAAGCCACTTGTTCAGTTCAAACAAACAGATAGAATCCGATCTTGTCAGTTAACATAAATATCGATTACTTTACATATCAGCTAGGGAGACGAGCGCAGTATGGGCTCGAACGTAAAGGAATATCTTTTAGACGCGCTTCGAAAGATGTTGAAGCCGTTAGTAAAGCTGCTTATCAGCCAAGGGGTTACTCATGCTGAGTTCGCCGAAGCGACCAAGGAGGTGTTTGTAGAGATTGCACTGAGAGACTTCGAGACCAATAAGCGAATCAACAAGTCGCGTGTAGCTATTTTGACTGGCCTCACTCGAAAAGAAGTGAAAAACGTGATTGATCGTGCGGTTTCGTCAGGATTGCAGGAAAAGATGTACTCGCGTCCAGAAAGGGTTCTAGCAGGTTGGTATAGCGACCCGAATTACACCGGTCCGTACGGAATGCCTTTGGAGCTACCATACGAAACCCCAGGATCTGATTTGCCCAGTATTGTCGGGCTAGTAAGAACCTACAGCGGTGACATGGCG
>JAUIDP010000044.1 GCA_030429005.1 Gammaproteobacteria bacterium | reverse complement strand
GCGCCGGCCGGGGAAGCGGTCGCTAAGAAGACGGCAAAGAAAGCAGCCGCCAAAAAAACCACCAAGAAAGCCTCCAAGAAGACCGCCAAGAAAGTCGCGAAGAAAGCAGAAGGAGCTGGCGATGACGATTAGTGCTGCAATGGTCAAGGAGCTTCGCGAGCGGACCGGAGCCGGCATGATGGAGTGCAAGAAGGCGCTGGTCGAGGCCGAGGGCGACCTCGACGCGGCTGCCGAGGTGTTGCGCGTGTCCGGCCAGGCGAAAGCGGACAAGAAATCCAGCCGCGTCGCTGCTGACGGACGAGTCGTCGTCGCACAGGATGGCAACAGTGCAGTAATTGTCGAAATTAATTCCGAAACCGACTTTGTTGCCAAGGATGACAACTTCATCGCGTTTGCCGAAGCGGTCGCAGAAGCAGCAATGGCGTCAGATACGACTGACGTCGCTGAACTTGCGGATCAGAACCTCGGTGACGGCCGCACGGTAGAAACCGCCCGTACCGAATTGATTGCGAAGGTTGGTGAAAACATCGGCGTTCGCCGCATCGCCCGAATCGCATCGACCGGCGTCATTGCAAGCTACACGCACGGTGCGCGTATCGGCGCAGTGGTGGCGCTCGACGGTGGCGATGAAGCGCTGGGGCGCGATATCGCAATGCACGTGGCTGCCATCAATCCGGCATTTATCGATGAATCCGGCGTACCGGCAGAAACGCTCGAGAACGAGCGCCGCATCGAAACCGAGAAGGCGCAGGGTTCGGGCAAGCCGGCCGAGATCATCGAGAAAATGGTGACCGGACGCGTCAACAAGTATCTCAAGGAGATTACGCTGCTTGGCCAGCCGTTCGTCAAGGATCCCGATATTACCGTCGGCGAGCTGCTCGACAAGGCCGGTGCGACGGTAGCCTCCTTCGTCCGTTTCGAGGTTGGCGAAGGCATCGAGAAGAAGGTTGAAAATTTCGCTGATGAGGTCATGAAGCAGATCGAAGACGCGAAGAAGAAAGACGACGACAAAGCCTAGGGCAGGGGCCTGATTAGGCCCTTAACCTGTTGATTTGATAGAATCTGCGGCCGTCCGGCGGGCCAAGATTAGCCGCCTGGCAGCCGCCAAAAAACGGAAAAGGCATGCTGATGAGTGATTCCCCGGCCCGGTATCGACGCGTTCTGCTAAAGCTCAGCGGCGAAGCGCTGATGGGCGACCTGGACTACGGCATTGAGCCGAAAGTCATCAAGCGATTGGCGGCCGAGATTGCCACGGCACAAAAGAGCGGCATCGAGATCGCGATCGTCATCGGCGGTGGCAATATCTTTCGTGGTGCCGGGCTGGCCAGGGCTGGCATGGATCGGGTCACCGGCGACCACATGGGGATGCTGGCGACGGTTATGAATGCGCTGGCGGTGCAGGACGCGCTCGAGTCGGCGGGTGTGTTTGCCCGGGTCATGTCGGCTTTGCAGATTCACGATGTCTGCGAAGACTATATTCGCCGGCGTGCGATTCGGCACCTCGAAAAAGGCCGGGTCGTGATTCTCGCGGCCGGCACCGGCAATCCTTTTTTCACGACCGACACGGCGGCCAGCCTGCGCGCGATCGAGATTGGCGCCGATGTGCTGCTGAAAGCCACCAAAGTCGACGGCGTTTACGATGCCGACCCGGTCCGGAACGCAGATGCCACGCGCTACGAGACGATATCGTTCGACACGGTCCTGGCGGATAAACTGTCGGTCATGGACGCGACGGCTATCGTCATGTGCCGCGACAACAATCTCCCATTACGCGTATTTGACCTGACCCAGCCGGATGCTCTCGTGCAAGCCATGTCCGGCGCCGAGGTGGGCACCCTGGTGACGGATTAGGCGGACCAACCGCAAGACCTGAAGTGAGGCGATAACAGTGTTAGATGAAATCAAGAAAGATGCCGGCGAGCGCATGGCCAAGAGTGTCGCCGCGCTGCAGCAGGAAATGACCAAGATCCGTACCGGCCGCGCGCACACCAGCCTGCTCGACCACATCACCGTCGAATACTACGGTGCCCAGACGCCGCTGAACCAGGTATCGAATGTGGGTGTCGAGGATTCGCGCACGCTGACGGTCACGCCGTGGGAGAAAGATATGGTACCGGTCATCGAGAAGGCCATCATGAATTCGGACCTGGGACTGAATCCCGCCTCTGCCGGTACCGTGATCCGGGTGCCGCTGCCGGCGCTGACCGAAGAGCGCCGCAAGGACATGATTCGTGTCGTTCGCAACGAGGCCGAGGGTGGCCGGATAGCGGTACGCAATATCCGCCGGGATGCGATCGGGGATATCAAGGAACTGCTCAAGGAAAAGCTCATCGGCGAAGACGACGAGCGCCGCGGCGAGGATGAGATCCAGACGATCACCGACAAATACATCGCCGAGATCGACCAGGTGCTGGCGGACAAAGAGGCCGAGCTGCTCGAGGTCTAGGTGACTGCCGAGCCCAACATACCGGTCCACGTGGCCGTCATCATGGATGGCAATGGCCGGTGGGCCAGGAAGCGCGCCATGCCACGCCACCTGGGGCATCGCTCCGGTGTGGGAGCGGTCAGGAAAATTGTAGAAACTTCTGCAAAAAAAGGCGTTAAGTACCTGACTTTATTCGCATTCAGCAGCGAGAACTGGAATCGGCCACGCGAAGAAGTCAGCAAATTGATGGGCCTGTTCGTCGAAGCGCTGCAACGAGAAGTCGATGACCTGCATCGTAATGAAGTCTGCCTGAGATTCATCGGTGCCCGCGAGATGCTGCAACCGAAACTGCTGAAAATGATTGCCGCGGCCGAAGCGCAGACGGCCGCCAATACCGGACTGCAGCTGCAGGTGGCAGTTGCCTACGGCGGGCGCTGGGATATCGGATGCGCCGTACGCAGACTCGCAGCTCGCGCTGCGCAAGGTGAAATACGGACCGACGAGATTAATGACGACGCGATTGCCGCTGAACTGGCGTTGTCCGGCATGCCGGACCCGGATTTGCTGATCAGGACCGGCGGCGAGCAACGCATCAGCAATTTCCTGTTGTGGAACCTTGCCTACGCCGAGTTGTGGTTCTGCGATACGTTGTGGCCGGACTTCGACGAGCAGGACTTTGAGCGCGCGTTGAATTTTTATGCAGAGCGCGAACGACGTTACGGCCATACGGGCGACCAGGTCGAGGCCGCAAGCTGATGAAGCAGCGCGTTATCACCGCGGTCATCGCGCTTGCGGCGCTGGGCGTGCTGCTGTTCGCCGCGCCGCCGCCGGTTGTCCGCATTGCCATCGGCCTGCTGATTGTCGCCGGCGCCTGGGAATGGTCTGGCCTGCTCGGCCACAAGGGCAATGGGCCGCGCATTGTCTTCGTCGCGTGGATCGCGGCCCTGCTTGCCGTAACGGCGCTGTTCCTTTCCGAATGGGCCAACGAGATCCTGCTCGCCAGCCTGGCCTGGTGGTTCGCGGCCCTGTTGTGGACCTTCGTTTTCCCCACGCCGGTGCCGCGGCCGCTGCGCTGGTTGATCGGCACGCTGGTGCTGGTACCGCTGTTCGTGGCACTGATGGTCCTTTACGACACCGACCCGATGATCCTGCTGTTTGCGCTGCTGATTGTCTGGGTGGCGGACAGCGGGGCGTACTTTGCGGGCAGGGCGCTCGGGCGCAACAAGCTCGCACCGAAGATCAGCCCTGGCAAGACCTGGGAAGGTGTTGCCGGCGGCCTGCTCGCAGTCGCTTTGCTGACTATCGTGCGTTCCGCCTGGGTGGAATCCGACCTGGCGGCGCTGGTGCCGTTTTGCCTGGCGGTTGCCGCGTTGTCGATTGTTGGCGACCTGACGGTCAGCATGTTGAAGCGAACCGCCGGCGTAAAAGACAGCGGCAGGCTGTTTCCGGGCCATGGCGGGGTGCTCGATCGCATCGACAGTGTTGCGGCTGCGGCGCCATTGTTCGCGCTGGGACTGGCCTGGGCGGGGCTGAAATGATTCTCCATTCAGGCACAATTCATGCTGCAGCCCTTATGCTGGGCCGACCCTGGCGGGAACTGCCAGGCCGGTGCCCAGTCAACACATACAACGGTTCGAGCGGATTCGTATCGGCATGAGTGGATTTTTCAGCAATCTCCTGTTTTTCATTGTCGCCATCAGTGTCCTGGTGGCGATACACGAGTACGGGCATTACATTGTCGGGCGCTGGTGCGGCATGAAAGTACTGCGTTTCTCGATCGGTTTTGGCAAGCCGCTCGTTACGTGGACCGGTCGTGGGGAAGACCGCACCGAATACTGCATTTCCGCGGTGCCGCTCGGCGGTTATGTACGCTTCCTGGACAGCCGCGAGGCGGATATTTCACCCGAAGACCAGGGCCGGGCATTTGACCAGCGGCCGGTGCCGGCGCGGATTGCCGTGTTGCTGGCCGGCCCCGGGTTCAACTTCCTGTTCGCGATCGCGGCTTACTGGGCGATATTCGCAAGTGGCGTACCGACGATGTTGCCAACCGTCGGCAATGTCGCGCCCGATTCCTACGCGGATACTGCCGGGCTGGAGTTCGGCGACCGCATTCTCGCAGTCGGCGACCGGGAAACCGCGGACTGGGAGACCGCGCTCGTAGCGATCCTCGATGGTGTCAGTGGCGATGGCCGCGTGCCGCTGCAGATTCAACGCGCCAGCGGAACGCAACGGGCCCTGACGATCGATGTCGGCGAGGATGCCTCGCACCTGACCGAGCCGGGCATGATTTTCTCCGGCCTGGGGTTCGAGCCGTGGCGCCCGCCTGCGATCATCGGTGACATCGTGACAGACGGTGCAGCCAGCCGCAGCGAGCTTGCGACGGGAGATCGCATCGTTGCCGTGGCCGGGACGGCCGTGCAGTCTTCTGCCGATCTTGTCGCAGCGGTATCGGCCCGGCCGGGCGAACGCGTAACCATCGGTTATGTTCGTGGTGAGCAGCAGCGCAGCACCGAGGTCGAGATCGACTCTGTTGAAGTCGATGGAGCGACCATTGGTCGCATTGGTGTGCAGCTGGACAACGATTTCGGCGACGTTTTCTACCTGCGCAAATTCGGCCCGCTGGACGCGTTTGCCGAGGCGAGCCAGAAAACCTGGGACACGATGGCGTTTACCTTGCGGATGCTTGGCCGAATGGTGACCGGAGACGTCTCAATCAAGAACATCAGCGGACCCATTAATATTGCGCAATTCGCCGGCGATTCGGCCGAACGTGGTCTGAATGAGTTCCTGACGTTTCTCGCACTGGTCAGCATCAGCTTGGGTGTGCTGAACCTGCTGCCGGTGCCGGTGCTGGATGGCGGGCAAATCGTCTACCAGACTGTCGAGTTGCTGAAAGGCAGCCCGATGTCCGAGCGTGCGCAGATCATCGGGCAGCAATTCGGCATCCTTGCGCTGGTCCTTCTGATGAGTTTTGCGGTTTATAACGACATAAGCAGAATCCTGGGTTAACTTTTCCTGATGAGCGATCACTTGTTGAAGAAAAACTCCAAATACAGGCGCTCGGCCTGGGAAAGTATCGGATTGTCAATGGCAGTCGTCTTGCTGCTGTTGCCGCTCGGCGCGGCGGCGCAGGAATTCGTCGTGCGCGACATGCGCGTCGAGGGACTGCAGCGCATCGCCGAAGGTACGGTGTTCAATTACCTGCCGATCAATATCGGTGACACTGTCGATGAGTTGAGAATCCAGGAAGCGATCAAGTCCCTGTACCTGCAGGGGCTTTTCGAGGATATCGAGTTACGCCGTGACGGTGACTCCCTGGTGATCGCGGTTCGCGAACGGCCGTCGATCGAGAGTTTCGAAATCGAGGGCAACAAGGACATCAAGACGGAGGACCTGATGGAGTCGCTGCGCGGCGTCGGACTGGCGAAGGGCCGCACGTTCGATCGTTCGATTCTCGAAAACGTCAAGTCCGCGTTGCTCGAGCAATACTACGACCGGGGCAAGTACGCGGTCGTGGTCGACGCCTATGTGCAGGACCGACCGAACAATACGGTACGCGTCGGTTTCAATATCGTCGAGGGCGACCGCGCGAAGATTCGCCAGGTCAACATCGTCGGCAACACGATATTTGCCGAGGAGGAACTGCGCGAAGGATTCGAGTTGCAGACCGCCAACTGGCTGTCCTGGTTCCGGCAGGATGACCGGTATTCGAAGGAAGCTCTGGAAGGAGACCTGGAGGCCCTGCGTTCCTACTACATGAACCGCGGCTACGCGGACTTCCGCGTCGACTCGACACAGGTTGCCATTTCGCCGAACAAGAAAGACATGTTCATTACGATCGGAGTCCACGAAGGCGAGCAGTACACGATCTCCGAGGTCAAGATGGTGGGCGACCTGATCATTCCCGAAGCGCAGCTGCGGGCAATGGTGCTGGCGCGGCCGGGTTCGATATTCAACCAGTCGCTGCTAACCCAGTCGACCGAGTTGATGAGCTTCCGCTACGGTGAGCAGGGCTATGCCAATGCCGAGATCGAACCGGTGCCGGAACTCAACCATGAGACGAAGGAAGCCACGGTGACATTCTTCGTCGATCCGCAGAATCGGGTTTACGTTCGCAACATCAATTTCAATGGCGTCGATGAAATCGATGACGAGGTGCTGCGCCGCGAAATGCGCCAGATGGAGGGGGCCTATCTTTCCAATCGCCTGGTTGACCGCTCCAAAGTCCGCCTGCAGCGATTGCCTTACATAGAATCGGTCGAGTCGCGCAATATTCCGGTGACTGGCAGCCCCGACCTCGTCGACGTCGAGTTTGACCTCGAATACCGGATGCCCGGTCAGTTCAGCGGTGGTGTCGGCTTTTCCGAGTCGCAGGGTGTGTTGCTGAACGGCAGCGTGATTCATACCAACTTTCTCGGCACCGGCAACCGCGTGGCGCTGGAATTGATATCCGGCAAATACCAGAAAGTCTACAGCCTGTCGCACACGGATCCGTACCGCACGATCGATGGCGTACGCCGCACGATCGGCGTCAACTATCGCGAGATAACGCAGTTTACGTCGGCATCGTCGGACTTCTCCACGACGAGTGCCGGGGCGACGCTGGATTACGGCTACCCGATTTCCGAGTACCAGACCTTGTCGTACGGCCTGAACTACCAGCATGCGGAACTGCTCGCCTCTACGAGTAGTACTCAGCAGGCACAGGACTGGGTGCTGCATAACGGCAATCCGTTCGTCGAGAATATCGGTAACGGCGGCGTTTTCTTCGGCACGGAATACGATTCTGTTGAGCTGATCGTCGGCTGGACTTTCGACAGCCGCAACCGCGCCCTGTTTGCGAATCGTGGTACGCGTCAGCAGTTCGTACTTGGCGTGACCATCCCCGGCAGTGACGTGGAGTACTACACGGCGCGTTACAACTTCACGAAGTACTTCCCGCTGGGCCGCAACTGGACGATTCGCTACAACGTGGACGCAGCCATCGGCGAAGCGCTGGGCGACACAACCGCGCTGCCTCCTTTCAAGCAGTTCTATGGCGGCGGGCCGCAGTCGGTGCGCGGCTTTCGTGAGTCCTACCTCGGGCCGCGCGACAGCTTCGGCAATCCCTATGGCGGCAACGTGATGTTTGCCAGCCAGTTAGAGCTTATACTGCCGATGCCGCAAAAATGGCAGGCACAGGCCCGTGCCAGCCTGTTCTACGATGTCGGCAACGTATTCAACACCGGCGAGGTCGAATTTACCGACAAGCTGGGTGCCCCCATAGAATACAAACCGGCGTTCAATGAACTGCGTGAATCGGTCGGTATTGGCGTACAATGGCTGGCGCCATTGGGGCTGTTCCGCTTCAGTTACGCGTTCCCGCTGAATGAATACAGGGGTAACGACAGGTATTACAGAGACGAACTGGAGCGATTCCAGTTCTCAATTGGTCAGGCGTTTTAAGGAATGGATAGTTTATGAGTTTTGTAAAGAATCAGATGTCGAAAGTAATTCTGGGAATCGCACTGCTGGGAGCTTTTTCGCTTCCCGCCGCAGCGCAGGAATTGCGCGTAGGTGTAGTGAACATTCAAGCGCTGATGGAACAGGCGCCGCAGACCAAGGCCGCGATGGACGCATTGCAGGAAGAGTTCGCTCCCCGGCAGCGTGAATTTGTTGCCAAGCAAAAAGAGTTTGAAGATCTGCAGGCGAAAGCACAAAAGGATTTTGCCGTAATGGGCGAAACGGAACGTGACAATGCAGAGCGGGAATTGCGTGAGCTGCAGCGAGAGGTTACACGGCTGCAAAACGAATTCCGCGAAGATCTCAATCTGCGGCAGAACGAAGAACTCGGCAAACTGCAGCGCACGTTGCTGAAAGACATTCAGGACTATGCCCAGGCAGAGGGCTATGACCTGATCGTCGGTGACGGAGTCCTGTACGCAAGTTCGGCGGTCAATATCACGACGAATGTCCTGCAGGCAGTTGAAGCGAACTTCCAGGCCGCAGGTGGATCGCGCTAGTTCGAAAAGCACCGGGCCGGCAACGTAGGGAGGTCCCGGCATGGCGATCAGCCTTGGCGAGCTGGCAACCCGGTTTGACTGCGAGTTGCGCGGCGACGCCGCTACGGAAATCAGCCGGGTTGCAGCATTGCAGAATGCTGCGCCGGATGCGCTGAGCTTTCTTTCGGGTGCCGCGTTCAAAGCGCAGCTGGGCTCCACACGGGCCGCGGCGGTCATCCTGCGCGAGTCTGACGCAGACGACTGCCCGGTCGCCTGCCTGGTTAACGACAACCCGTACGCGTGTTACGCGCGCATCGCGGACTTCCTGTATCCGCCGCCAGCTATCGTTGCGGGAGTCCATCCGCAGGCGGTGATAGGCGACCGTGCAAAAGTCTCGCCAACGGCCGAAATCGCCGCGAATGCAACGGTCAGTGACGATGCGGTCATCGGCGACGAATGCTTTGTCGGGCCAGGCAGCTTTGTGGGTCCTGGCTGCACGCTCGGATCGCGAACGCGATTGCTTGCCAATGTAACGCTGGTACGGAACGTCACGCTGGGCCAGCGCTGCATCATGCACCCTGGAGCCGTTATCGGCAGCGATGGCTTCGGCAATGCGATGACGCCTGATGGCTGGGTGAAAGTACCGCAACTGGGCGGCGTATGTGTTGGCGACGATGTTGAAATTGGCGCCAATACGAGTATCGATCTCGGCGCGCTCGGCGATACCGTCATCGGCAACGGCGTACGCATCGATAACCTCGTGCACATCGCGCACAACTGCCAGGTCGGCGAACATTCCGCCATTGCGGCGCAGTGTGGCTTTGCCGGCAGCACCGTCATCGGCAAACGTTGCATGTTTGGTGGCCAGGTCGGTGTGACCGGGCACCTGACGATTTGCGACGACGTCATCTTCAACGGCAAGGCGGTTGTTTCGAAGAACGTAACCCGTCCCGGCAGGTATTCCTCTGTTTTTCCATGCGAGCCGGTGCTCGAATGGAACCAGAAAGTGGCGAGATTTCGGCGCCTGGACAAACTGGCCAGACGTATCAGCGACCTGGAGAAGAACTCGACGTGATTCATGCAACCGCGATCATTTCGCCGCAGGCAAGGATTGCCGACGATGTGACGATCGGGCCGTACTCGATCATCGGCGATGACGTCGAGATCGGCAAAGGCACTCGCATTGACAGCCACGTAGTCGTCAATGGGCCGACGGTCATTGGCGAAGACAATCATATCTACCAGTTCGCATCGATCGGTGACGATCCACAGGACAAAAAGTATGCCGACGAGCCAACTCGCCTGATCATTGGCGATCGCAATACGATTCGCGAGTTCTGTACTTTCAGCCGTGGCACGGTGCAGGGCGACTACGAGACAACGATGGGCGATGACAACTGGATCATGGCCTATGTGCACGTGGCTCACGACTGCCATATCGGCAGCAAGACCATCATGGCCAATAACACGACCCTGGCCGGGCATGTGCACGTCGGCGACTGGGTCATCATGGGCGGTTTTTCCGGCGCCCACCAGTTCTGCAGGATCGGCCCGCATGCCTTCATCGGCATGTACGCAGGGATCAACCGTGATGTGCCGGCCTACACAATGGTGTCGGGTACACCGGGGGCACCGCGCGGCATCAACAGCGAGGGCTTGAAACGCCGCGAATTCGACACTCAACAGATTCGCAACATCAAGGATGCCTACCGCGTGATTTACCGGCAGGGCCTGAAACTTGACGACGCGGTGCAGGAATTGGAGCGGCGTGCGCCGGACCAGCCAGAGTTGCGCATTCTGCTCGACTCCCTGCGCGCTTCCGAACGCGGCATCGTACGCTAGGCGCGATGAGAGTCGCACTGGTTGCTGGTGAGGCCTCCGGCGATCTGCTGGGCGCTGGCCTGATCCGCGAAATTCGTGCCCGCGTACCCGCGGCAACGTTCGAAGGCGTAGCCGGCCCGGCCATGCAGGCGGAAGGATGCGAACGCATTGAAGAGGCGGAGGCGCTTGCCGTCATGGGCCTGATCGAACCGCTGCGCGAAATCCCGCGACTGCTCCGGCTGCGTCGCGAGTTAATTGACAGGTGGCGGCAGTCGCCACCGGACGTGTTCGTCGGTATCGATGCGCCCGACTTCAATTTCGGCCTGGAGAAGGCCTTGAAAGCCGCCGGGATTCCGGTAGTGCATTACGTCGGGCCTTCCATCTGGGCTTGGCGGGCAGGCCGAATCAGGACCGTGCAGAAGGCGGTGAACCGCGTACTGTGTATCCTGCCATTCGAAAAGCCCATTTATGACGAGCATGGGGTGGATGCCGTTTTTGTCGGGCATCCGAAAGCGGACAGCTTGGGTGGGGCGGTCGATACCGAGGTGGCACGCGCAAAGTTCGACCTCACCGGGCACCGGGTCGTCGCGGTTTTACCAGGAAGCCGCAGCAACGAGGTCAAACGCCTCGGCCCAATCTTTGCGGTTGCAGCGGCACAGTTGGCGGCCGGCGACGAAAACCTGCGCTTTGTCACGCCTGCGGCGACACCGAAGCTGCGCCCGGTGATCGAACAACAACTGGTCGACGCCGGGATCCGTGATCGGTTCAGGATCGTGGACGGTGACTCGGTTGCTGCAATTTCGGCAGCCGATGTCGTCCTGCTGGCGTCCGGCACGGCCGCGCTGGAAGCGGCGTTACTGGCGAAACCGATCGTCGCTGCCTACAAGGTTTCCGAGGTGTCCGCGCGCCTTTTTCAACTCCTGCGGCTGATCAAGACGCCGTATTTTACATTGCCGAACCTCCTGACCGATGAAGCGCTGGTGCCCGAACTGATCCAGTGGGCGGTAACACCTGACGCCGTTGCCAAAGAGGTAGCGGCGCTACTCGGGGACGACGAAAGGCGCGCAATGATCAGCCGCGAATTTGCTAAACTGAGAACGACACTCGCACTCGACGCGGACCAGCGCGCTGCCGAGGCGGTCATCGAACTCGCCAGCTAGAACGAGCACATGCGATCACGGAAAATTCAGGTCGACGGCCCGGTTGCCGGGGTGGATGAAGCCGGACGCGGTCCCCTCGCAGGGCCGGTCGTGGCCGCCGCCGTCGTGTTGCACCCGGAGCGGCCTGTCGACGGCCTGGCTGACTCGAAGAAACTGTCGGCGGCGCGCCGCGAGCAGCTTGCCCTGGAAATTCGTCAGCAAGCGCTCGCCTGGTCGGTCGCCTGGTCGGATCGTGCGGAAATCGACGCCAAGAACATCCTGGCTGCCACGATGCTCGCGATGCGGCGCGCCATCCTGGGCCTGCGCGTCGTACCCGTCGCTGTGCAGGTCGATGGCAACCGTCTGCCGGACCTGGCGTTCTTCGGCTACACGTTGCCCGGCGAGGCAATCGTCGCGGGCGACAGCCGGGTTGCTTCGATCAGTGCCGCTTCGATCCTCGCAAAGACGACCCGCGACAAGATCATGATCGACATGGATGCACTGTTCCCGGGCTACGAATTCGCGCGGCACAAAGGCTACGGTACGCAGTTGCATCGCGACCAGTTGCAGCAGCATGGCCCATGTGACCAGCATCGCAGGAGCTTTGCCCCGGTGAGGGTGGCGTCGTGACCGGCACTCACTTTGTGCACCTGCACCTGCATACCGAGTTCTCGCTGGTTGACAGCACGGTGCGAATTCCTGACCTGATGCAGCAATGTGCGGCCGATGCAATGCCGGCTGTTGCAATGACGGACCAGAACAACCTGTTCGGGATGGTCAAGTTCTATCGCAAGGCGATGGCCGCCGGTATCAAGCCGATCATTGGCGTCGATCTCAGGATCCGCAACGAGGACGAGCCGGACCGTCCGTTCCAGCTGATCCTGCTTTGCCAGGATGAGCAGGGATATCGCAATCTTTCGACGCTGGTGTCTCGGACTTACCGCGAGGGGCAGCTCCGCGGGGTGCCGCTGGCGAGTCGCGAATGGCTGACAACGGACTCCTGTGCCGGCCTGATCGCGCTGTCGGGCGGAATGCATGGCGACGTCGGCCGCGCGCTGATGAATGCACACACGGACACAGCGAAGCGCCTGCTCGACGACTGGCGCGGTATCTTTGGCGACCGCTATTATCTCGAGCTGATCCGCACCGGGCGCAGCGGTGAAGAACAATGCGTGCAGGCGACTGTGGAACTGGCCGTGGCCGAAGGCGTCGCCGTTGTTGCCAGCAATGACGTTCGCTTCATTCACCGTGATGATTTCAACTCGCACGAAGCTCGAGTCTGTATTCACGAGGGCCGAGGCTTGTCGGACCCGGATCGGCCGCGCAATTACAGCGAGAACCAGTACCTGCGCAGCTCGGCAAAAATGTCTGAGTTGTTTGCCGATATCCCGGCGGCAATCGAAAACGCCTTTGAAATTTCCAGGCGGTGCAATCTCGACCTGCAGCTCGGCCACAGTGTGCTGCCTGCGTTTCCCGTTCCGGCTGGACAGACCGAAGCCGACTATCTTGCAGCAGAGGCCGGCAAAGCGCTGCAGGCCAAGCTCGACGAACTGTTTGCTGCGAACGAGACGCCGGCCAACGAGCAGCCCGCGCGGAGTGCACCGTACTTCGAACGGCTGCGGACCGAACTGGACGTCATCACCAGCATGGGGTTTCCCGGCTATTTCCTCATTGTAGCGGACTTCATTCGCTGGGCGCGTGACAACGGTGTCCCGGTCGGCCCGGGTCGTGGCTCCGGTGCCGGTTCGCTGGTGGCCTGGGTGCTCGGGATCACGGATCTCGATCCGTTGCATCACGACCTGCTGTTTGAGCGATTCCTGAATCCTGAACGCGTATCGATGCCCGACTTCGACGTGGATTTCTGTATGGAAGGCCGGGACCGCGTTATTGACTATGTCGCCGAACGTTACGGCCGCGACCGGGTCGCGCAAATCATTACGTTTGGCACGATGGCGGCCAAGGCGGTAATCCGCGATACGGGCCGGGTGCTGGGCCAGCCATATGGATTCGTTGACCGCATTGCGAAGCTGGTGCCGTTTGAAATCGGCATGACCCTCGAAAAGGCGCTCGATCAGTCAGACGAGCTTGCGACCCTGTACCGTGACGACGAAGAGGTTGCCGCCATCATCGACCTCGCAAAGTCCCTTGAGGGCCTTGCACGCAATGCGGGAAAACACGCCGGCGGTGTCGTTATCGCACCGGGGCAGCTGACCGACTTCACGCCACTGTACTGTGAGGAAGGCAGCAGCCAGATCATTACACAGCTCGACAAGGACGATGTCGAAGCGGTGGGGCTGGTCAAGTTTGACTTCCTTGGCCTGAAGACACTGACGATCATCAACTGGGCCGAGCGAATCATCAACCAGTCAGCAACGGATCCATTCGACATCAAGAACATCCCGGATCGCGATGCGAAGACGTTTGAACTGTTGCGCAGTACGCAGACAGCAGCCGTATTCCAGCTGGAATCCAGCGGCATGCGCGACCTGATCAAACGCATGCGGCCGGATCGTTTCGACGATCTGGTTGCGCTGGTTGCACTGTTTCGCCCTGGGCCGCTGCAATCGGGCATGGTGGATGATTTCATTGCCCGCAGGCATTCCGTCAACCAGGGTGAGATCGACTACTTTCACCCCGACCTGAAGCCGCTGCTGGAGGAGACCTACGGTGTCATCCTGTACCAGGAGCAGGTCATGCAGATCGCGCAGCTGCTGGCCGGGTACACGCTCGGCGGTGCCGACCTGCTACGGCGCGCAATGGGCAAAAAGAAGCCGGAAGAAATGGCGAAGCAGCGGGAGATATTTGTCTCCGGCGCTACCGAACGCGGTGTTGCCGAGCAGACAGCAACACGCATATTCGACCTGATGGAGAAATTTGCCGGCTACGGCTTCAACAAGTCGCACTCCGCGGCTTATGCCGTGCTCGCCTACCAGACCGCTTACCTGAAAGCACATTACCCGGCGGCCTTCATGGCCGCCGTCATGAGTGCCGACCTCGACAATACAGACCGCCTGGTAACGCTGAAGGACGACTGCCGCAAGCAGAAGCTGAACCTGCTGGCACCCGACATCAACCAGTCCGGCTATATGTTCACCGTGGCGGACAGCAACAGCATCCTGTACGGGCTGGGAGCCATCAAGGGCGTCGGGCGCGGCATGGTCGAAGCCGTGATCGCCGAGCGCGATGCGCACGGTCCGTTCTCGGCACTGGCCGAGTTCTGTCGTCGGGTCGACCACGACAAGATCAATAAACGCTCGATGCTGGCCATGATCAAGGCCGGCGCGATGGACAGCCTGGGCGCGACCCGCCGCGGTCTCACTGAGCAACTGGAGCAGGCGATGGCCAGTGCGGACCAGGAAGCCAGGGCACGCGCGGCTGGCCAGAATGACATGTTCGGCCTGGATGCACCCGCGCCGGCAGCCGACGAACCGGAGCCCGCACAGGTCGATGAATGGCCCGACAGCGAGCTGCTGAACTATGAAAAGGAAGCGCTGGGCCTGTATCTTGCCGGACACCCGTTCGATGCCGTGCGGGCAGACGCGATGTACTTCGTTGACGGCAAGCTGGCGGACCTGGTTGCCGAACCGGCCCCGCAGAACAACAAGGGCGAGCGTGACTATAACCAGGCACGCCGCGAAGTGACGGTTGCCGGCCTGATTTCGGACCTCCGCAAGCGCGGCAACCGGGTCAGCGTGGTGCTCGATGATGATACGGCGCGCATGGAAGTGAGCCTGTTCAGCGAGGCATTCCAGGAGTTTCAGCACCTGCTCGCGAAGGACGAAATCGTCGTCATCAGCGGGCCATTGCGCTACGACGACTTCCAGGGCGGATGGACCGTCAACGTCAAGAACGTGCTGCATATTGACCACGTTATCGAGTCGCGAGCCAAGGGAATGCTGCTCAGCCTGGCGCCGAACGGGCACGGGCAACAGCTGCTGGTCAAGCTGCACGATACGTTGTTGCCGTTTCGCAATGGCAGTTGTGATGTCGTGGTGCAATACACCGGCGTTTCTGCCGCGGCGCGACTGGATCTCGGGCCCGACTGGAGCGTGCGGCCCAGTCGCGAACTGCGCGACAAGCTGGGCGAGTTGCTGGGCGCAAGGAATGTCCGGCTGCTGTACGCACCAGGCCGGGAAATCATGTAGAGTCGTTCTTCCGGGCGCAGATCGAACGCAGGTATGGATCTCAAATTTCTAGAATTCGAACAGCCGATCGCGGAACTCGAAGCCAAGATCGAAGAACTCCGTTTTGTCGGCGACGACTCCGAAATCAACATCAATGAAGAGGTAACGCGCCTCAAGAGCAAGAGCGAGTCACTGACGAAAAGCATATTCGCGAAGCTCAGTGCCTGGCAGATAGCGCAGGTCGCGCGTCACCCGATGCGGCCCTATACGCAGGATTACATCGAACTCCTGGTGACGGATTTCCAGGAGCTGCACGGCGATCGTATGTACGCGGATGACCCGGCCATCATCGGCGGCATCGGGCGCATCGACGGGCGCTCGGTCATGCTGATTGGTCACCAGAAAGGCAGGGACACAAAGGAGCGCGTACGGCGTAACTACGGCATGCCGAAGCCCGAAGGCTACCGGAAGGCGCAACGCCTGATGCGCATGGCACAGAAATTCAAACTGCCCGTGGTCACGTTTATCGATACACCGGGCGCCTATCCCGGCCTGGGCGCCGAGGAGCGCGGGCAGAGCGAGGCTATCGCCTACAGCCTGTACCTGATGGCGGGGCTGCAGACGCCGATAATCAGTGTTGTCATCGGCGAAGGTGGTTCGGGTGGTGCGCTGGCAATCGGCGTCGCAGATCGCCTGCTGATGCTGCAGTACAGCGTATACTCGGTGATTTCCCCGGAGGGTTGCGCATCGATCCTGTGGAAGAGCGCCGAGAAAGCTGAAGAAGCGGCGGAAGCGATGCGCATTACCGCCGCCAGCCTCAGCGAGTTCGGCCTGGTCGATGAAGTATTGAAGGAACCGCTCGGCGGTGCGCACCGGGATCCGGCCGGCACGGCGGAGGTCATTCGCAATGCGCTGGTATCGCATATCACCGAACTGGAGCGCCTGCCGATGGACCAGCTGCTTGCCGAGCGCCAACGGCGGCTGGCCAGCTTCGGCCAGTTCAAAGAGAATTGAGTTTCAGCGCGGACGCATTGCTTGATGCGCTCGACGCGCTCATCGGGAACAGCCCTCGACCAACTCGTTACCTGGTCGCCTACAGCGGTGGCCTCGACTCGACGGTATTGCTGCACGCACTGGTCAATGGCGGGGCACGGGCAAACTTGTCGCTGCAGGCTGTGCATGTCGATCACGGCCTGCACCCGGCATCGACGCGCTGGGCAGAGCATTGCCGCAGCACGGCGGCAAGCTGGGGCGTCGAGTGCCAGGTCGAGCGAGTGGCGGTGGATACCGCCAGCGGCGCGGGCGTTGAAGCGGCTGCCCGTGAAGCACGCTACACAGCGCTGGCAGGCCTGGTGCTTCCGGGCGACTGGGTACTCAGTGCCCACCATCGTGAGGACCAGGCAGAAACCCTGTTGCTGAACCTGTTGCGCGGCAGCGGACCTGCCGGTCTCGCGGGCATTGCGTCAAGGCGGCGTTTTGCGGCTGGCACCCTGGCGCGGCCGCTGCTGTCGTTCTCCCGGCAGGCGTTGCACGACTATGCGGTACAGCAGGAACTGCGCTGGATTGACGATCCGTCCAACGAAGATCTTGCGTTTGACCGAAATTTCCTGCGCCACGAAGTGCTGCCAACCATCGAGTCGCGCTGGCCGGGCGCCGCAGAGAGACTGTTTCGAAGCAGTCTGCTCGCGGGAGATGCAGCAGCGTTGTTGCGGGATCTTGCCAGTATCGATGCAGCCGGTCTTGGCACGCGTCCAGACAGGCTGGACCTGGTTGCGCTGCGTGGACTGCCACTCGCGCGGCAACGAAATGTGCTGCGCCACGCAATCAGGGAGTCAGGCCTGGCCACGCCATCGGCCGCGCAGTTGCAGCGGGTACTCGACGAAGTCATCGCGGCGCGCACCGATGCCGACCCGTTGCTGCGTTGGAACGGTGTTGAAGTACGGCGCTACCGGGATTGCCTGTACCTGCTCGCCGCCGCTGCCGGTACAGCACCGCAGGCGTTAACCTGGTCGAAACAGCCGCGGCTGGAACTCGGTGCAGCCAACGGCTTTTTGTTGGCGGAGCCGGACGCGTCGGTTGGCCTGGACCCGCGGCTCATCGAGGACGGCCTGCAGATTCGCTACCGGGAAGGGGGCGAAAAAATCAGGCCTGCAGGTCAGGCCCATACCAAATCGCTGAAGAACCTGTTGCAGCAGGAAGGCGTCGTGCCGTGGATGCGGGATCGTATCCCGCTTCTGTATGCCGGTGACGAGCTCGTGGCAGTCGCCGATCTCTGGCTTGCGGATTCGGCCGCAAGCCATCCCGGTGCTGCGATTCGCTGGCAAGACCGTCCGCCAATTCACTAGGCGCGCATTGTGTCGCATGGGGCGTTCTGTTAACGTTGAATACCGTCTTTAGTCCAACGACGGCGCGTATTTCTGAAGGGTTGGAAAAAAGCACACCGCAGTCACCGTGCTTTGCTCCAGCCCTTTGTTGTTTCCGCCAGTTATCGACCTGGTTTTGCCTATGACATCGTATGTATTCATCACTGGCGGCGTAGTTTCCTCGCTCGGCAAGGGCATCACTTCTGCCTGCCTTGGCGCGCTCCTCGAGGCGCGCGGCCTGACGATCAGCATGATCAAGCTCGATCCGTACATCAACGTGGACCCCGGCACGATGAGTCCGTTCCAGCACGGCGAGGTCTTCGTGACCCATGACGGCACCGAGACCGACCTCGACCTGGGTCACTACGAACGCTTTGTGCGAACAGCCAAATGCGGCAGACACAGCAATTTCACAACCGGCCGTATTTACGAAACGGTCATCGCCAAGGAGCGACGGGGTGACTACCTCGGCGCCACGGTGCAGGTGATTCCGCACATCACTGACGAGATCAAGCGCAGCGTCAAGAAAGGCGCGGGCGACGCCGACATCTGCCTGGTGGAAATCGGTGGAACCGTCGGCGACATCGAGTCGCTGCCGTTTCTCGAGGCTATTCGCCAGATGGGCGTAGAGCTGGGGCACGACCGGGTAATGTACGTGCACCTGACCCTGGTCCCGTATATCTCGACGGCGTCGGAAATCAAGACCAAGCCGACCCAGCATTCGGTCAAGGAATTGCGTTCCATCGGTATTCAGCCGGATATCCTCGTGTGTCGTTCCGAGCAACCATTGCCGATGGAAGAACGCAAGAAGATCGCCTTGTTCACGAATGTCCAGGAAAAGGCTGTAATTTCGGCTTACGACGCTGACGATCTGTACAAGATCCCGGCGATGCTGCACGAGCAGGGCCTGGACGAGATCGTGGTTCGCCAGCTTGGGCTGGACCTGCCACCGGCAGACCTCAGCGAGTGGCAGAAAATCGTCGACGCAAAGAAGAATCCGGGCGGCGAAGTCCGGATTGCGATGGTCGGCAAGTACATGGACCTCAAGGATTCCTATATTTCGCTGGTCGAGGCACTGCAGCATGGCGGCATTCATACCGGCACACGGGTCGACATCGAATTCATCGAGTCGCGGGATATCGAACAAAACGGCACCGGTTGCCTGCAGGGAATGGACGGTATCGTCGTGCCCGGCGGATTCGGCGATCGTGGCATCGAGGGCAAGATCGAGACCGTCCGTTTCGCCCGTGAGAACGGTATTCCCTACCTCGGCATCTGTCTCGGCATGCAGGTCGCTGTCATCGAGGCCGCGCGCAACCTCGCCGGTCTCGACGGTGCCATGAGTACGGAGTTTAACCGTGAGACGCCACACCCGGTGGTCGCACTGATTACCGAGTGGCAAACGGATGCAGGCAGCGTTGAACAACGCGACGAGGACTCGGACATGGGCGGCACGATGCGCCTCGGTGCGCAGCAGGTCGAGCTGGCGCCCGGTTCGCTGGCGGCCGAAAGTTACGGAGCGACCTCGATCGAGGAGCGTCACCGGCATCGCTACGAAGTGAACAACAATTATCGCGAGCGACTGGAGAACGCCGGCGTGCGTTTTTCCGGTACGTCGGTCGACGACCTCGTGGAAATGGTCGAAATTCCGGGCCACCCGTGGTTCCTGGCCAGCCAGTTCCACCCGGAGTTCACTTCCAACCCGCGTGACGGCCATCCGTTGTTCAAGGGGTTTATTGCGGCGACGCGGCAACATCACGACGGCATGCTGCCGAAGGCGGCTGAAGCATGAAGCTCTGTGGCTTCGACGCGGGCAACGAACACCGCATATTCCTGATTGCCGGTACCTGCGTCGTCGAGAGCGAATCAATGGCAATCGATACCGCCGGGACGCTGAAAGACGTGTGCGGCAATCTCGGTGTGCCATTCATTTACAAGTCGTCATTCGACAAGGCCAATCGCAGTTCACGGGACGGGTTTCGCGGCCCGGGCATGGAAGAAGGCCTGCGCATTCTCGCCGAGGTCAAACGCCAGGTCGGCGTACCGGTACTGACGGATGTGCATGAAGATACGCCGATGGACGAGGCGGCAGACGTCGTCGATGTATTGCAGACGCCTGCCTTCCTGTGCCGGCAGACCAATTTTATCCTGCGTGCAGCGAGCGCCGGCAAACCGGTCAACATCAAGAAGGGACAATTCCTGTCGCCGTGGGAAATGCAGAATGTCGTCGACAAGGCCAGGTCGACCGGGAACGATGCCATCATGGTCTGTGAGCGCGGTTTTTCGTTCGGCTACAACAACCTGGTGTCCGACATGCGCAGCCTCGCTGTTTTGCGGGGCACCGGCTGCCCAGTTGTGTTTGATGCCACCCACTCGGTGCAGCTGCCGGGCGGGCAGGGCAAGTCGTCGGGCGGCCAGCGTGAATTCATCCCGGTGCTGGCGAGGGCGGCGACGGCCGCCGGCGTCGCCGGCCTGTTCATGGAGACGCATCCGGAGCCGGCCAAGGCGCTCAGCGACGGCCCGAATGCCTGGCCGCTGGACAAGATGGCGGCACTGCTGGAACAGCTGGTGTCGATCGACACGACCGTCAAACAACGTGAGTTTCAAGAAGCCGAGTACGGTCTCGGCGTCCCCAAAACGGAGTAAGCATGATCAAGATCAAAGACGTGCGGGGTCGGGAGATTCTCGACTCGCGAGGTAACCCTACGGTAGAGGCAGATGTCGAACTCAGTGACGGCAGCAAGGCAAGAGCTGCTGTGCCATCGGGCGCTTCGACCGGAACGCGCGAGGCGGTCGAACTGCGTGATGGCGACAAGGCCCGGTACCTCGGCAAGGGTGTCATCAAGGCTGTTGCCAACGTCAACGGGGAATTGCGCGATGCGCTGCTGGCTACCGAGTTTGCCGATCAACGCGCTGTCGATCAGTGCATGATTGATCTCGATGGCACGGACAACAAGGGGCGTCTTGGTGCCAACGCACTGCTGGCAATTTCGCTGGCCGTTGCCAGGGCAGCGGCCGTGTCCGACGGTGTATCGCTGTTCCGTCACCTGGGCAGTGGCACAACGATGCCGCTGCCGATGATGAATATCATCAATGGTGGCGCACACGCCGACAACAGTGTCGATATCCAGGAGTTCATGATCCTGCCGGTGGGCGCTCCCAGTTTTGCCGAGGCGCTGCGTCACGGGACCGAGATTTTCCATGCGCTGAAAAGCGTATTGAAAGGACAGGGCCTGAATACGGCGGTGGGCGATGAGGGTGGCTTTGCGCCGGACCTGCCGTCAAACCGTGCCGCGCTCGATACCATCATGACGGCTATCGAGAAGGCCGGTTTCAAGGCAGGCAGGGATATCCTGCTTGGTCTCGATGTCGCGAGCTCGGAATTCTACACAAACGGCGAGTATCGCCTTGAATCGGAAGGCCGCAGCTTTGATGCCGCGGGTTTCAGCGCGTTCCTGGCTGAGCTGGCGGATGCCTATCCGATCATCACGATCGAGGACGGCATGGACGAATCGGACTGGGCCGGCTGGAAACTGCTGACCGATGCCATCGGCGATCGCGTGCAATTGGTCGGTGACGACCTGTTCGTTACGAACACGGCGATCCTGGAGCGGGGAATCAATGAAAAAATTGCCAATGCGATATTGATAAAACCCAACCAAATCGGTACCTTAAGCGAAACTCTTGATGCAATTACTATGGCTGGGGAGGCAGGTTACGCGGCGGTGATTTCGCACCGGTCGGGCGAGACGTCGGACAGCACCATCGCAGACATCGCGGTAGGTACGCCGGCCACGCAGATCAAGACCGGGTCGTTGTCCCGCTCCGATCGCATCGCCAAGTACAACCAGTTGCTGCGGATAGAGGAAGAGTTGGGAGCCGAAGCGGGTTACGCCGGACGTGCGGCGTTCTCCGTCAAAGCCTGAACGTCAGACATTGGGGATTGCTGTGGGCACTGGTCGCTGGTTGCTGCTCGGACTTGCCGTGATTGCGCTGTTGCTGCAGGGGCAGTTGTGGGTTTCGAACAGCGGCTTCAGCAAGACACAGGGTTTGCGCGCTGCAGTCGCGGAGCAAGCGGCAGAAAACCAGCAGCTGCAGCAGCGCAACCTGGCGCTGGAGGCGGAAGTCATCAATCTCAAGCAAAGCCTGGAGGCTGCTGAAGAGCGCGCCCGTACCGACCTTGGCATGATCGGGCCACAGGAGACGTTCTACCAGGTTGTACCTGCCGTAGCGACGCCGCTATAGCGTTCCGCATGACCGCATTGCCGGAATGGGCGACCGCTCACGGCGCAGCACTTTTCAACGCATCCATTCGCGAGACTCCGGAGGATTTTCGTGTGACGGAGTCCTGCTCGATCGAGTTCAGCGGCGACGGTGAGCACGACCTCCTGTGGGTTCGCAAACAGGGCCAGAACACGCAATGGGTGGCCGAGCAATTGGCGAGACACGGCCAGGTTCCGGTGCGCGATGTCGGCTATGCGGGCATGAAGGACCGCCACGCTGTGACCTGCCAGTGGTTCAGCGTGCGCCGCGCCGGGCAAACCGACTGGAGCAGATTCGCGGCCGACGGTGTGGACATTCTCGAGACCTGCCGACACCGGCGCAAGCTGCGGCGCGGTGCACATGCCGGCAATGCCTTTCGCATCGCGTTGCGAAACGCAAACGTCGCCTCCTGTGAGGCCCAAATCGAGGCGCGCCTGGCAGCCATTGCCGGGCACGGCGTGCCGAACTATTTCGGTGGCCAGCGTTTCGGCCGGGATGGCGGCAACCTCGAACTTTGCGGCAGGTTGTTTCGCGGCCAGCGAATGTCCCGGGCGAAACGCAGCATTGCATTGTCGGCAGCGCGCGCGTGCATCTTCAATGCCATTTTGGCGGAGCGCGTCAAAAATGGCAGCTGGAATCGGCTGCTGGCCGGGGAGCTGGCCAACCTGGATGGCAGCGGGAGCCTGTTTGCCGTCGACGAAGTGACAGACGACCTGCGGCAGCGCTGCAGTGAACACGATATTCATCCCAGCGCGTCACTTTGGGGGGGCGGGTCACCGCGCGCCGGCAGGGACGTCGCCGGGCTGGAAACTGCGGTTGCCGCCCGCTACCAGGACCTCGTCGACGGCCTCGTCGCTGCACGCCTGCAGCCGGCGGCGCGACCGCTGCGCCTGCTCGTCAACGACCTGGGCTGGCGCATCGATGACGATGCGCTGTGGCTGGAGTTCAGCCTGCCCAGGGGCGGCTATACGACTGCCGTTTTGCGCGAACTCGCAACGTTCTAGCGGCCGGCGGTCGCAGCGCCTTCACCGCCATAGCGGGTCGCAAAAAACCCGATAATCAGGCCAATGATCGCGCCTTCGGCGACAAACCAGAACGGTGACTGCAATGCGCCGTCCGCGCCGAAGACACTGGTCATCACCGCGCGCATCGCGTCGTGCGCGAAGAACACCAGCACGAAATTCAACCAGGCGCCGATAGCCGGCGCACGGATGTACCATGGCAGCGGCAGCTGCAGAACAGGATGCGAGTCAAACACGCCGAAAACGCCGACAATTGCGCCGAAGGTCGTGTACCAGAGCAGGATTCCCCAGCGCAGCATCAGGTCTGCATCGGGCAGGAAGGACGGCAGGAACACAAAGCCGATGATGCCAACGACGAGGCCGATGCCTTTGCCGATGGCGACGCGAGTCATTAACGAAGGATTTCCAAGCACGGTCTTCTCCTCGAATGCCGATCGTAAGCGCCGGATAATGACAGGATGCCCGCTGAAGGCAATAGGCAGATTGCGCAGGCACGGGCCGCGAATTTGTCATATTCGTCGTTCCGGGCCGCTGATTATTGGCTTATGTTGCGACGCTGTTCCCAACGGGCCGGGGAGCCGGTATTCTGTCACCCAGGCGCAATTTTGGCACCCGAAAACTCGTGAACAATAATAATAATAACAAGTACCTCCGCACGGTTCGTAATGTCGCTACGATGTTCAGCGCTTTCCTAGTCCTGGGTGGCTGCGGCGGCGACAAGGTCGCGGTATTCGGCCTCAACGGCCCGCCGAGCCCGACGTTGTCGCTGCAAATTACCGAAGCCAACGCCAACCAGGTGATGGCGGTGCACGCTGCCGCC
>JAUIDP010000043.1 GCA_030429005.1 Gammaproteobacteria bacterium | reverse complement strand
CATTCGTGATGTGCCGGGTTTCGAGGCTGTCATTCACCGACTGGATCAGGATCTCGATGTCCTGGCGGACCTTGGGATGTTCCTCTTTTGCCAGCTCTGCTTCGAGATACGCGAGCATCTTCCGGTCACCGGCATCGCGCCGCTCGATGTAATCCGGCCCGAGGTCGATCACTTCGCCATCAAATTCGCTGAGGCCCAGCCAGCTGAAACTCTCGGGGTTGAAAGCCGCCTGGCTTTCGAGCACGCGCATCGAGATCTTGTCGCTTTGCTCGATCCAGTCTGCACCGGCGAGTGACGAGATGAACAGCAGAACGAGACCGAAGAAAGGCAGACGCTGTGTCCGCGACGTTTCGCGAGTCATGTAACCCCCTTGTACTTTTTATACGGCGACCGGGACCGGCCCCCTGGGACGGCGATTATAGCCCAGTCCGGGTCGCAATCCCGCCAGGCGCCTGCGGCATTTCAACGCACAGATTGCCAAACGCATCCTTGTGACCCGGTCACCCGGGGTTACACTCTGAAAAATCATGCAATGGTCCGAAACAAACCTGGCGTTCGAGCGACTGGTGCGGCCGCACTTCGACCGCCTGTATCGCCTGGCCTGGCGCCTCGCCGGCAGCAAGGCGGAAGCCGAGGACCTGTTCCAGGAACTCCTCATCAAGGTCTACGGCAAGCTCGATGACCTGGCGCGGATCGAGCAGCCCGGACCGTGGCTGTGCCGCGTCATGTACAACCTGTTCATCGACGAGCAACGGCGCTTCACCCGGCACCGCTTGCAGACCGTCGACGAAAGCCGGCTTGGCAGCGAGGGCATTGCCGGCATCGAGGCCACCGGCCCGGCCGCACACGACCCGGCTGCCAGCCAGCAACAGCTGGAAATTGCAGAACGCCTCGAAAAGGCCCTCGCAAAGCTCAGCGTCGAGCACCGCATCGTTGTGCTGCTGCACGACACGGAAGGCTACAAACTGGAAGAAATACAGGAACTTACGGGAACGCCGGTCGGCACTGTCAAGTCCCGCCTGCACCGCGCCAGGGCGCGCCTGCGTGAAATCCTGACCGCAGATGGAACCTTTTCCTGAGCAAATCCGTATACAGGGTCAGGAAGGACGAAATGTATGACTGACCAGCACGAAAATCCGCAGCAGGACGACGCCGAGATCCGGGCATTGCTCAGGGATTTGCCGGCACCCGAAGCCGACGCCGGGTTCTATGAGCAGGCGCTCGCCCGGGCGACGTTGCAGGGTGCGCGCCGCCGGCGTCATCGCCGGGTGATGACCGGTCTGGTTGGCGCCATCGCCGCTGGCCTGGCGCTGTGGCTTGTCGGCGGCGCTCTGTTGCAGGACGCGCCAGTGCCGGAGCCCGGCATTCCTGAAGTCACGATGGCGCTCGAGGAGCCGCGTACCGTCAACCTGGTGTTCTCGGCAAGCGAAGCGATGGAGGCCGCAACCCTGACCGTTTCGCTGCCGGCTGGCATTGAGCTGGCCGGCTTCCCGGGACAGTCCGAGATCAGCTGGGAGACCAGCCTTGGCGAAGGCCGCAACCTGCTGCCGCTCAAATTCGTTGCACTGACCCCTGCCGGCGGCGAACTGCTCGCCCGGCTCGAACACAACAACCGCAACCGCGAGTTCCGGCTGCGTGTCGATGTCTCTCGAATTTAACCGGAGTAGGACCATGAAACAGCTCAAAGTAATGATCACCGCAACACTGTTCGCCAGCCTTTCTTCACTGCCGGCCGTATCCGTTGCCGAGGACCTCGACGACCTCGAAGTCACGATGGAAGTCGTCGACGATGTCGAAGGCATCCAGGACGTTGTCATTGAAATGCCGGGCCCGGAAGGCACCGACGGTGACCGCGAGGACGGCGGCTTCACCGACCCCGCCAGCGACGCGTCCGCGAACGAGTCCAGCGACAACGCCGATGAGGCAGGTGCCGGCGAAGACGAACGTTTCGATCGCCACGAAGACGAATTCGTCACCGACGAGGAATTCACCGAGAATGACCGGGACTTCGCCGAGGAAGGCGACTTCGAACAGAGCGAAGAAATCGATGACGACCGTTACGACATCGAAATGCCGGAAGAAGACGACATGGAAGAAGACCCGATGGAAGACGAGGTCGTCTAGGCCTGAAACGTCGACTGGTTCTCGCTTTCGCGCATTGATCCGCCAAAGCCATGAAATCCCCCCGATTGCCCTGCTTTCGGGGGGATTTTTATGCGCCACGTCGCAGTTTTGGAGGCCCGACTCCCGGTAATCTTGTAACCAGACATAACCCGAAGTTCGGGAGCTTGGGCCATTACTGCAACACATCTTAATTCGTCACACCGGCAGTCGCTGCTTGCCGCCTTACTTGGCGCAGCATTGCTCTGCCTTGCCCCGCTGCAGGCGAGTTACGCCCTGACGGCCGACCAGGCCTTCGAAGACGGCAACCGCCTGGCCCGCGACGACCTGCACTGGGCCGCTTTGCTGCGTTATGAACAGGCACTCGAAGCCGGCATGAACTCCGCCGTGCTGTACTACAACATCGGCGTCACCCATTACCGTGCCGGCCAGCACAACCGCGCCCGGGAAGCATTCCTGATCGCACAGCAGGCACCCGGTCTGCGCGTCATGACGCAATTCAACCTCGGCCTGAACGAGAACGCCGTCGGCGATATCGACAAGGCACTCGAGTACTTCTACATGGCACGCGACCAGCGCGAGAACCGGCAGATCCGCCGGCTTGCCCGCACAGCCATCGCGCGACTCGAAAAGGAACAGGAACAAATCGAGCTCGAAGAGATTCCGGAAGAAAAGGCCCGGATAGAACGTGAGTACACCAACTTCGATCTCAGCGCCTATGTCGGCTACGGCAGCGACGACAATGTGTACCGCGCACCGAGTGTTTCGTACTTCGATTACTCCGACCCGGACCTTCCACTGGTCACACCGGAACCGATGTCCGGCGGCTTTATTCCTGTCGATATCAATCTCAAGTACAACATCAACAGCTACCTGCTCGAATCCTTCTACGCCGCCTATCGCATGACCGGCCGTCTCTACCAGGACGAAGAAATTGAGAACGCCGACGAGTTCAGCCACGAGATCAGTTTTGGCAGCTCCTACCTGAAACAGGAAGAAGAACGCTCCCGCCGGGTATTCAGCGCCTTTACGTTTGCCCAGCACGAAGAAACCTATTTTGACCCGGACGACGGCACCGAGCGGCAGGTCGACACCGTGCTAGGGCCGGAGCTGATCGGCGACCGCATGAACTACAAGCGCTATGGGCCCGAATTTGCCTGGGTGCAGGCGTTTCGCAAGTTCGCGCTGGGGCTGCGCGTGAAAGGGCAGCTCTGGAACTACGACAACCCGAAGGCCGTGCCCGAGTATGACCACGAGTACTTCGTGTTCGCCGCGCATGCACAATACAGCTTCACCGAGACCTCGCTGCTGCGCTTCACGGTCGACCGCTACAGCCGCCGTTTCAGCGACCGCCCGTCATTCGACCGCGACGGCAACCAGTTCGCCTCGGCCCCGGATGTGCGTTACGACTACCTGGCGTTCGGCATGACCGCCCGCCAGCGCATCACACCGAATATGTGGTTCGGCTTCAACCTCGAGCGCACGGACCGGACCGACCGCTACCAGGGTTACTACGACTACACCCGCGACGAGTTCGGCTTCGATTTCAGCTGGACACCGACGCGGCGTATCAAGCTCGAACTCGCCACCAACTACCGGCACTACGACTACCCGCATTCCTACGCCTACAACAACCCCGACGCCGGCATCCGCTCGCTCGAAACCCTGCGCGTCAATTTCGACACGGAATACCGCATCACGCCGCGCCTGAGCGCCAACTTCGAAGCCGAGTACCGAGAATCGTCTTCGTCCGACATACGCGTCAGCTACGACCGCACCTGGTTCAGCCTCGGGCTTACGTGGCGGCAGTAGTGGCATAGAAGCCCGGCGGGGGCAGTCCTCTGCCTCATGGCTCGGCAAGCCTGCGCTTTACTTCGGTCGAAGACCGCCCCCACTTGGCTTCTCTCCATACATCGTTGGTGAATCCTGAGCTTCACGATCTTTCCTGGCAACATCCCATGCACAACCGCTTGTGCTGCATCGGGCCGCCTCCCTGACTTAGGGGTACGCTGAGGAACTGCCAGCGGTGTGTTCTTCGACCGAAGTAAAGCGCAGCGCAGCCAGCCATGAGGGAGAGGAATACGCCGCTGGCAGTTCCGGACTCAAACCGTTGACTGAGGGGTACGCTGAGGAACTGCCAGCGGTGTGTTCTTCGACCGAAGTAAAGCGCAGCGCAGCGAGCCATGAGGGAGAGGAGTACGCCGCTGGCGGTTCCGGACCCAAACCGTTTCGACAGGAATCTGGCAATCGCTCAGAGCAGCAAGTCTGTTAGTATTCCGCGCTGTTTCGCTGAGCTTGCCCCGATGGATGTCACCCCGATTCTAGAGTCGCTGAACGACGCGCAGCGTCAGGCAGTAACGGCTGCGGCCGGGCCGACGCTGGTGATCGCCGGCGCCGGGAGCGGCAAGACGCGGGTACTGGTGCACCGGGCCGCCTGGCTGATCGATGTCGAGGGCGTCAGTCCGCAAAGCGTGCTGGCGGTGACCTTTACCAACAAGGCGGCGGCAGAAATGCGCGGCCGTATCGAGTCGCTGCTGAAGATCCCGGTCAACCACCTGTGGATCGGGACATTTCACGGCCTGGCACACCGGTTGCTGCGGCGGCACTGGCGCGAAGCCGGGCTGCCGCAGAATTTCCAGATCATCGACTCCGATGACCAGCTGCGCCTGATCAAGCGGCTGCTGAAGAACCTCGAGATCGACGAGACCCGCTGGGTACCGCGCGAGATCCAGTACTTTATCAACGGCGAAAAGGACGAGGGCCGGCGGCCCAAACACCTCGACGACGAGGGCGACCCGCATCGCCGGCAGATGATCGCGCTGTATGCAGCCTACGAGGAAGTCTGCGACCGCGGCGGCCTCGTCGACTTTGCTGAACTACTGCTGCGTGCGCACGAGCTGTGGCGCGACAACCCGGAGCTGCTGGCACATTACCAGCGGCGCTTCACGCATCTGCTGGTCGACGAGTTCCAGGACACCAACTCGATCCAGTATGCCTGGCTGCGGTTGCTGGCCGGCAAGCACGGCATCCCGTTTGTCGTCGGCGACGACGACCAGTCGATCTACCGCTGGCGTGGTGCACGGGTCGAGCACATCCACCGCTTCCAGAAAGACTTTCCCGGCACGACCGTCGTCAAGCTCGAGCAGAACTACCGCTCGACCGGTACGATCCTGAACGCCGCCAATGCCGTTATCGAGAACAACAGCTCCCGGCTCGGCAAGAAGCTCTGGACCGACGGCGCCGACGGGGAGCCGATCCGCATCTACGCGGCATACAACGAACGTGACGAGGCCGACTTCATCATCGGCCGCCTGCGTGACTGGATCGACCAGGGCAACCTGCGTGCTGATGCGGCCGTGCTGTATCGGTCCAACGCACAGTCGCGCGCACTGGAAGAAGGGCTCATCAACGCCGGCATCCCGTACCGGGTTTATGGCGGGCTGCGGTTTTTCGAGCGCGCCGAGATCAAGGATGCCCTGGCTTACCTGCGGCTGATTGCCAACCGTGACGACGACAGTTCGTTCGAACGGGTTGTGAACAAGCCGACCCGGGGTATCGGTGCACGTACCGCGGACATGATGCGCAGCTATGCGCGTGCCAACAGCTGTTCGCTGTGGCGCGCCGCCGGCGCAATTGCAAGCGACGAACTGAACGGCCGTGCCGCGAATGCCGTGCACGCATTCATCAACCTCATCGAAACGCTCGCGCGCGACACCGACTCGCTCGACCTGCCCGAGAAAATCGATCACGTCATCCATGCGAGCGGCCTGATCGAGTTCTTCAAAAAGGAAAAAGGCGAGAAGGGTGAAACCCGCATCGAGAACCTGCTCGAGCTTGTCAGCGCAGGCCGCAGTTTCGAGCCCGACCCGGCCGAAGAGATGTCGCCGCTGGACGAGTTCCTGTCGCACGCTGCGCTGGAAGCCGGCGAGGGCCAGGCCGACGAATGGGACGACTGCGTGCAATTGATGACGATGCACTCTGCCAAGGGGCTCGAGTTTCCCCTGGTGTTCATGTCCGGCATGGAAGACGGGCTGTTTCCGCACCAGCGCTCGGTCTCCGACCCGAACGGCCTCGAGGAAGAACGGCGCCTTTGCTACGTCGGCATCACCCGGGCCATGCAGACGCTGTACATCACCTATGCCGAACAACGGCGCTTGCACGGCATGGACAACTACTCGCAGCCGTCACGCTTCATCAACGAGATTCCGGACGAGCATATCGAGGAAGTGCGGCCGCGTGTGCAGGTCAGCCGGCCGGTACGTGCATCTGGCGCGCGCAGTACATCGATCCGGCAGGGTTCGGAAGCCGGTGTGCGGCTCGGTCAACGCGTACATCACCAGAAGTTCGGCGATGGCGTTATCCTCAATTGCGAAGGCCAGGGAGCGCACGCACGGGTCGAAGTCAATTTTGAGACGGCAGGCACAAAATGGCTGGTTCTCAGTTATGCGAATCTCGATCTGATGTAGACTTGGCGCAATGAAAATTCTCATCCTCGGCGCAGGCCAGGTCGGTTCTTCCGCTGCCTATCACCTGTCGCGTGAAGAGGCCAACGAAGTCACGGTCGTTGATATGCGGCCCGACGTCTTGCGTGAACTGCAGGACCGACTCGATATTCGCACCGTGGTCGGTCATGCTGCCCACCCGGACGTGCTGGGGCGCGCCGGCGCCAATGATGCCGACATCGTCGTTGCGCTGACTGACTCCGATGAGACCAACATGGTTGCCTGCCAGGTTGCGTACACCGCTTTCCACACGCCAACCAAGATCGCACGCATTCGCTCTGCCGAGTACATGAGCGCCAAGGACCTGTTCACGCAGGATGCGATACCGATCGATGTGCGTATCAGTCCTGAACAGCTCGTCTGCGAACACATCGAGCAACTCATTCTCTATCCGGGTGCGTCGCAGGTACTCGACTTTGCCAACGGCCGTGTGCGCCTGGTCGGCGCCAAGGCTGACCGGGACGGCTTGCTGGTGGGTCAGCGCATCGCGACACTGAAGGAACATATTCCGAACACCGAAGCCCGCATTGCCGCTATCTACCGTGACGGCCGCGCCATGCTCCCGGACGGCGACACGATCATCCAGGAAAACGACGAAGTCTTCTTTATTGCCGATCGCAAGGACATTCGGGTCTTCATGAGCGAAATGCGCCGGCTCGAGGACCCGGTCCGGCGTGTCGTGATCGCCGGTGGCGGCAACATCGGGGTGCGCCTCGCACTGGCCCTGGAACAAACCAACCAGGTCAAGATCATCGAACGCGACCCGCAGCGGGCGCGGCATATCTCCGAACAGCTGAACAAGGCAATCGTGCTGGTCGGCGACGCTGCTGACGAGGAATTGCTGCTCGAAGAGAACATCGACAACGCGGACGTGTTCTGCGGGCTGACCAATTCCGAGGAAGCCAACATCCTGAGCTCGATGCTGGCCAAGCGCCTGGGTGCGCACAAGGTTATGGCGCTGATCAACCGGGCCTCCTACGTCGACCTCGTTGAGGCCGGCAGCATCGACATCGCGATTTCACCGCAGCAGATCACGATTGGCTCGCTGCTTGCCCACGTTCGCCGTGGCGACGTCGTCAAGGTGCACTCGCTTAGGCGCGGCGCGGCCGAAGCTATCGAGGCCATTGCACACGGTGAGGAAGAAAGCTCGAAGGTCGTCGGCCGCGCGATCGAAGACATCGGCCTGCCGAAAGGCTGCGGCATCCTCGCGCTGGTGCGCGACGACCGGGTCATCATCGCGCACCACGATACCGTTATAGAGAGCGATGACCATGTCATCCTGTTCCTGACCGACCGGCGCAAGATCGAGCAGATCGAAAAACTGTTCCAGGTTGGCGTTTCTTTTGTCTAGGCAGAGCAACCGGGAATGAACTGGACAGCGGTACAGCGAATCCTCGGGTTGCTGTTGATGATGTTCAGCCTGACGATGCTGCCGCCGATTGCGATCAGCGTAATCTTTGATGAAGCCTCGTGGTTGCCGTTCCTCGAGGCTTTCGGCCTGACGCTGTTGGCCGGCATCCTGATCTGGCTGCCAGTACACAAGACCCGCAAGGACCTGCGGTTGCGTGACGGCTTCCTGGTCGTCGCCGCATTCTGGACCGTGCTGGGCACTTTCGGCGCGGCTCCGCTGCTGCTTGCCGACACGGTGCCGCTGTCGATAACCGATGCCATCTTCGAGTCGATGTCCGGGCTGACAACGACCGGCGCCACCGTGCTGACGGGTCTCGACGAGTTGCCGCGCTCGATCCTGTACTACCGGCAGCAGCTGCAGTGGTTTGGCGGCATGGGCATCATCGTTCTTGCCGTCGCCGTTTTGCCGATGCTCGGCGTCGGTGGCATGCAGCTTTATCGTGCCGAAACACCGGGGCCGGTGAAGGACACCAAACTAACGCCGCGCATTACCGAGACCGCCAAGGCGCTCTGGTATGTGTACCTGGCGTTTACAACGGCCTGTGCCGCCAGCTACATGCTCGCCGGCATGAACTGGTTCGATGCGCTGTGTCACTCGTTCTCGACAGTCGCCATCGGCGGTTTCTCGACACACGATGCCAGCATCGGCTATTACGACAGTGCGGCGATCGACCTCGTTGCCATCTTTTTCATGTTTGCCGCCGGCATCAACTTCTCGCTGCATTTTTATGCCTGGCGCTATGTTTCCATCCGGCACTATTCGCAGGATCCCGAGTTTCGCGGCTATACGGTCATCCTGCTGGGCGTTGCCGTGCTGGTGATTTTCGGCCTGTTCCAGCACCAGGTCTACGCGTCACCCGGCGACAACATCCTGAACGGCCTGTTCCAGGCGGTTTCGATCGCCACGACGACCGGCTTTACGACGGCGGACTATTCGACCTGGCCCGCGGCCGTGCCGGTCCTGTTGATTTTCGCCAGCTTCATCGGCGGTTCGGCCGGTTCGACGGCCGGCGGCATCAAGGTCGTGCGATGGTTACTGATTTACAAGCAGGGCCTGCGTGAGATTACCCGCCTCGTGCATCCGAGCGCCGAGATCCCGGTCAAGCTCGGCAGCAAGGCGGTCGGTCACCGGGTCGTCGATGCCGTGTGGGGGTTCTTCTCAATCTATGTCGTCGTCTTCAGCGTCATGATGATTGCAATGATGGCTGCCGGGCTCGACCAGGTGACAGCGTTCTCCGCGGTCGCCGCCACGCTGAACAATCTCGGCCCGGGCCTTGGCGAGGTCTCGTCCGGTTTCATGACGCTGTCGGATGCACCGAAGTGGATTGCGATCGTCGGCATGCTGCTCGGCCGCCTCGAGATCTTCACGCTGCTGGTCCTGATCACGCCGACATTCTGGCGGCGCTGATTCGCGTTGGCCGACAAGCAAGACAACCTGATCGAACGCTTCTCCGAAGCCACCGGCAGGTTGTTCGCCTGGCTGACGCTGCTGATGGTGCTGGTGACGTTTGTCATCGTCGTACTGCGGTACGCGTTTGACGCCGGCCTGATCTGGTTGCAGGAGTCGGTGATCTGGTTGCACGCCGCCGTGTTCATGATCGGGGCGGCCTACACGCTGAAACACGACGAGCACGTTCGGGTCGACGTGTTTTACCGGTCGATGAGCGACAGGAGACGCGCCTGGGTCGACTTTTTGGGCGTGTTGTTTTTCCTGCTGCCGCTGTGCGGGTTTCTCGTATTCAAGTCGTATGACTTCGCGGCGGTTTCCTGGTCGATAAAAGAGGCTTCGCGCGAGTCGGGCGGCCTGCCGTATCCGCTCGTGCCACTGGCCAAGTCGATCCTGGTGCTGATGCCGGTGCTGGTCGGCCTGCAGGGCATTGCTTTGATGCTACGGTCTTTGGCCACGTTGCGAGGCAGGCCGTAATGGAGTGGGTACCGCTCTTGTTGTTCCTCGCAGTCATCGTGATCCTGATGTCCGGTTTCCCGGTCGCCTTCACGCTGGGCGGAACGGCGTTGATCTTCGCGGCCGTCGGCGTCCTCACCGGCAATTTCACCGAGGCGCTGCTATCGGGACTGCCGAACCGGATTTTCGGCATCATGGCAAACGAGACGCTGGTCGCGGTACCGCTGTTCGTTTTCATGGGCGTGACGCTGGAGCGTGCCCGCATTGCCGAAGAGCTGCTCGATACGCTGAGCTCGATGTTCGGCGCATTGCGCGGCGGGCTCGGCCTGTCCGTGACGCTTGTCGGCATGTTGCTGGCGGCAAGCACCGGGATCGTCGGCGCCACGGTTGTGACGATGGGTCTGTTGTCGCTGCCAACGATGCTGCGGCGCGGCTACTCGCCGGAGATTGCGACCGGCACGATCTGCGCCTCCGGCACGCTGGGACAGATCATTCCGCCGTCGATCATCCTCGTCATGCTCGGCGACGTCATGACGACGGCCTACCAGCAGGCCCAGCTCGAAATGGGAATTTTCTCGCCGAAGACGGTGTCGGTCGGCGACCTGTTTGCCGGTGCACTGATCCCGGGGCTGCTGCTGGTCGGGCTGTACATGCTGTATATCGTCGTCGTGGCGGTGCTGAAGCCCGCTGTTATGCCGGCGCATGTGCGAGACGAAGACGCGAAAGTCAGCATTCTGCAGGTATTACGCGCGATCATGCCGCCTTTGGTGCTGATCTTCGCCGTTCTGGGCTCGATACTTGGCGGCTTTGCGACGCCGACCGAAGCGGCCGGCGTTGGCGCCATGGGCGCTTTGTTGCTGGCAATTGGCCGCCGGGAGCTCAATTTCGAGCGCCTGCAGGAGATCATGCAGAGCACGCTGAAGATCAGCAGCATGGTCTTCCTGATCCTGATCGGCGCATCGATATTCAGCCTGGTCTTTCGTGGCTACGGTGGCGACGACGTCGTCCGCGGCATGCTCGAGGCATTGCCGGGCGGCGTGTTCGGCGCAGTGCTGGCGGTCATGCTGGTGATGTTTCTGCTGGGCTTTGTGCTCGACTTCATCGAGATCACGTTTGTCGTCGTACCTATCGTCGGGCCGGTGCTGCTGGCCATGGGGCTCGACCCGGTCTGGCTCGGCATCATGATCGCGATCAACCTGCAGACGTCCTTCCTGACGCCGCCTTTCGGTTTCGCGTTGTTTTACCTGCGTGGCGTGGCGCCACCCGAAGTCTCTACCGCACAGATTTATCGTGGCGTCATACCGTTCGTTGCGATCCAGATTTTCGCACTCATCCTGCTCGCGATGTTCCCGGACATAGTGACCTGGCTGCCGCAGCAGATCTACGGCGGCTGACGGACTGTACGCCGTTACAGTTGCTTCGCGATCCGCTTGAACCCGGCCTTGATTTCCTGGCCCAGGAGTTGCGCCGCAGCGCGTACGTCGCCTGAAGACTCGGCCGCGGCACCGCCCATTTTCTTGAGCTTGGCCTCCAGCTGCGGCCACTTTTGCTCCAGTTCCTGCCACTCGTCGCTGGCGTCCATCTTGGCGAGGTGCAGCTGGACGCGCAGCTTGTCGCGCTCTACTTTAAGTTTCTCGACCAACTCCTCGATGTCTTCCCCAAGGTCTTCGCCGAACTCTTCGAGCTCCTCTTTAATGTCGTTCATGGCATGCTCCAGTCTCGCCGCTGAACCGGAACAGGACAGCGGGATGCAGATTATATCGCACAACTGTAAGGCCTCGCTGGCGGGCCCGAGCATTCGGTAATGTACTTATTTCCTGGTCGCCGAAGGCGATGCAGCAGGCCCGCCCGACTCATCAAAAGTTCGTCGCAACCAGCGTCTCTTTCCTGATGATATTGAGCCGCCCGCCGTGCTCGGGCACCCGGCGGACGCGGTAGCCGCTCGCTTTTCGGTCGACCTGCACGAAGTGAGCTGAGGCCCTGTCGCAGGGGATTGCTGTGCGTTTTCTCGCTCCGTCGTCGAAGATCAGGTCGATAGTCGGTTCTTCTCTTTGTAACAATACGATCTGGAAGTTGTCCCGGGTCAGAAGTAGTTCGTAACGTTTCCCTGCGGTGGTCTCGACCATCCCCTCGATCCTCGCATTGCCCGAGTACAGGTGTACGGCGCAGTGCCAGTCCGGTGGTTGCCACAGGCCGTTCACGGTCCGGAAGGCTGGCCCGATGTTCCAGCAGAAACCCGTTTCATCGCACTCGCCATCCTCGAGGACGATGATCTCGCGGTGTTCGACAATGCCAGCTGTGTCGAAGCGAAGCGCAAGAAACCGGTGTTTCTGCCTGCCTTTTATTTTTTTTGGGCAGTCACCGCCGGCATCCGGCGGTACAACGACAAGGGCGCAGATTTCCCAGCCGGTCGAAAGGTATTCCTCTATCGTGTAGACCCAGAGAGCGTGCCTGGTTGACAACGCCGTTGGGCTGCCCAGCGCGGCGAGCACCTGCTGCCGGCTGGTCTTGCCAAGCTCGATGAAAGTGCGATCTTCCCTGGCCATGTAGCGTTCGTAGGTCTCACCGGGTACCGGGACCGGTATGATCACGCAGCCGCAAAGCAAGGTCGTCAGTAACAGCGTCGCAGCCAGTTGGCGGCCGGCTTGCAATGCTTTGGTTGCACCCATTGGCCCCTGGCTTCCTCGGTGGCGAATTCGATGCCCGGATTGTTGCCGACGGGCTCGCAATCATCATGAAGATGACGTGATGTACAACTGAGGATGCGCTGATGTGTCGGCGGCCATCGGTAGCGCGAGAGCCAGCGCCGTTTGCGTGGTATGCATTGTGGGTGCAACAATCGGCGTTCGTATTTTAGTGATGACGGCCTCGAAATGACCCAACCAGGGCAAGCCAACCGGGTCCACTGCCAGGACTGGACAGTGCCGCATACGGCGGTTTTCGCAAGCCTGAGTAATGCAACCCGGCTGCGGTGCCTGTACCTCACCGCCCGGCACGACGAGGTGTGCGTCTGCGAGGTGGTCGACGCTCTTGGTATTTCACAGCCGACCGTGTCGAAGGCGTTCAAGGCGCTGAAGGAAGCTGGCCTCGTTACCGACCGGCGTGACGCAAACTGGATTTATTATTGCCTCAACGAAGCGGTCCCGGACTGGGTTGCCGAAGTTATCGAATCGACGATCGAAGGACTCGCAAGTGCCCGGCCTTTCGTCGACGACGACGAGCGCTTCGAGAAGTCTGTCGTTCGCGAAGCGAAGGTTTGCTAGCGGGCCGAACGCGCGTCGACAATACATTGTTTCTTTTCTGCCCGGGGCGCAAGCAGTTCGGGCCTCGTCAGCACCAGTACAAGGAGCCAGATATGTCGAAACCCGATGACTTAAAAGGCCAGTGTCTTTGCGGCGCAATTCGGATTACCGCCAGCGGTGAAAGCAATGCCGTCGGCGCCTGCCACTGCAAGACCTGCCGGCGCTGGGGCGGTGGGCCCTTTATGGAAATCGACTGCGGCCAGGCCGTCAGGATTGACGGTGAAGAACATCTTTCGGTGTTCAACTCATCCGACTGGGCCGAGCGTGGCTTTTGTCGCAATTGCGGCACGCACCTGTTCTACCGTCTCAAGGAGTCCGGCCAGCACATGGTGCCGATCGGTTTGTTCGAAGACCGCGACGACCTCGTTTTTGAGCGCCAGGTCTTTATCGACGAGAAGCCGGCGTACTATCACTTCGGAAACAAGACGAAGGAAATGACCGGCGCAGAAATCTTCGCGATGTTTGGTCCCGACTAAAAGGGGTCAGAGCGGACTCTGACCCCTTTTTGTTTCCAGGTGATTCTTAGCCGCTTTTTCTTATGCGGTTCGCACGTCGATCGTGGCGCCGTTCCACTTTGTTGCCCTTACGGTCGAGGCGGTGGTTAATGCGGTCGCCCTTGTTGTCGAGTCGATTGGCCAGGCCTTCCTTGCCGGCGGCTTCGGCACGGCCTGACCGTCGGTCAAGGCGATTGTCGATTCGGTCGCCTTTCCGGTCGAGGCGGTTGTCGATGCGTTCGCCGCGATTGTCGATTCGATCCGCGACGTTATCCCTTACGTCGTCGGCGAAAGCAGTTGCGCCTGTCAGCATCAGCACTGCGGCAATGGTTACCGTTTGTTTAATACGCATGTCGGTTCTCCTGTGTGTCCCTACAATGAGTGCGTTCACAGGTACAACGCCGTAGCGCCGATCGCGTTGACAGCTATCTCCGGTGAGCTGCGTTATGTAGTATCGTTGTTCTTTTTGCGCACGGAGAAATTGCTATGAAACTGACGCTGTCGATGGTTCTTTTGGTCCTGGCCGCGGTCGCACAGGCCGACAACGGGATCGATGCAAAGGTTGAAGCCGCACTCGCGGCCGACTCGCGGCCCGCCGAGGATCGCGCGCGTGACCGGAACCGTCTGCCACTTGAGACGCTGAATTTCTTCGGCCTCAAGGATGACATGCGCGTTATCGAGCTGTTTCCCGGCGGCGGCTGGTACACCCGGGTACTGGCACCGGTGCTGGCTGACAACGGTACGCTCTATGTCGCGCTTGGCACCGGCAGGGTCAGTGAAAATATTGCAGGCACGCCCGGGTTCGAGAAGATCCAGGTGCTGGAAACATCGGAAAACCTGCACCGGCCGGAGGGAAGCCGCCACTATGTTCTCGATGATTTCGAGTTTGGTGTGGCTGACGTCGACATGGTCGTAACCTTTCGCAACCTGCACAACTTCGACGTTGACGACCGCGCCAGGGTCAATCGCCAGGTGTTCGCGGCACTGAAGTCCGGCGGCCTGTACGGCGTCGTCGACCACACGGCACGACACATGGAGCCGGCCAACCCGGAAAACCGCCGTCGTGTCGACCCGGTCATCATCATCAAGGAGATGCTCGATGCCGGTTTCGAGTTCGTCGACTACAGCGACCTGCACTACCGTGCCGACGATGAGCTGGAGTATGAAGTCGGGCGTCGTTCGGTCAGCGGCAATACCGACCGGTTTACGCTGTTGTTCCGGAAGCCCTGACGGGCAATCGAGCGGTCGCGGTCTAGCTGTTGGCGTTGGATGGCAGCGACAGTTTCATGCCTTCGTGGCTCGCGGTGAAGCCCAGCGATGCATAGAACCGGCAGGCGTCCTTACGCGACTTGTCGGTCGTCAGCTGCGCCAGTCCGCAGCCACGGCTGCGGCATTCCTCGATAGCCCACTCGAGCATCTGTCGTCCGAGTCCGGAGCCGCGCTGGCTCGCGGCGATGCGCACGCTTTCGATCTGCCCGCGCCACATGCCGCGCCGGGAAAGTCCGGGAATGAAAGTGAGCTGGAGACATCCCGCGATTGCACCGTCTTTTTCAACGACGGTCAGTAGCTGGTTCGGGTCGCTGTCGATGGCTGCAAATGCATCGACGTATGCATCGTTCAGCGGCAGCGACGCATCTTCACGGCTGCTGCCGAGCTCATCGTCGGCCAGCAGCGCGACGATAGCCGGCAAATCCTGTTCGGAAGCTGCGCGAAAGGTAAGGTCGGACATTCGACCAGACTAGCACGGGGTCGATATCATTTACGTGCGCGTCTCCAGGTATGCCTGCTCGGTAACAGCCTGTCCATACGCGGACTTGTCGAGAAACGCGTAATAGGAATCGGCGATCTTTTTCGCGGCGGGGTCTTTCGCGATCCATTCGGCCACGATCTCGTCCGTCATCCGTTTGAGCACATCGAGCACTTCTTTCGGGAACTGGCGCAACTCCACGTTCGGGTCGTCGCGCAACTGTTGCAATGCGAACGTGTTGCCGTGTGTGTATTCAGCCACCATGTCGGTTGTGATGGCCTGGCAGCATGTTTCGAGGATCGCCTGCAGGTCGGGGGGCAACGACTCCCACGCATCCTTGTTGATCATCGTTTCGAGACCGGGGCCCGGTTCGTGCCAGCCGGGGTAGTAGTAGTACCTGGCGGCCTTGTGCAGGCCGAACGACACATCGTTATAGGCGCCGACCCACTCGGTTGCGTCGATGGCGCCGGTCTGCAACGACGTAAAGATCTCGGCGCCGGGTAAAGTGACCGGCGTGCCGCCGGCCCGGCGCAGGACTTCGCCGCCCATCCCGGGAATACGCATTTTCAGCCCTTTCAGGTCGTTCGGTGTATTGATTTCCTTGTTGAACCAGCCGCCCATCTGCACGCCGGTGTTACCACAAGGGATCGGCACCAGGTTGAATTTCTCATAGAGCTCGCGCCACAGCTCGAGGCCGCCACCGTAGTACAACCAGCCATTCAGCTCGAGCATGTTCATTCCGAAAGGGATCGACGTAAAAAACTGCGCCGCATCCACCTTGCCCTTGTGGTAGTAGGAGGCGTCGTGCCCCATCTCGACGGTTCCGCGGCTCACCGCGTCAAACACTTCGAACGCCGGCACGAGCTCACCGCCACCGTATACCTTGATTTTGAGCCTGCCGGCCGATGCCGCCTCGACACGCGCGGCGAGATTCTCGACGCCCATGCCCATGCCCGGATACTTCGGTGGCCACGAGGTCACGCAGGACCATTCGAATCGCTCGGTGGACGCGTGCGTGCTGTCGCCGCAGTCCGCCGCTTCCTTGCCGCAGGCGGCGACGCCGGCCGCGGCGGCGAGACCGCCTACAAAGTGTCGTCTTTTCATCAGCTAATCCGGGTTTCGGGTCGAAGCGGGCTAGTCTATTGGCTGCAGGCAATGTTGCCAACGGGTATCGGCAGCAAGCTGCAGACGACAACGGTCCCACAACTATCCCGTTTTGTTGGCATTTGGTGATCCCTTTTCCCACATATTTTGATTAATGCAGATGGTGGTAAACGAAATAGATTATTTTCGATAATTACAGGTTCGGTGGGTTTTTAATGCCGGTAAGGCCCCGATCAACTGATCGGGGCCCGTTCCATCCCTGGGCCGACCCATTGCCATCCGTGGCGCGCCGTGTCGCCGGCCGGCCGGTTCTGCCAGCTTGGCAATATCCACTGCCGGCTATGGTATTCGTATCTCGTAAATGCATTAATAAAGTCTCTAACAGGCACGAAAATCGGGGAAAAGCCGCAAAATGATCGCTTTATTGCAAAGGGTGAGCAGCGCCGGCGTCAGCGTCGATGGCGAGACGATTGGCGCAATCGACCGCGGGCTGCTGGCGCTCGTCGCCGTGCATCGCGATGATGAGCCGCGCGACGTGGCGCGCCTGGCAGAGCGTATCCTGACTTACCGCGTTTTCCCGGATGCTGCAGACCGTATGAACCGCAGCCTGCTGGATGAAGCGCTCGGCCTGTTGCTGGTACCGCAGTTTACGCTGGCAGCCGATACCAAAAAGGGTACGCGCGCGAGCTTCACGCGCGCGGCCGACCCGAAGGTGGGCCAGGCGTTCTTCAACGAACTGGTCCGCCTGTGCTCAATGAAGCTCGGTACCGTTGAAACCGGCCGTTTCGGCGCCAATATGCAGGTCAGCCTCGTCAACGATGGGCCGGTCACATTTTGGCTCGAATCCTAGAATGTTGCGCTGTGACACCGGCACGGTATTGTCCGTATTGGCGGGTTATGATTGCCCGGACTGGCCAGCACGGTCAGGGCGTTAAACAGAGGGGCAAGTCCCCGGGAGTTTTGAAATGTTATCAGGCATAAGCTGGCCACAACTATTGATCATCCTGGTCATTGTGCTCGCGATTTTCGGCACCAAGAAAATTCGCAACCTCGGTACGGACCTGGGGTCCGTCGTCAAGGGTTTTCGCAATTCGATGAACGAGGCAGAGGCGGCCAAGGAGCAACTGAACGACGACTCTTCGAACGCATCCAGGGAAGACGCAAACTTCGACAACACCCCGGCCGAAGAGCCCCGCAAAGGCGCCTGAGTTGAAACCCTCCAATGTCCGGGTTCAGCTCCCCTGAATTTCTGTTGATCGTCGTCCTGGCGCTGGTCGTGCTGGGACCGAAACGGCTGCCCGAGATTGCCAACAAGATCGGCGGCTGGGTCGGCCAGGCGCGTCGTATGACCCGGGTCATGAAGCGCCAGCTCGAGGAGGAGCTGAACGTCGACGACCTCAACCAGATTGCTTCGCCGCAATCGGCCTTCGCACAACCTTCGAGAAAGAAGGAAACGCCGGCCGCTGCGGAGTCCGATACCAGCACCACGGCAGAACCCGAGACCACGCAACCCGATCACATCCCGAACGACGATGACAGCTATTCGCCGTTGCACGCGGAAGACGAAACTGAAAAGACCGCGTGAACGAGATCGTCGAAAAAGTCGAGACTGAAGAAGAAGAGCAGCTTGCCGAAGGTACGCTGCTGTCGCACCTGGTTGAGCTTCGCAACCGGCTGGTCAAGATCGTTGCCTCGGTCATCGTCCTGTTTGCTGTACTGATTCCTTTCAACCAGGAAATTTACGAGCTGGTGTCGCGGCCACTGTTCGCGGCATCACCCGATGTACAGATGATCATCACCGGCACGGCCGCACCGCTGCTGGTGCCGTTCAAGCTGACCTTCCTGGTGTCGTTGTTCCTGGCCATGCCGGTCGTGCTGTACCAGGTCTGGGCATTTGTTGCGCCGGGCCTGTACAAGAAAGAGAAACACTTCGCGTTTCCGTTGCTGGCATCCAGCATCGTGCTGTTCTACACGGGCATTGCGTTTGCCTACTTCGTGGTCTTTCCGCTGATCTTCGGTTTCTTCAGCTCGATCGAGATCGACGGCGCCCCGTGGGTGCCGGATATCGCGTCGTACCTCGATTTCATCACGTCGATCGTGCTGGCCTTCGGTATCGCATTCGAGGTACCGATTGCCACGTTGCTGCTGGTCTGGGCCGGCCTGACAACACCGGAGACGCTCGGCAAGGCAAGGCCGTACGTTTTCCTTGGCGCCTTTGTCGTCGGCATGCTGCTGACGCCGCCGGACGTCATCAGCCAGACGCTTCTCGCCGTGCCGGTCTACCTGCTGTACGAAGCCGGCATCGTTATGTCGCGCCTGTTCGCCAAAAAAGACGAAAATCCAGCCGAACCAAGCGCCTGAGCGCGGGTCAAGTAGAAAGTTGCGCTTGAAATGGTGTAACGTCGCTCACCACCGAACCTACCCTTAAGAGTACGGATTCTATGACTGAGACCACGGCTGACGACGGTCAGAAGCAAGTTTTTGGGCATCCGCGGGGGCTGATGACCCTGTTCTTCACCGAGATGTGGGAACGCCTGAGTTACTACGGCATGCGGGCACTGCTGGTGCTGTTCATGACCGACCAGGTGATCAACGGTGGCATGGGGCTTGACGACCAGTCGGCCACCGCGATCTACGGTATTTACACCGCACTGGTCTATGTTGTGGCGCTGCCCGGCGGCTGGATTGCGGATCGCCTGCTGGGCGCGCAGAAAGCCGTGTTCTACGGCGGCATCGTCATCATGTCCGGGCACTTCGTGCTGGCCATTCCGTCCACGCAGGCCTTTTTCCTCGGCCTGATACTCGTCGTTGCCGGCACCGGCCTGCTGAAGCCGAACGTCAGTGCAGTCGTCGGCGACCTGTATCCGCAGGGCGACCCTCGCCGCGACGGTGGATTCAGTATCTTCTATATGGGCATCAACGTTGGCGGCCTGCTGGGCCCGCTGATCTGTGGCGGCCTCGCGCAGAGCGACAGCTTTGGCTGGCACTGGGGTTTTGCTGCTGCCGGCGTGGGCATGTTCTTCGGTCTGCTGCAGTTCTGGCTGACAAAACATCACCTCGGCAACGCGGGCCTGCGGCCTTCCGAGACCGGCGATGCCGCAATCGATAACAAGCGCCGCAAGCGTGGCTGGACGCTGGTCATCATCGTCTCGGCGATCATCATTGCGATCATCGGTGCCGGTTTCGCCGGCGCGCTGGATCTCGACCCGGTTCGCCTGTCCGAGCAATCGACTTTTGTGATCGTCGCTGTCGCTGTCGCGTTTTTTGCCTATGTGCTGCTGTTCGGGCACCTGAGCAGCGAAGAAAAGAAACGTACGATCGCGCTGATCATCCTGTTGATGGGCTGTGCGATGTTCTGGTCCGGGTTCGAACAATCGGGCAGTTCGCTGAACCTGTTTGCGGACCGGTACACGCAGCTCGACTACAGCTGGTTCTCGATTCCATCGACCTGGTTCCAGTCGATCAACTCGACCTTCATTATCATCTTTGCGCCGGTGTTCGCCTGGCTGTGGGTCGCGCTGGCGAAGCGCAACCTGAACCCCTCGACACCGGCGAAGTTCGGTATCGGCCTGATCCTCCTGGCCTGCGGCTTTTTGGTCATGGTGGGCGCGTCGATGATCGTCGTCAACGGCGACCAGGCCGCCCCAACGTGGCTGATCATGACCTACCTGCTGCACACCTTCGGTGAACTGGCACTGTCACCGGTCGGCCTGTCCGTGACCACCAAGCTTGCGCCGAAGCGTTTTGTCGGACAGATGATGGGCATGTGGTTCCTCGCCACCGCGCTGGGCAACCTGATCGCCGGACAGATCGCCGGCGAGTTTGATGCCGAGAACGTTGCCGCATATCCGGACCAGTACATGTCGATTGTAATGACGGCCGGTGGAGCAGGGCTGATTATGCTGCTGCTGACCAGGCCGATCAAGAAACTGATGAGTGGAGTTGACTAGGAATGAATAGAATTCTTGCACTACTTGCACTGGCAATGCTGGCCAGCGCCTGTTCGCAGAACAATGAGACCGGTGACACCGCCGCATCGGCACCGACCGAGAGCGCTGAAGCGTTTATCGCGCGGGTCAATGACGAGTACAAGGACTGGTGGCGCGAACTGAATGCGGCAGGCTGGTTGAGAGCAACCTATATCAATGAAGATTCGGCCGTGGTCGACTCGTTGGCCAACGAGCGCTACGCCGCCTGGCACAGTGCGCGGGTCAAGGAGGCACTGCAGTACGAGGGCCAGGAGATGGACGCGAGCACCCGCCGCGCACTTGATGCGCTGAAAAACGGCGCGCTGATGGTCGCGCCGGATGACGATGCCAAGCGCAAGGAGCTGGCAACGATCCTGACCGAGATGGGCGGCATGTACGGCGCCGGCCAGTACTGCCGCAGCGAGGATGACTGCCTCAGCGGCAATGAACTCGAACTGCTCATGAACACGACCAAGGACTACGACGAGCTGCTCGAGTACTGGGTAGGCTGGCGCGAAATCGCGCCGCCGATGCGTGACAAGTATGCGCGCTTTGTCGAATTGTCCAACGAAGGCGCAAAGGAGTTCGGTCACGAAGACCTCGGAGCGTTGTGGCGGTCCAAGTACGACATGAGCGCAGCAGAGTTCGAGGCGGACACCGCAAGGCTTTGGGAAGAGGTCAAGCCGCTGTACGACGAGCTGCACTGTCACGTGCGTGCCAAGCTGGGTGAGCACTACGGTACCGACAAGGTGCCGCAGGACGGCCCGATCCCGGCACACCTGCTGGGCAACATGTGGGCGCAGGAGTGGGGCTTTATCTACGACATCATGGAGCCTTACCCGGGCGTTTCCGATCTCGACGTCGACGCGACGCTGAAGCGCAAAGACTACTCGCCACAGGAGATGGTGCGCTCGGCCGAAGACTTCTACGTGTCGCTCGGTTTCGACCGCCTGCCGGACACATTCTGGGAGCGTTCGCAATTTGTTGCGCCGCGCGACCGGGACGTCGTCTGCCACGCGAGTGCCTGGAACCTCGATGGCGATGACGACCTGCGCATCAAGATGTGCATCAAGCAGACCTACGACGAGCTGCGCGTGATCTACCACGAGCTGGGACACAACTATTACCAGCGCGCCTACAACCAGCAGCCGATGCTGTTCCGCGACGGCGCGAACGGCGGTTTCCACGAGGCCATCGGCGACGCCGTGACGCTGTCGATGACGCCGGAATACCTGGCCGAAGTCGGGCTCGTGGCATCGGCCGAACAGTCCGAGCAGGCCGTCATCAACCGGCAGATGCAACAGGCGCTCGACAAGATTGCATTCCTGCCATTCGGCAAGCTGATCGACGAATGGCGCTGGAAGGTGTTTTCCGGCGAGGTCACACCGGAAAACTACAACCAGGCGTGGTGGGATTTGCGGCTGCAGTACCAGGGCATTGCTCCGCCGGTTGAGCGTACCGAGGCGGATTTCGATCCGGGCGCCAAGTATCACGTGCCGGGCAACGTGTCCTACACACGCTATTTCATCGCCCGCATCCTGCAGTTCCAGTTCCAGCGGGCGCTGTGCGAGGCCGCCGGCCACGAGGGCCTGTTGTCAGACTGTTCGGTATACGGCAGCAAGGAAGCCGGCGCGAAATTCAAGGCGATGCTGGAACCCGGCTCGAGTGTGCCCTGGCAGGACACGCTCGAGAAGCTGACCGGTACGCGCGCGGCTGACGCCACCGCGATCATCGACTACTTCGAACCGTTGATGGGCTACCTGAAAGAGCAGAACGCCAACCGCAGCTGCGGCTGGTAAGAACAGAAAGGGGTCAGAGCCCTTTTTTGTTCGGAAAGGGCTCTGACCCCTTTTTGTCGGGTTTTGCTACACTCCCGGCAAACAAGAATAAGGGGGCCCTATGTCTGATCTAGCCGAGGCGAACAGCCTTACTGCCCGCATGCTCGCCTCCGTCGAGCGCATCGGCAATAAATTGCCCGACCCGGCGGTGCTGTTTATCGCACTGTTGTTTGTCGTCTGGATACTGTCCTGGTTGCTGTCGTACGTGACCTTCAGCTACGTCGACCCGCGCTCGGGTGAGGCGATCTCGGTCATCAACCAGATGTCGGGCTCCGCGTTCACGACCTTCCTGACCCGGGTCGTCACCAACTTCACCGGCTTCGCGCCCGTCGGCACCGTGTTGGTGGCCATGCTCGGCATCGGCGTCGCGGAGTATTCCGGTTTCATCACCACCGGGATTCGCGCGTTGCTGAACGTGACCGCGAAGTGGCTGCTGACACCGATGGTTATCCTCGTGGGTATTGTCAGCCACTCTGCGGTCGATGCCGGCTACGTGCTCGTCATCCCGATTGGCGGCGTGATTTTCTATGCGGCCGGACGTCACCCGCTGGCTGGTATCGCTGCCGCTTTCGCCGGCGTTTCCGGCGGCTTCTCCGCCAACTTCGTGCCGGCAGCGCTGGACCCGATGCTGCAGGGCATCACGCAGGGCGGTGCGCAGATTCTCAATCCGGGCATGGAAATCAATACGCTCAACAACTATTTCTTCACCACCGCGTCATCGCTGCTGATCGTCGGACTCGGCTGGTGGATTACCGACCGCATCGTCGAGCCCCGCATCCGCGGTACCGAAGTCGATGGGGACGAAGAAGACCTGCCCGAGTTGCACGAGCTGAAACCCGAGGAACGCAAGGGCCTTACCTGGTCCCTGGTCGCAATGGTGCTCGGCATCGTCCTGCTGGTGCTGTCACTGATCCCGGCCGACTCGCCCTGGCGTGACGCCGGCGGCAACCTGGCGACATTCCAGGCGCCAATCATGGGCTCGATCGTGTCACTGATCTTCCTGCTGTTCCTGATTCCCGGCATCGTGTTCGGCTATGTCGCCGGTACGCTAAAAGGCATGAAGGACGTCATCGACGGCATGACCCGCTCGATGCACGGCATGGCTTATTACCTCGTCATCATGTTCTTTATCGCGCAGTTCGTGTACGCGTTCAGCGCGTCCAACCTCGGCACCCTGCTGGCCCTGGCCGGTGCCGAAGCGCTGAAAGGCCTGGAGGAATATCCTTCGGTCCTGATCGTCGGCATCGTACTGCTGACCGGCTTCGTCAACCTTTTTGTCGGCTCGGCGAGCGGCAAATGGGGCTTGCTCGCGCCGATTTTCGTACCGATGCTGATGACGCTGGGAATTTCCCCGGACCTGACGCAGGCCGCCTACCGGGTCGGTGATTCGAGTACCAACATCATCACCCCGTTGATGCCCTACTTCCCGCTGGTCGTCGTGTATTGCCAGCGCTATGTGAAGGGCACCGGCATCGGCACACTGACCGCGATGATGTTGCCGTACTCGTTGACGTTTATCGTCGCCTGGACAATCTTCCTGGTCATCTACTACACGCTCGGGTTCCCGCTCGGCTTCGGCGCGAGTTACACCTATCCCTGACCTGCGGGCGGTTCGCTAGTCACCGAAACAGGCGCCGGCGTAGGCTTGATCCACGCCGGCGTTTTCGAGCTGGCATTCGTTGTCGTAGGTCACACCGTCAATGCCACAGACCGGCAGATACGTGCGCGGACAGTTACGGCCCTGGTTGGCACAGACGCCGGCATACTCGATGCGAA
>JAUIDP010000042.1 GCA_030429005.1 Gammaproteobacteria bacterium | reverse complement strand
CATGATCGAGCGGCTCGCGCAGCTGAGAGCGCAGGCAGGCGACAACAAGTTCGCGCTGGCCCGCATCGAACGCCTGCACGGCATTCTCGTCTTCCGGCTGCAAACCGAGTACCACGAACGGCTGACAAAATTTGACGCCAATGTTCGCAACCTCGACGAAGCAATGGCGATTGTCAAAGCGCAACATGACGAGTATGTGCGTGTGCGCCAGGCAGTGACCCACAGCTACAACGGCTATGACAAGCCAATCAATCGCCTGCGGGTCAACGCAGCCAGTGCGATCGAACAGATCGACCTGCTGATGGCGCGGCAGGGCAGGGTGTTGGAGAAAGTTGCCATCGAAGAACTCATCGCGCGACGCGGCCGCCTCGAAACCTTCGGCGACAAGGCCCGCTTTGCACTGGCCGACAGCTACGATCGTGCCACCCAGACGCAGGCGCGCTCGGAGGCGGCCGAGTGAACACTGCACGATACACATTGATCGGCATCGTCTGCGTTGCGGTTGCGGCCTGTACTGCGCCGCAACGTGTGGACGATAGTGAGACCCTGCGCACACTCGAGCAGGTACCGGCCGACATCGAGGATATCTACGTGGCCGACAGCCTCGAGCGCGCGGCCGAAAGTTACCGGCGCTATCTCGAGGAGACCGCGCGCAGTGGCATGACGCCGGAGGCGATGCGGCGACTTGCCGACCTGCAGATCGAGCAGGCTTATGGTGTCATGGGTAGCGGCGAAATCGTCGAGATGGCCGCGCCGGAGAAGGTGGCTGGCCGCGCTGCGCCCGACATGGTGGCGCCGGACACGACGGCGTCCACCGGCCAGGTTATGGCGCACGAATCGAGCCGCGCGGCTCCCACCGCGACGGAGTCGGATGCGGACTTCGAGTCGCGGGCGACACAACGCGAGGCATTGCTGGCCACTTCGCCGGACGACGGTTCGCTGGCGGGCGACGCCGGCATGGATATTCCGGCCGGTCCGAAAGAAGCGATTGCCATGTACTGGCAGATCCTCGAAACCTACCCGAACTATGAACGCAACGACCAGGTCCTGTACCAGTTGTCGCGCGCCTATGACGAGATCGGTGACCCTGACAAGGCGATGGAAGTCATGGACCGCTTTGTTGCGCAGTACCCGTATTCGGACTACCTGGACGAAGTCTATTTCCGCCGCGGCGAATACTGGTTCGTCCGCAAACGCTATCTAGACGCTGAGGAATCCTACGGCGCGATTATTCGCATGGGCGCCTCATCCAACTATTACGAGCTGGCGCTCTACAAACAGGGCTGGGCGCTGTACAAGCAGGAGATGTACGAAGAGTCGCTGCACCGCTACATGGCCATGCTCGACCACCGCCTGGCGATCGGCTTCGACTTCGATTCAGAATATGACGCTGATGACGAGCATCGGCTCGCCGACACGTTTCGCGTCATCAGCCTCGGCTTCTCCAACCTCGGCGGTCCCGAGGTCGTCGACGAGTACTTTGCAACGAATGGACATCGGGTCTACGCGGACAAGATCTACGGCAATCTTGCCGAGTTCTATTTCGAAAAGCTCCGCTATGAAGACTCGGCCTCGGTCTACAAGTCGTTCGTCAACCTGAACCCGTACCACAAGGTTTCACCGTTCTTCAGCATGCGGGTCGTCGATATCTACGCGGAAGCAGGTTTCCCGCGGCTCGTGGTCGACGCCAAGAAGGACTTCGCTTCGCGCTACGCGCTGGAAGCCGAGTACTGGCACTACTTCGATACCGCGGAGTCTCCGGAGGTTATCGGGTTTCTCAAGCAAAACCTGACGGACCTGGCCGGGCACTACCACGCGCTGTACCAGGAGGAGTTGCTCGAGGAGGAACGCCCCGAGAACTACCGGGAAGCGTCGAAGTGGTATTCGCAGTTCCTGGCCTCGTTCCCGGCAGACGAAGAATCGCCGCAGATCAACTACCAGCTGGCCGATCTGCTGCTTGAAAATGAAGATTTTGGGCGGGCAGCTACAGAATACGAACGCACCGCATACAACTACGAAGGGCATGAGAAAGCCTCGGCCGCAGGCTATGCCGCCGTCTACGCGCACCGCGAGAACCTTGAACGCGCAACCGACGCCGAGCTTCTCGAAATCAAGCAACTCACGGTCGACAGCTCGCTGCGTTTCGCGGACACATTCCAGGCGCACGACCAGGCCGCTGTGGTCCTCGGCGCCGCGGCCGACGATCTTTACGATATGCAGGATCTGCCGCTGGCCATTGAATCGGCACACAAGCTGATCGACCGTTACCCGGATGCTGACCCATTGCTGGTGCGGTCCGCCTGGGCAGTGATTGCCAACTCGTCGATCGACCTCGCCGCTTACCCGGACGCGGAGCACGCTTACTCGCAGGTGCTGGCGCTGACGCCGGCGGATGACGATACTCGCACGGCGGTCATCGACGGCCTGGCGGCAGCGATCTACAAGCAGGGCGAGCAGGCCAACCAGGCGGAGGACTACCAGGGCGCCGCAGCGCACTTCCTGCGCATCAAGGCGCTGGCACCGACTTCAGCGATACGCAGCTCGGCCGAGTACGACGCGGCCGCCGCACTGATCAAGGTGCAGGACTGGGCCTTTGCCTCCAGCGTGCTCGAGGAATTTCGTACCAGCCATCCCGATCACGAACTGAACTCTGACGCAACCAAGCAGCTCGCGTTCATCTACCTCGAGGACGGGCAGACGGAGCGAGCGGCGCTGGAGCACGAGCGTATCGCCGCCGAGGCGACAGATCCTGAACTTGGGCGCGAGGCGCTGCTGACGGCCGGCGAGCTCTACGACGAAGCAAACGTTTTGAACGAGGCGATCCGGGTGTACGAGAGCTATGTAAGCAGCTATCCGAGACCGCTCAATCTCGCGATGGAAACGCGCACGCGATTGTCAGAGATTTTCAAGCAAGAACAACAACTTGAGCGGTATTACGAGGAATTAGGTGAGATTGTGGCACTGCACGGCGACGCCGGCCGGGACCGCACGGATCGCAGCCGCTACCTGGCCGGCAAGGCGGCGCTGGTGCTTGCCGAGCTGACCTTCGACGCGTTCGCCGAGGTGCAACTCGTGCAACCCTTTGACGTGAGCCTCGCAGAAAAGCAGCACCGTATGGATACCGCACTGGCGGCGTTTGGCGATCTCACCGATTACCAGATGTCCGAAGTGACAGCCGCGGCGACCTATTACATTGCCGAGATCTATCTTGATTTCAGCAATGCATTGCTGACATCAGAGCGGCCTGCCGGCCTGAGTTCGGCTGAGCTGAGTGATTACGATCTGGTCATCGAGGAGGAAGCCTATCCGTTCGAGGAGCAGTCGATCGACGTGCACGAGAAGAACTTCGAACTGCTCGTTAGCGGCATTCACAATCCCTGGGTGCAGAAGAGCCTCGACAGGCTGGTCGCGTTAATGCCGGGTCAGTACGCGCGCAACGAAATCAGCGGCGGCTACCTGAAATCTGTGGACTCGTATGCCTACCGTATGCCGAACGCGCCGCCACCGGGCAGCCCGCTCGATGAAAACGGTGAGAATCCTGTCGCCGTGATGAGCCAGGCGGAGTAGGACTATGCAATTGATATCGATAAAAACAACGGGCCAAATCAGCTTGCTTGCGTTCATCGCGATGTTTGTCGCCGCCTGTAACACAACCCCGGCGAAGAAAGCCGAGCCGACGCAGGTTAGCCAGGCCGTGATGCCGGCTCGCATCGAGATCCAGGAAGCGGTCGGTTTCACGATTGTCGAGGAAAGCTTTATCGACGATGCGGTGCGGCTGGACTATGACCGGGCGCTCGACCTGCTCGAGCAAGAACGCTATGCCGAAGGCATCGAGCTGCTCAAGACCGTCGCGACCGCCGCGCCGAACGTGAGTGCGCCGCGCATCGACCTCGGCATCGCGTTTCATCGTAATGGTGACCTTGAGGCGGCCGAAATACAGCTGAAGGAGGCGCTGGCGATCAACCCGTCGCACCCGGTGGCCCTGAATGAACTGGGTATCGTCTATCGCAAGACGGCACGCTTTCCCGAGGCGCGGCAAAGTTACCAGGCGGCACTGAACGTCTACCCCGGATTTCACTACGCACGGCGTAACCTGGCCGTGCTCTGCGACCTGTATCTGGCCGATCTCGATTGCGCTGTCAGCAACTACGAAGCCTACATGGCGACAATCGACAGCGATGACGAAGCCGAGATGTGGCTGAAGAATGCCCGGTTCCGGTCCGGGCAGGTGGAGTAGAGACGATGCGACGAACACCAACACTATTTCTGGTCGTAATGTTTGCGACCCACGGAAGCATTGCCTGGGCCGAGGAAACGACCGATGACACCGCCACCGTAGAGGAAGCCAGTGAATCTGTTTCCAGTGACGATAGCGCGGACCAGGCTGAGCCGAACGGCAACGGTGTGGACTCGCCCAAGACGATGTCCGGCATGTCGATCCTGGGCAATGAGGAGGCGCCCAAATCGCTGGTCATCATACCCTGGAAGAGCTCGCGCCTCGGCGACGAGATGACGCTCTCGGATACGCTTGATGACCGCGCCAGGCCAGTGGACAAGGACGTTTTCCTCCGAGAGCTCCGGTTTCACGAAATTCGTTCAGGTGAGAAAACATAATCCCCGAACGTGCGCTGCGTCACACCTGAAACGCGCTTCTGAATCTATTCTTGGGGTTGTCCGTCGATGACCGCGGACAAACAGTCAAACTGAGGATTTACCAATGGACTTCTTTTATTCGATTGCAAGTTTCTTCGGGACAGGCGGCGTGTTCATGTACCCGATTCTGATCGTTTTCGCGGTCGGTGTTGCGATCGCAATCGAACGCTACATCACGCTGTCGATTGTGACCAACAAGAACCGTGCCGTCTGGGAAAAGGTTCAGCCTTTGCTCACGGAAGGTGAGTTCGACGAGGCGCGGGAACTGACCAGCCAGGATGAGTCGACGATTTCGCAGGTATTGAACATGGGCCTGACATTGCAGGGTACCGTTCGCCGGCGTGAAGACATCGAAATCGCGATGGAAGAGAGCATGATGGAAATCGTGCCGCGGCTCGAAAAGCGCACGCCGTATGTCGCTCTCGCATCCAGCATCGCGACATTGCTCGGACTGCTGGGCACGATTATGGGCCTGATCCAGGCTTTCACGGCGGTGGCAAATGCCAACCCGGCCGAAAAAGCAGACCTGTTGTCTGCCAGCATCTCGGTTGCGATGAACACGACGGCATTCGGGTTGATGGTGGCCATACCGCTGCTGATCATCCACGCGATCCTGACCAGCAAGACCGGTGACATCGTCGACAGCCTCGAAATGGCGACCGTCAAGTCATTGAACGTATTCTCCCGCAGAGCCAAGCGCATGGCCGAGGCGGCGGTAGTCGCGTAAACGACATGGCCAGGCGACATCATTACAAGCGTCGCACCAAGCAGCCGGCGTACGAGATCGACGTCACCACGTTCCTGAACCTGATGGTCGTGCTCGTACCTTTCCTGCTGATCACTGCGGTGTTCTCGCGGCTGACGATCGTCGAGTTAAACCTGCCGAGTTCGGCCGGTGGTCCGCCTAGCGACACGGAAGGGTTCACACCCGAGGTCATCGTGCGCGAAGAGCTGATCGAGATAACCAACGGCAAACAGGTGATTGCGACGATTCCGAACACGGAAGATCACTTTGACCTGCAGACGTTATCCGATTACATGGTTGAGCTGAAGAATACGTACCCGGCGCAGGAGTCCGCGTCGGTGCTGATGGAAGCACAGATACCGTATGACTACCTGATCCAGGTAATGGACATCGTCAAGGCAGTTCGCGTACCGCTGGAAACAGCAGACGGAGTTGCCCAGGCCGACGGTGAGGAACAGTTTGAAATGGTGGCCCTGTTTTCCGACATTTCCGTAGGAGACGCCCCGTGAGGACCTGTCCATGAGAAACAGTCGCCGACTGAAGCGCATGTCGCGCAACCGGGTGAAGATTGGCAAGATGAATCTCACCTCGTTGATGGACGTCTTCACGATCCTCGTGTTTTTCCTGCTGGTGAACTCCGGCTCCGTGGAACTCGTGGAAGCACCGAAGGACGTCAAGTTGCCGCAGTCTTTCGAGGAGTCCAAACCGCGTGAAACGGTCGTGATTTCGGTCAGTCCGGAAGACGTGATGGTGCAGGGCAGGCTCGTTGCCAAAGTAGCGGACGTCCTTGACGACAAGGAGGCGTCGCTGGACCCATTGGTAGTGCGCCTTGCCGAACTGAAAGAGAACATTGTTGGGCCGGCAACAATGGCGGTTGCCGACAGCCAGGAAGTCACGATTCTCGCCGACAAGGACGTGCCGTTTATCGTAGTTCGAAAGGTCATGTCCGCCTGCACTGAGGAAGGTTACGAGAATGTCTCGCTGGCCGTCATTCAGAAGGCGGCACAGGTGGCCAACAACTAGTACCGCAAGGATGCAGGTAGCAACGTGAGTACAGCAGCGCTAAACGAATTGGAACAGTCCCTGAGGGAGCAACTCCGGCAATCGGAGCGCGCCCTCGAAGACCTGTTGTCCGAGCTGCACAGTATTGACGACGAACTCGTTGCCCTGCGCAGGAAGCAGGACCAGTACGACAAGGTCGAAAGTATTTGCGCCGCCCTCGAGGAGCTGGAGGAGATGGGTGCCGGCGACCTGTTCTGGGACGAACATGACGATGCGCGCCTCGAGGCCCGTCTGGACCACGCACAGCGCAAGATTGGTGAATATCACGAGCAGATTGTCGAGGTTGAACATCGCCGCGAGAAAAAGTGCGAAGAGATCAAGGAAAAGGACGTCCAGCTCGACTACCTGCACTACGATCTGCAGGACATCATTGAACGCGAAGAAGCAGCGAACGATGAGTGGGTGCTGGAACGCGAGGACGACGATCTGCCGAGGCATATCCAGGTTATGCCCTGGTCGCGCGGCTACGAAGAAGATCGCCGCTTCCGGATTTCGCTTGGTGGCTCGATTGCAGCGGCGCTGGGACTCATACTGCTGCTCGGCATGATCGTTATACCGATTCAGCTGACCGAAGATGCCATCGAAGTGCCGGAACGGGTGGCCCGCCTGGTACGCGAAGAGCGTGCCTTGCCTCCACCGCCGCCCCCGCCCGAGCCCGAAATGGTCGAGGAAGAAATTCCGGAACCTGAACCGGAGCTGGTTGACGAAGTTCCGGACGAGCCGGTGCCGGCCAGCAACGAAGAACCCAAGGTGGTCGAGGAAACTGCGGATCCGCGCGAGCAGGTCAAGTCGGTCGGCATCCTTGCGTTTCGCGACAGCTTCGCAAGTCGCTCGCAAACCGAGCAGACGGCCAGGCTGGGTTCGCAGGCGCGGATGAATGATTCCGGCGCAGACGAGACCGGCCGGCCTGAGCGCAAAATGGTGACGACGACGGCACCTGGCACGAGCGGTGGTATCAACCTGTCCGACATCAGCCGCGACTTCGGTGGTGGCGGCGGCCAGCTCGATGGCGTGGCAGTGAGCCGCGTTGCGAGCTCCATTGGTTCTGGCGACGAAGCGGGTGCTAACCGGCCGCTCGCCGCAGGCGCAGTTGCCGGACGCACGGACGAGGAAATCCAGATCGTCTTCGATCGTTACAAGGCCGCATTGTACCGACTGTATAACCGCGAACTGCGGCGAGACCCGACGTTGCGTGGCCAACTTGTGCTGCGCCTGACGATCGAGCCGGACGGTTCGGTGTCGTTCTGCGAGCTGCACTCGACCAGCATGGATGCCCCGGCCCTGGCCGACCAGGTTGTTGAGCGTGTCAAGACCTTCGACTTCGGCGCCAAGGAAAACATTGCGGCAGTGACGATCATCTACCCGATCGACTTCCTGCCGGCTGGCTAACCTGGCCAAAGCAAACGGGCCCGAGCCCCCAAAAAATAGTGACAGTTACTACTTACACCTTTTTTTGATCGATATTCGCGAAAGGGTGTAAGTAGTAACTGTCACTACTTTATTGCGGGCGCTGACCCCTTTTTGGCGACGCAATGCCGTTTCAACATAATCCTGCTGTCGCCGATCAAAGACAGCGCGATCCAATCTGTGAACCGGGTCAAGCAAGCTTTTTCACGCATCAGTCATCATTCGTATTCGGTTAAAAACGGCGAAGCCACCGGCGATGCCGGTGTATGGATAGCGCAGGGAACAGTGGCAAGGGATACGGCCAATTATCACGCAACGTCTGGCCGCGGGATGCTGGGGAGCATCTTGCCGGGCCTCGTTATGTCTGCGTTGCTTATGTTCAGTGCAGACGACGCCCGGGCGCAGGCAGCAAGCTGTCCTGCAAACCTTGCGACAGCCGACGTTATCGATCACGACTTTTCTGTCAGTTTTTGTGAGCTGTGCGAAGAAGGCACTGTACGCATCGAAATCGAGAATCCGTTCGGTAGCAATGACGATGCCGATTTTTCCGACATCGTTATTATCGAAGACTTGCTTGCATCGGGTTTGACCTACGTTCCAGGCACGACTCAGTTCACGGCCGTTGGCGTCGTTCCGCCCCCACCGGTCGAACCGATCGTCAGCGGTGCGAACGGGTCGATCCTGAACTGGACACTAAGCAACTCGTTTGTGTTACCGACGCCGCCAAACAATGGCAATGGCAACCAGCGTAGCCTTACGCTCGAATTCCAGGTCCGCCGTCACAGCAATGTTGGCGAAGAAGGTCTTGTCAACGCCAGTCGCCTGATTGACGCCGCGGTTACGTATACACCGAGTTGTGACCTGTCTTATCGCCAAACGAGTACGACGGGTCTAGGCGAACTGCCATTCCTCGAGCCGGCTCCCGAAGTGATCAAGCAAGGCCGCAATCTCGATGCCGGGCAAGGGCCAAACAGCTACACGGATACAGTCTACGGACATGAGAACGACGATGCGATCTGGCGTATCGAAGTCATCAACAACGGTACGACAGACCTTCAGGACCTGCGCTTCGATGATTCGATGCAGCCGGGCAACTTCGAAATCGACTATATCTGCGACGACGAGGGCGATGCGACATCGGCCGGCAGCGGCGGTGGTATCGGGGGCTGCGTACCTACCGGCGGTGTCACCGACCTGAATGATGTCGATGTGGCACAGCTCTTCGGCGGTGGTGCAAACCCATACATCGTCGCGCCGGTTGGGGGCAGTGGATTCTACTATCTCGTCGGCAGAATCACCGATTCGTGTACAAACCGGACCAATTCCGTCCTCGATGTCGAATGGGGATGTCAGGCACAGCCGCCAGCAGGCGGCATCGCCGCGACTTCGCTCGGGCTGACTGCACAGGACGACGCGTTGCTGAGTACACAGTCGCTGGAAAACGGGGTCGCCATCGATGTGTTCATGACCGGCACGAACACGTCGCAGCCGATGGGCGCCAAGGGCCGGATTCGCATCCAGATCCGCAACCAGTCCGGCGGCACGATCAAAGGGGGCATAAACGGCATCGAAATCGATCACGTACTGCCGGCGGAGTATGTCGTTGACCCGACATTCGATCCGGTAGCATCGGTATCGCCAGCCTATGGCAACAGCTACCCGGGCATGCTGGACACGGTTGAATGGATCAACCCGGTACCCGGAACTTATCCGATGGCGACCAATGACCCGGCGCTGTTGCTGGCGAATACGGCGCCCGAGTTTGAAGTCACCAGTAGCTCGGTACATCCGGATTTTGCTAACCAGTTCAATATGCTCCGGCATGGTGACACGCTGAACGTTGTATTCGGCGTTGTTCAGATCGATCCGCAGTACTACGACCGCGAAGCGTATATAGACGTTCGCCAGGAGCAGCCCGGCAGCGACCCTGCTAATACAGACCCGACGGAAAGCTTCCCGATCAACAGCCAGACGGAGGTCTGGTGGGAAGAGTTCTGTACCACCGATACGCACTACCGGCTGGTCAATGACAACGATACGGCAGAGCCGGAAGACCTCGACATAGATATCAGTGGCAACGAGCTCAATTTCATACTGACTGACGATGACGTGTTGCCGTTGCGGGTGCAGCTGCGCAACCGCGGTGGTCACGATGCAGACGACTACTTCGCGTACGTAACGTTTGGTGACGCAATGACGGTGCAGTCGTCGCCGAGTGCCTGTAACGAGGTCACTAATCCGCCGCCTATGCCGGTCTGGACCGACCCGGTTACATTGCCGGCATCGGCAACAGTGTTCCAGTGTGATGTCGGTGTCGTGCAGGCGAACCGCACGCGCAATCTCGACTTCCGTGTCGTCAAAAATCCGAATGCCGTCGACGATGACCTGACATTCCGTGCCGATGTCATCGGCGAAATCGACCTTACTGACGGCACCTTGTTGACGTTCCCAACAGTGCAGGTACGCGGAGACGGCGTCCTCGACCGGGCCAACAACTATTCGATCGATACCGTGCGCGCACGCATCATTGGCTACAACCTGTACAAAACGCAACTCGGCACATGTTCCGAAAATAATCCGCCACCGAACAACCCGGACGTCGAGATCCAGATCGGTGAGGAGTGCGAATTTCGTATCCAGTCCGGCGGCTGGTTTGGCTTTTTGACGCCGGGCTATGACTACATCGAACTGCAGGACATGCAGGTTGTGGACAACCTGCCGAATGGCCAGGGCTTTATTTCGGCGACGGACCCATTCGCGCCGGGCAATAGTACCGGGCAGATTCTTGGGGTCAGCCTGAACCCGCCTCCTCAGCCACTTGAGGAGGCGCCGTTTGACTGGACTCACAACCAGGATGACCCGGCCGAACGCATTACCGTCAAGGATCACTGGTTCCGTGTCGATACGACAGCTCGCCTGCTGAACGATCCCGTTGATCTGAGTTCTGCGCCGAATCAGCATGCAGCGCCGAGCAGCAACATTTTGACGTCGACGTTTGACGGCGTGTTCATGAACCCGCTGACGAACCAGGAAGAAGTTTATACGTTCAGCCCGTCGACGACCGGTTATCCGCCAGAGTTTCGACGGCGGGTGGATCTGACGGTGACCGAGCCGAATATCATTGTTACGAAAGAGGTTTGTAACGAGACAATTTACGGCACTGGAACATCGTGTAGTAATTTTCTGCCGCTGGTCGACGACGGAGACGCATTTGATACTTACATCTTCAGAGTCACGATTGAGAACGAAGCAGCATCGGGCGGCGTACCGCGCGCGCCTGCCTATGACGTAACTGTATTCAGCGACATGGACCCGAGCGACTTTATCTATATACAGCCGTTTGAGTCAGATGGGTTGGATAACGACGGAGATGGTGAAATCGATGAGGCTGGAGGCGAAGGGCAGATCGTCCCAGACAACCTGACCAAGGAGAACAGCAGACCTGCAACCCCGGCACAGATAATCACCGCTTTCGACCACAGTGATGCTCTGCTGCGGATCGACGCTGGCGAAAGCGTCACGTTTTATTACCGGGTCGATCCTGATAACAGAAGCGCACCGCTGCAACAACTTATCGAAACAGCCTATGCGACTTACGACAGCATGGAGGACGAATCTGGCAATCAGACAAATCCTCTGGGATCTAACGGGGAAGCTGGTGGTGCTCGCCAGTACACATCGGCAACAGCTCAGGCAACCATTCAGATCATACCTGTTGAGGTACAGCCAAAAACTATCCTGCAGCTCTCCAATACGCCGAATAACTTTCCGGCTATGCCACAGCCAGTATCTATCGGTGAAGAGCTTGAGTTCGAGCTTCGCACGCTGATTCCTGTCGCGCTGCTGCGATCGTTCAGGATCGAGGATCGGCTGCCGGATGGTATGCGTTGCACGGATGCACCTGTCGTAAATCTCGACGCACCGCCTTATGACGCTGCAGGTTTTGTTCCAGGAGGAACTTTCACACCCGTATGCACGGATCGCGCTGTGGTTTGGGAGTTCGGCAACCAGCGGCTGACAACCTCGGATCGAGACGATCGTCGATTCGATTTCGGGGTCCAATTTATTGCACAGATCGAAAATGTCGCGCCAAGCCAGGATGGCATCATCATTGGTAATGGTGGAGCTTACACCGCCACATATACCACTTACCGGGACGAACTGGGGAATACAGTCAGGTTCGATTTCGACGCGGCCGAAGTGATCGTCGCTGAGCCGTTACTTGAGTTAACAAAAGAGTTCGAAGTCGATTCGGCGGACGCATCAGACCAGGTCACGGTTACGATAACTGCTACCAATGTAGGCACGGCGGCGGCATATAACCCACGATTCCTGGACGACCTGACAGACACTGACTTGTCCTACGTTGGCAATGTGTCGGGTGACAATCCGCCACCCAATGTGGATATAGCAACTTTTGGACCGGAAACCCCATTGTTCAGCTACGATCCGGGATACGAAATTCCGGTCGGCGGTCAGGTTTCTTTCACCTTCGTTGTCCAGCTCCAAGATGTTGTTCAGCCACTTGAGATTTTCGAGAACACTATCCAGGCGGACTGGACATCTTTGCCAGGTCAGAATACTGCGCTCAATTCGTCGGGCATGATCGGTCCGGATGGCGATAGAACCGGTATGCGTAACGGCGCGCTACCGAATGTCGGCAACAACCGCAACGACTACGAAGCAGAGGCTAGCGATTCGATATACGTACCGCCGATCCGGATTACGAAAACGGACAACAATCCGACAACGCCGCCGGAAATTGGCAAGAATAAGACCTTCGAAGTACGCATAGATATTCCGGAGGGCGCCAGCAATAACGTACTGATATCCGACGCACTTGATGGCGGTAGCGTAAGTTATTTCTTCAACGACACCGGCGCCTACGATGTGGTCTACGAGTTTTCTGGTATTGCCAGCATCAATGGACAGGCGCCGGCCGAAGCGGCTCTGAATGCCGTGCCAGTTGATGACGCCAGCGGCGCTATCACATGGGATATTGGCGAGATTGAAACAGAGATCGAGGATGACAGTGTTGTCAACGATGTCTCGCCATATATTCAAGCCAGGTACCGGGCGGTTATCAACAATGATCTCGATACTGACGTTGGCGATACATTGCAAAACTCGGCAACGGTGTACTTCACCAGCGGTGAAGATGGTACACAGGCGTCGGAAAGCGATGCTACAGAGGCGATAACAGCTACCGAACCCGGGCTGACGGCAACGAAGGCGCTCTACAACGTCACGCCAGGAAAGCAGCCTACAGATCCAATTGCGACCGGTGATATTGTCGAGTACATCTTGACGATTCCTAACCTCGGCAATGCAATTGCTTACGACACCAATATTGTCGATACATTGCCGCCGGAGCTGTCTTTCTACGCTGCCTTTACGCCGACAGCACAAATAAACGGTGTAGATGTCTCCGGTTTTGTCTCCGCTCCGAGCGGTGGACTGTCCGGGCCGCTGGTGTGGGGCGCCGGGAACGATGACGGTAGTCTGGATATTCCGCCGGGAGCAACCCTTGAGCTGACATTCCAGGTTCAGATGACGTCTGCTGGTGCGCCAGGAGCAGGACTCAACAGCTATTCTTGGATCGACTGGACTTCATTGCAATTCCAGAACGGCTATGAACGCACTGGTCGCGGTTGCCCCAATGTCACCGCACCAAACGACTATTGCTATGGTCCGGTTACGGCAGATGGCACACCAGTACCGCCAGGACCTCCAACGCCCCTAACCAAGGACATCACGCAGCCGTACGCAACTATTGGTGAGGAATTTACCTACCGCATCACGGTGCCCACGTCACCACACGCAGCACCGCTGTACGATGTTCGTATACTTGACGACCTGGGTGCTTCAGCCGCAGATCTGACTTTCGTCAATGTCACGAAGGTATCGGGTGGAGGCGCCTGGACACCGGTCAACACCGGCACTGGAACGGATCTTGTTATCGAAGACCCGGCGATTGGAATCGATCTGGGTATCGGTGAACAAGCGGTGTTCGACATCACGGTTCGCGTCGACGATACACCAAGCAATATCGCGGGACTCGCATTCGATAATACGGCGACCTATACCTACAATCGTCTGGATAATGCGCCGGCAACGATTCTGCCGGGCTATCCCGGTACGTCGGCAGAGATGACAGTCGAAGAGCCGGAGCTGACGCTGGAAAAAACCGGTCCTGTTCAGCTGCAGCTCGGCGTACCGGCGGTCTATACACTGAATGTACACAATGTTGGCGGTTCGCCGGCATACCAAACGACGCTCTATGACCTGTTGCCGAACCAGGCGGATGGTGGTACTTGCGATGCAGCTCCATCACAAGTTACGGCGCGGGTATTCGAGTCTGACGGAATCACACCTGTATCGGCCGTATTGGCAGAGGGCACCGACTTCTCTGTCAACTTTCTCGGCGATCCAGACTGCAATTTCACGGTCAGTTTTCTGACGCCGACTGCCGCCATCGGGCCGGGTCAACGCATGATCCTGACCTATGAGGTGATGCTCGATTCGGGTAGCGCACAAGGGGTTAACCTTACGGATATCGCCGGAGCAACCGAATGGTTCAGCCTCGACGTTAGCGATCCTGCAGCGCTCAATTACGCCCGGGCCTACGCGCGGACCGTAACGGATGGCACGGTCGGTACGCTCGATCATGAAGACGCCCACACCGCCGTCGTCTTCACGCCGCTGCTGACCTTCGAGAAGTACGCCATCAATATCACGAGTGGTGAAGACCCGGCCACGGTAGCGACACCTGGTGACACGATTCAGTATGGCCTGCGTGTCGAAAACCTGTCCGACACGCCGCTGGACAGCTTCAGTATCATTGACGAGATCGATCGCCTGAATGCGTTGCCAATGTTCCAGGCTGGGACGTTGGTGATCACCAGTCTTCCTGCAGGTGCGACGGACAATAGCGACCCGAGTGGCGGCGCTGCGGGCACTGGCATAGTCGAAATCAGTGACCTGTCACTGGGAGGTCTCGGCGACAGCCTGCAAATAGAGTTTGAAGTTGTCCTGCAGCCCGTGATCGCCGATGGCAGCTATGTTGTCAACCAGTCTGAAGCCATGTTTGCCGGTTTCACAGTCGCTGTCAGCGACGACCCGAACCAGAACGGCGCGGCCGATCCAAACGTCGTGGGCGATGAAGATCCAACGCAGATCTATATCGAATCGGCGCCCGCCTTCGACGTCGACAAGGTGTCCAGCTACATCGAAGGCGACCCGAGTGTGCTCCTTGCCGGTGAGATACTACGCTACACGATTACCGTGCAAAACGTCGGCACCGACAATGCGACAGGCGTCTACATCGTTGACCAGGTGCCCGCCAATACAACTTATGTTGCGGGCAGCACGACATTAAACGGTGCCGCCGTTCCTGACGCAGCAAACGGTGCATCGCCACTGAGTGATGGGATCGCCGTCAATGCACCGCAGGATCCAACGGCCGGCAACCTGAATGCGGGAGTCGCGGACAACATTGCTACGATCGTATTCGACGTTGTCACCGATCCGCTGTTGCCGGATGGATCAATACTCTCGAACCAGGCCTTTGTCAGTGCCCCGGATTTCGGCATCGGCGATGTGCCGTCTGACGACCCGCGTACACCGGTTGTCGATGATCCGACACAGGATGTGGTCGGTAACTACCCGTTGCTGTTTGCGCCAAAAACCGCGGAACTGGTGGTAGACGGTAGTTCACCCGGTATCGTCGACCCGGGCGACGTACTGCGCTATACGATTACGGTGTACAACAACGGAGCCGTGCCAGCGACTGTCGCGGAATTGACTGACGACGTGCCTGCCGACGTCACCTATGTCGCGGATTCCGTCACGCTCAATGGTGAGCCGGTGTACCAGCCGGACGGCGGAATTTTCCCGCTGATCGATGGCATTCCTGTCAGTTCGGCAGACGTGACGCCGCCGGTACCGAATGCGGGCGAGGGCGTCATAAATCCGGGCGAGTCTGCCGTCGTTCAGTTCGACATGCAGGTCAATGCCGCCGTATTGCCAGGCACGTTGATTGTCAACCAGGCGACCGTCTTTGCTGCCGAAGTGCCATTTACGCTGACTGACGGCGACGGCAATCCGGCTACCGGCCCCGAGCCGACGGTTGTTGTTGTTGGTGATATCCAGCAACTGTCGATTGTCAAGGAAGTGACAGTCGTTGGCGGTGGTGCAGCGCTGCCGGGTGAAACGCTGGAATACACCGTGACCGTTCGCAACGTTGGCACAGTACCGGCTCAGTACGTCACGCTTTACGACGATTTTGATGCCGTGACACCGGGATACCTGGCCTACGTCGATCAGTCTGCGACATTGAACGGCCTGACCAACGGTGTGACCGTAGTCGGCAGCCTGATAACGGCAGACTACTACAACAATTACGGCGAGTTGCTGCCAGACGAGGAAGCTGTCCTGCGTTTCAGGGCGATTATCGATCCGAACCTGGTGCCGGGCGACACGGTGACCAACATGGGCCGCGTATCCTGGGATGATCCGCTGCGATTTGCGGATGACAGTGTCTCGCTGGACGTTGGCGCAATGCCGAACGCAGCTATTATCAATGGCTACGTTTTTCACGACGCCGACCACAGCAATACGTTTGGTTCGTCGGAACAGCCTATCGATGGCTGGGTCGTTGAGCTGTTGCGCGATGATCAGCCGATACGCACGACCGTGTCCGGAACAGACGGCTACTACGCGTTCACCAATGTAATTCCGAACTTCGCGACCACGATCAGCTATTCGGTTCGTTTCAGTGCGCCGGATGCCGGCTCCCGTACGGCAATGATGGGAATGACGGACTCCGACTTCACGGATGGCCTGCAACGCATCGACAACATCGTAGTGCAGGAAGGCAGCCTGTGGGATGACCAGAATATGCCGGTCGACCCGAACGGTGTGGTCTACAACTCGGTTGCGCGTACACCAGTCAGTGGTGCGATGCTGACGCTGGTCGATGTGCGCACGGACCAACCGGTCCCGGGCGTCTGTTTCGATGACCCGAACCAGCAGGGACAGGTAACCGTCAATAACGGTTACTACAAGTTCGACATGAATTTCTCCGATCCACTCTGTCCGAGCGGCCTTGGCTATGAGATCCGGGTACAGACGCCGGACAGCACCTGGGTCTCCGGGCCTTCAGAATTCATACCGCCGATTTCAAGCCTGGCGACATCGCCGTTCGATGTGCCTGGCTGTCCGGGGTCTGGTAACGACGCGGTGCTGGCAACGCCCGCCTACTGTGAGGCAAATATCTCCGAGTTTGCGCCGACCGTAGCAGTGCCGGCCCGTAGCAGCGGTACGAATTATCACCTGTTCCTTACGCTGGATGACACGCAGCAGCCGGGCTCGAGTCAGCTATTCAACAACCATATTCCGCTGGACCCGCGGCTGGATGGCGCTGTAGCAGTGACCAAGACTACTCCTTCGGTCAATGTGACACGCGGTGAAATGGTGCCGTACGTAATTTCCGTGACCAACACTTATGGCGCAAACCTTACGGAGGCAAACATCGTCGATAGCTTCCCGGCAGGCTTCAAGTACGTCGAGGGATCTGCGCGATTTGATGGCGAACCGTTCGAGCCAGTCATTGCCGGGCGGCAACTTGTATGGTCCGGCCAGACGCTGGTGACAGATCAGCGTCACGAAATCAAATTGCTGCTGGCCGTCGGTGCAGGTGTTACCGAAGGCGAATTTACCAACCGAGCGTTTGCCGTCAGTGGCATCACGGGAGCGTCATTCTCTGAAGTTGCCGAAGCCACCGTTCGGCTGGTACCGGACCCGACCTTTGACTGCACAGATGTCACCGGCAAGGTGTTTACGGACGGCAACCGAAACGGCTACCAGGATGAGGGTGAAGAGGGTATTGCCGGCGTAAGACTGGTCACTCCGCGCGGACTTGCCGCCACGACCGATAGCCATGGCCGCTACCACATTACCTGCGCCATCGTGCCAAACGAGTCGCGCGGTAGCGACTTCGTACTCAAACTGGATGATCGCTCGCTGCCGAGCGGATTCCGCCCGTCGACGCGCCCCGTCCAGGTCGCACGCGCAACCCGCGGTAAGGCCCTGAAGATGAACTTCGGCGCGTCGATCCATCGCGTTGTCGGCCTAGATGTAGCCGACCCGGTCTTTGAGCCAGGCTCTGTCGAGATGCGACCACAGTGGCAACCCAGGATACCGGTTCTGCTGCGCGAACTTGCAACGGCGCCATCGACTCTGCGGTTGTCTTACGTCGCCGATGTCGAAGACGAAGCGCTGGTCGAAAAACGCCTCAAAGCACTGAAAGAAGAGATTCTCGCAGCCTGGGCGGAGAAAAACTGCTGCTACAAACTGGTCGTCGAAGAAGAAATCTTCTGGCGCCTCGGCGGGCCGCCCGAAAAGCTGAAGGGGGTGCGTGAATGAACACCCTGACGAAGAAGTATACATTCGCGTTGCTGCTGGCCGGCATGACCTTCGGCGAGCTGCCACGTTTTGCCCACGCACAGGATGCCGAGGAAGTACCGCTCGGTGAAACCGTCGAACGGCACCTGTCACTGGACGGTCCGGTTACCGAATGGGTGCAGAACCCGGACCGGGTTGCCGAGGAGCAGGGTGACACGATCGAACTGCAGGAACGGCTGATCGACACGCTGGAGACGATCAAACTGTCCAACCTGGTACCACCGGTCCGCTTCGAGTCCGGCGTTGCGGCAATCCCGGATACGACCGTCGAATCGTTGGCCGACATTCTCAAGCGCATGGAGGATCGCCTGAACGTGCGGCTGCACCTCGTTGGTCATGCCGACGACCGCCCGCTGTCGCCGCGGCTCGAAGCGATTTACGGTGACAATGCTGGCCTGTCCCGCGAACGTGCCGGCCAGGTTGCCGAGCACCTGCAGGGTGCACTGGCATTGCCTCCGGAAGCAATTTCGTACGAGTGGGCCGGTGATACGCAGCCGGTTGCCAGTAACGAGACAGAAGCTGGCCGGGCGCTGAATCGCCGCGTCGAGGTGGAGGTCTGGTACGACGAGCCCGGCAAGGACATTGCGCTGGAAGAAATTCTCGTGCCGCACGAGATCCGGACAGTCAAAGTCTGCCGCATGGAGACGGTCTGTAAGTTGCGATATGTTGATGGCCATTCCAAACGGGCGCGCGTGCAAAACCTCGTGGCCCCGATTCATTTTGACGAGGAAGCAATCCAGGTCAGCGACGTGTTCATCGAGAACGTGTCTCAGGCGTTGTCGAATCTCGGAGACAAGAGCAATGTCGTTGTGCGCTTCGTCGGTTACTCGGATGATGCGCCACTGTCTGGTCGTACCGAGCGAATCTACGGCGACGCACTTGGCCTGTCGAAAGCCCGTGCCCGGCGGGTTGCCCTGTCAGTGCAGGATGCCCTGGGGCTGCCATCTGCCGTAGTCGAAAGCGACGGTCACGGTGCAACCCGGCCCATTGGCAATAACGCGACAGCACACGGCCGCTCACTGAACCGTCGTGTGGAAGTCGAATTCTGGTATGACGACCCGTTGCAGGACCTCCCCGACGAGCCACAGATGTGCCCCGAGGACGTTGGTGCTGCTGTCGTCACACGTGTGTATCACGCGCCCTGGGGCGAGATTCCAAGTATCGAATTCGTCGACGGCGAACCCGTTGTTCCAGAGAACTACACGGCGATATTGCAACGCGCTTTGAACGACGTTGCTGACAAGGCCAATCCGAGACTGCGCTTCATGGGATATACGCGAAACGAGCGCCTCGAGCGCCGGACAGCGGCCGTTTATGGAGACGACATCGGCCTGTCTGCGTCGCGCGCACGCCGTGCCATGGAAGCCGTGGCCGCGGATATGGGTCTCGCGGCGCACGAAACGGAGTTCGAAGGGCGTGGCTACGTACATTCGGACGACGTCGTCAACGCGGGCTTCGTGCAGGGAGAAACCTCGCACGTCGCCGTGCTGGTTGTTTACGATGAACTTGCCGTGCTCGATGAATACGAAGGTGTCGACATTACGCGGATTACGCGAGAACTCGAACCACAGAATCCGCTCGGGCTGAATCTGATGCGTATCACCGTGGACGGCAAACCGATTGATGATCCGCAGCGCAGTTCCGCCGACATCCAGCGCTGTACGGACGTGGCGATGGCGAAGGTCGACATCCAGTTCGGCTACGATAACCTGCGTTCGTCGCCACGTCTCAGCGTTGCAGCGCAGCCGTCCAGTACAACCATTGTTCGGGAAATCCAGCCGCCGAAGTCCTACTTCAGCGGCAATTACCGGGCACCGGATGTCGACCGGGCATCACCAGTGTACTTCCGCATGTACACGAACTACTCGTCGTTCATCGATCACGCCGAAGTGCGGGTTTTCAAAGCCGGGGAATCGCCCGAGTCCGAGCCATTGGCGGTTGTGCCGATCGATCTCGAAGGCACGGCGAAATGGGCACCTTCGATGTCAGGCATGTCGCAATCACCGGATGAGCTGCGCTATGTTCTGCGTGCCTACGGCGACGATGGCAACTTCGATGAAACCCAGCCGCAGCCGTTGTGGGTAATCTACGACAATGCAGTGCGCGTGGAAGCCGACGAATTCGAACTGACGTGGCCGGAGCCGGATCCGGAGTTCCTGCAGGCCTACGGTGAAGACCGCCTCGGCCTGCACAATATCGGGTTGTCCAGCGGTACGGTAAACGTGCGCGGCACCGGTGTACCTGAAGACCATGACGTCTGGGTTGCCGGGCGCCCGATACCAGTGGATGAGAACGGCAGTTTTGCCAGTGAAGAGATTCTGCCTGCCGGCGCGCACACCGTCGAGGTAGCCGTGCTCGACGCCGAGGGCGCCGGTGAGTTGTACCTGCGCGACCTCGAATTCGAGGAAAATGACTGGTTTTATGTCGGCATGGCCAACCTGACCTTTGCCGAGAACTCGATCAACGGTCCGGCCGAGCTGCTGCAGGGCGAGAACAGTATCAATGACATCGACTCGGACCTGGACGGCCGCCTGGCTTTCTTTGTCAACGGTAAGTTTGGCGAGCATTGGAAACTGACCGCAGGCGCGGACACCAATGAAGGGCCGGTCGACAGCCTGTTCAGCAATTTCATGGAGAAGTCGCCGAACGCCCTGTTCCGTCGTATCGACCCGGACTACTACTACCCGACTTTCGGCGACGACAGCACCGTCGAGGAACTGGCGCCGAGCATGGGCAAGTTTTACGTGCGCCTGGCGCGGGGTGACGACTACGGCCAGTGGGGCAACTTCAAGGTCGGATACATGAACAACGAGCTGGCGCATGTAGACCGTGGACTGTACGGCGGCAATTTCCACTTCGAATCGGAATCGGCGACCGAGTTCGGTGAGAAGCGGTTCATGGCCGACGTATTTGCCGCAGAACCGGGTACCGTCGGGACACGCGAAGAATTCCGCGGCACCGGCGGATCGCTGTACTTCCTGCAGCGCCAGGATATTCTCGCCGGCTCCGAGCGAGTCCGTATCGAGATTCGCGACAAGTCCTCCGGTATCGTAACTGGTGTCGTAAACCTGATGCCGGCACTCGACTACGACATCGACTACCTGCAGGGGCGCATCCTGCTGACGGAACCGCTGGCATCGACAGCTGACGACAGTCTGCTGGTGCGCAGCAATGCCGTTTCCGGCGACGAAGCACACCTGGTCGTGCGCTATGAGTACACGCCCGGATTCGGTGACATCGATGCTGTTGCGACTGGCGGCCAGGCCTCCTACTGGTTCGGCGATCACGTCAAGCTGGGTGTTACGTCGAACGTCAATGAGGAAGACGATTCAGACAGCAACCTGCTCGGCGCGGACCTGACGTTGCGCTGGAGTGCAGGTTCCTGGATAAAAGTGCAACAGGCTCAAAGCGAGGGTCTCGTCTCCATGCCGGTCTACTCCGAAGATGGCGGCTTTGGATTCGATACCTATGACCCGAACGCTTTTGTCGATGCAGAGGCGGCCGCGAATCGTGCCGATATCAGCGTGAATCTTGGCGATTTCGTAGACTTCACGACCGCCCGGTTCAATGTATACATGCAGGAGGTCGAGGCTGGTTATTCGGCGCCGGGACTGACGGCATTGACCGATACCGACAACATCGGCGGTTCATTGTTCGTGCCGATTGGCGACAAGTTCTCGCTGCATGCAAAGGCAGACAGTATTGTCCAGGATGCCGGCATCGAGATGGATACGCAGGAATACAACCTTGGCTACAATCTCAACGAGCACTGGAACCTGAGCGCCGGCTACCGGGTCGATGAGCGCATCGACAACGCGATCATCGTGCCGATTACGCAGGAGCAGGGCAAGCGTGCCGACGCTGTGCTGCAAGTGGGTTACAACTCGCGATCGACCTGGGACGCGTACGTCTTTGCCCAGGACACGCTGAGCGTCACCGGCGACCGTGAGGAGAATGGGCGTGCCGGCGTCGGTGGTACCTATCGCGTGTCCGACAAGCTGCGCCTCGAAGGCGAGGTTTCCGATGGCGACCTGGGTCCAGGCGGGCGAATCGGCACCAGTTACCTGCATTCGGAAAAGACCAGCTTCTACGTCAACTACGCGCTGGAGAACGAGCGTACCGACAATGCAATGCGCAGTACGCGTGGTGGCGGGAACCTGATTGCCGGCGTGAAGTCGCGGTTCTCGGACAGCACCAGCGTCTATCTTGAGGAGCGTTACCAGCACAGCACGACGATGACCGGCCTGACGCACGCGACGGGCATCAGTTTCGCGGCGAACAACGGCTGGAACTTCGGCATCAACAGCGACATCGGCACGCTCGAAGATATCAGCACCGGCGCGGAAACAGAGCGTATGGCAATGGGCGTGCAGGTCGGATTCGGCTCGGACGCCCTGCAGTTCTCGAGTGCCGTCGAGTACCGGGATGACGATGTACAGCAGCTCGATCTCGGCAGCAACCAGCGCGAAACCTGGCTCTTCAAAAACAGCTTCAAGTACCAGATGAGCGAAGGTGGTCGATTGCTCGGCAAGTTCAATCACTCGGACAGCACGAGTTCACAGGGCAGTTTCTACGATGGCGGCTTCACCGAAGCGGTGCTCGGCTACGCCTACCGACCGGTTAGCAACGACCGGCTCAATACGCTGGTCAAGTACACCTATTTCTTTAATATGCCGACGACCGAGCAGGTGGGATCGCTGAACGTCGCCAGCGAGTTCCTGCAAAAGAGCCATATCGCGGCGGTTGATATTACCTACGATATCACCAGCCAGTTCTCGATTGGCGGCAAGTATGCGCATCGCTTGTCGCAGGTTAGCCTGGACCGGGAGGACCCCGACTTCTTCGACAACAACGCCAGCCTGTATGTCGTGCGTGGTGACTACCGCTTCTGGAAGCACTGGGAAGCCCTTGTTGAAGCGCGGCTGCTGGACATGGCCGACCTGAATGAGTCGCGGACCGGGGCGCTGGCGACAATCTCGCGCTACTTCGGCGACCACTTCAAGCTTGGCATTGGCTACAATTTTGCCGACTTCTCCGACGACCTGACCGACCTCAGCTACGACCATAGTGGCGCATTCCTGAGCATTACCGGCACGCTGTAGTCCTGACATAATTCAGCAGATTTGCGCTGAATTTGCCTGTCCGTGCCGACCCGTTCCACTTTCAGGTGTGATTCACTGCCGGTTTTTGCAATCACGCATCCAGCAGCAGCAGCGGCGTCGAAATTGGTTTCCGCCCTGGGGTATTTCGGCTTCTCGTGTCGAGACAACTGCTTACACAAGCTTTGTCGAATATAGATCGTATGTACCCAAACAACAGCGCTGGCGCGGTGTCGGAACTCTTTACGAAGCGCCTGTTTTGCTGCTTGCAGAGCGATTTGTGTCTAGTTCGTATGTGATAAAATTCGCGCCTGAGCAGTACGAACAAATCCTCTACCCAATAACAAGTAATTGTCCATGAACCACAGTTTCATCCGAGCCTCCGCGTTAGCGCTGACGGCTGTGCTTTTTCCCGTGGGCGCGCAGGCCCAGATCAGTTTCACTGACGCGACTGCCGAGTCCGAGATCATCTACGTCGGTGAGTCCTATGGTGCGTCCTGGGGCTACGTCAACGACGACCTGCTGCCGGACCTGTTCGTCAGCCATCACCGCGATGATGCCGGTCTCTATATGAACCTCGGTAACGGTTCATTCGAGGATCGCGCCTTTGAAGTGGATGTCTGGCAGAATATCCCGCGCGCCGATCACCACGGTGCCGCTTTCGGCGACTTCAATAACGATGGTTTCAGCGATCTCCTGATTACCGCTGGCTCTGCCTATAACAGCCAGTTCCTCGTGAATAACGGTTCATTCATGAGCGACCAGGTGGCGAACTTTACGTTTGACGTCAAGACCTGGGGCGGCCGGATGCCGGCCTGGTTCGACTTCACCAATGATGGGTTCCTGGACCTGCTCGTGGGTAATTCCGGCGGGCAGGCCAAATTTCAGACGCACGAACAGGTCGACAACGACTTTGTCAAGCGCAACTTCCACACCGGCCAGAATTGCATCAACAACAACTATGGCCAGCTTTCGGACCTGAACAACGATGGCACGACAGAGTGGATATGTTCGCGGCATGATTTCCATCCTGACAAGATCTAT
>JAUIDP010000041.1 GCA_030429005.1 Gammaproteobacteria bacterium | reverse complement strand
GCCCGCTGACTTTCGACCTGACGATCGCTACAGCTACTCCAATACCAACTATCTGCTGATCGGCGAAATTCTCGACAGGGCACTGGGGTATAGCCATCATCAATTCATCCACAGAGAAATCCTGGCGCCGCTTGACCTGACCCGTACCTACAGCTTGCTTCGCCATGCGGATATCGACAGTGTCGTCAGTGGATATCATCACCCGTACGAAACCGATCTGCGCGAACTGGAATTTGTCAGTCCAAGCGGATCGATGGTCGCGACAGCACAGGATGTCGGCGTATTTCTGCGAGCACTGATTGATGGTTCATTGCTGGATGATGATGAGCAGGCCATCTATTCCTCGATCTACAAGTACGAGCACTCCGGCTGGGTACTGGGGTACAAGAGTATTGCGCGCTACGCCGAAGACATCGACACAGTGGTTGTGCAGTTTGTGAACACAACCGGTGAGAACACAGAGTTGACATCAATTGTCGTTTACAACCGCATCCTCCGGATACTGCGCAAGCAACAGACTTGAACGATGATCTGCGTGCTTTCGCGCATTCGCAAAGCCGCATATGGCAGCAGCCGGGAATTGCCTCGTAAGCCGACGCTCAGTCAATCTGTTGTAAACTGGCGGCTTCTGACTGTGGGCTCAACCACTCGCTGAGGGATGACATTTTGGTGGTTCACCGTATTGTAGAGAACTTCAGGTCTCGAAACTTATCCACTTTTGCCGTCGAACTGTTTATCGTCATCATCGGCGTGTACCTGGGAATCCAGGTCTCCAATTGGAACGAAGCGAGGTTGGACCAGGTTCGCGCGCAAGGCTACCTTGAACGAATTCTGGGTGACCTGGATGCCGATATTGCCAATTATCGACAAAGGCTCGATTTCTGGGAGGACGTGTCACAGTACGGCGCAATCGGGCTGGACTATGCCAACAGCCTCAGTCCCGAGGGCGCAACGAACTGGGACCTGCTGCTCGCCTACTTTCAGGCCAGTCAGCTTGCCGAGTTCTATACGACTCGCACGACCTACGAGGAGCTCAAAAGTGGCGGCGAACTCGGCCTGATTGAGAACCTGGAACTCCGGGAACTGCTGGCTCGCTACTACACCAGCGCGGACAATCCACTGCTAACAGAGCGCCCCGCGTATCGCGAGCATGTACGCGGACTGATTCCCCTGGATGTCCAGAATTACATCTGGGACGAGTGTTACTGGTCGGATGGTGACCGCCAGGAACTGCTTGACTGTGAGTCGCCTATCGGAGCGGAAGCGGCTGCCAAAATCGTAGCGGTCATCAGCGGTAATGAGCAGCTCATGTCTGAATTGCGGTACTGGATGTCCACCATGCGCGTGGCGCGACTATTCGGTAGCGACCGGGCGGTACTGGCAGAGCAGCTCCGAAACCTCGTGGACGATGAAGTGGACGGATAACCCCTGGCTATCAAAGCAGAAATAGAGTTTCACCAAGAGGGGCTAACCGACCTGGAGCAATCCCTGGTTGCGGACGGCTTTCGAGCGCACAGCATTGCGCTGGATGCTCCGGATTACAAGAAGGACCACGTCAAGTGGCTGTTGTCCGATGAGCACAAAACCATGCATGCCGTCCTGACTGCGGACATCCTGTGGGACTGGATGTACATCGACGAACTGTGGGTTTCTCCGGCGTCTCGAGGTGAAGGCTTCGGGCGCAAGTTGATGAAGCACGCGGAAGATTTTGCAGGCTCGCAAGCCCTGCGCGGAATTTGGCTCTGGACACAGGGCTGGCAGGCCGAGGGCTTCTACCGGGCCCTCGGCTATGAGGAATTCACCCGATTCGACGGTTTCCCGAAGGGGCACTCGAGGATCGGTTTTCGCAAGTACCTGCCCTGACACGCGCTGACGATGCCGTCCTGATACCGCTGATCGACTCCGGATCCCGCATTGTCTCCTTATCTCCGTTCGCCGGCCGCTGCTGGTGTGCGTTATGATCGTTTCTCCCAATTCGCACAGGTCTGCTGGTGAATGAGCAATATGAGTGAACAAATTCTCGTCGGGCAATTCGAGGGCGACGGATACTGGAAAGATATCGTTGGCGATTCGAAGAAATACAGGGTGAGCAAGCTGGCATTCGAACACGCCAACGGCGCAGTAACAATGGAATTCGAGCACGACTTGTACGAAGAGAACGACGAGGTGGTCGCCCGGTTCGTGTTTGATTTCGAAGACGAGTCACGATTCAACGTGTTGACATCGGATCAGGCGGATGGCGTGAAACTGGGCACGGGTCATCTGTTTGACATGTACTGCCAATACCTTATCGTCATTGGAGACCAGCTTGTCGAGAACCGGCTGGTGTTCAGCAATGGCGGACTTCGGATCTTCGGTTCGAGCTCAAGGAACAAGAAGGGCCGGTTTATTTGGTGGGAGGAGTCCCTGCGCAAGACGAGCTAGCGGTCGAGTAGAGGCAAGTCGGAACTCAATGCCCGTTGGCCCGGTCGGTCCGTTTAACAGGCCTGATTAAACAAACTCGAGACTAGAGTCTCCCGAGGAATTCGCATGAGAATGACAATCAAACTCGCACTATTGAGCACAATCTTCTTGGTCGCGGCCTGCTCACCGAAAGACACGCCGACTGCAGATGTGGGATCGGCCGCCGACGGCGCTGATCCGGCTGGCAGTTCTGACCGATTTGCGGCGCTGGCGAATCTAGCGATTGAAAACAATCGGCCCACAACCGAAACCGCCGAGACTCTGAAGGAGGAACTACTTTTCCAGCGGGCAACCCAGACTTACCTGTGGGCCATACCATTGTTGAATACGATGGGAATGCGTGACGGCTTCGAGGCTTCTTTTGGTACCGGCTACAACGTCATGGGCATCTGGACAAAGCGCCTTGACGCGAAGACACGGATCACGACACCCAACTCCGATCTTATCTACGGCATGGTTTTTGCAAATCTCGGCGATACTGGACCGTTGGTGTTCGAGGCTCCGCCGAAATTGCAAGGCATCCTGCTGGATTTCTGGCAGCGCCCGATTCCGATGGATGGGGGCCAATACTACGGCGACGTTGGCTTGCCCGGCCCGGACGGGGGTAATGGTGGCAAATTCCTCCTGTTGCCACCCGGCTTCGACGGCGACGTGCCAGAGGGCTACTATGTCTATCGCTCGGGCACCAACAACGTGTTTATATTCCTGCGGTCGTTCTACCAGTCGCTCGACAACATCGCGCCAGCCGTCGATGTGCTGAAGCAATCAGCGCTCTATCCGCTGGGAAAGAAAGAGAGTGCGGAGCCGATGGTGTTCGAAGACGCATCAGGCTCGCCACACGAAATGCTTCCGCGGACCGACGTCGAAGCCTTTGAAGAACTCAAATACCTGGTGGACACGGAAGGCAGGACTCTTGCGGATCCGGACTGGCTGGGAATGCTCGCTGGACTCGGCATCGTCGAAGGTCAGCCGTTTCAGCCTGACGAGCGAACTACGGAAATCCTGACTCACGCCGCTCAGACCGCTTACAAGACCACGCGTGTCATCGGCATGCAACCAGGCCTTGGCGACATTGACTTTCGCGTATTTGAGGACCGCCAGTGGCTCAACCCGGTCAACAACGTCGACTCCCGTTGGCCCAATGCATTTGTCGACCTAGCCTGGGCGGACAGCGAGCACGGCTACCGAAATATTGATGCGCGCGCCTGGTTCTTCACTGACTACTACTCTATCAGCCCGGGCATGGTCTCAATGACGCCTGGCAAAGGGGCGTTCTATATGATTGCGTTCCGCGACGCCGACGGCGACTGGCTCAACGGCGAGAATACCTACTCCCTTCGCCTGCCACCAGAAATCCCGGCGGCGCTCTTCTGGTCTGTGACGCTGTACGAGTCCGAAAATGCATCGGGACTCGACAACGGGCAGCCATTCCCTTCTCTAGGGAAACTCAACAATCCGGAACAGGAGAGCGACGGCAGCACTGTTCTGCACCTGGGGCCTGAGGCACCGCAAGGGGCAGAAAGCAACTGGCTGGCCACCGTTCCCGGCCGCGGTTACTTCGCCATTCTCCGTCTCTACGCACCGACGGAGCCAGCAATCAGCCTGTCCTGGAAACCCGGAGACATCGTCAAGGACAACTGAATCGATACCGGCAACTGCGCTCGTCGCCGACAACGGAGTCTGCCCTGATTGCTTCCTTTGCGCGAGGCGAGCAATGCTTGCTGTACGGAATCTGGCAGTGCTATTTGCGCTTCGGCATGTACAGGTCGGTCAGCGTACCTTCGTAAGCTTCCGCAGCGAATGCGACGGTCTCGGACAAGGTCGGGTGCGGATGGATCGTCATGCCGATGTCGGCCGCGTCGGCCCCCATCTCCACTGCGAGCCCAACTTCTGCGATCAGGTCGCCCGCGTTCGGACCGACGATTGCACCACCGATTACGCGCTCCGTTTCCTTGTCCCAGATCAGCTTGGTAAACCCTTCCGGCCGGCCCAGTGACAGTGCCCGGCCACTGGCCGCCCACGGAATCTTGGTTTTCTCGATCTTGATGCCGCGCTCTTTCGCTTCGGTCTCGGTAACACCAACCCACGCGATCTCGGGATCTGTGTAGGCAACTGACGGAATCGTCCGCGCATCGAATGCGCTGCGCTCGCCTGCGGCGACTTCCGCTGCAACCTTGCCTTCGTGCGTTGCTTTGTGTGCCAGCATCGGCCCCGGAACCAGGTCGCCAATTGCGAAAATATGTTCGACGTTGGTTCGCATCTGCTTGTCGACATTGATGACGCCGCGTTCGTTGACCTCGACGCCAGCCTTGTCGGCATCGATTTTGTCGCCGTTGGCGCGCCGCCCGACAGCCACCAGCACGCGATCGTAAACACCGATCTCGGGGGCCTTGTCGCCCTCAAAGCTGACTTCGATTCCCGGCACTGTCGCCCGCATGCCCGTCACTTTCGTTCCGGTCATGATGGCTTCGTAACGGGGTTCGACAATCTTCAGGAATGGTCGCAACAGGTCCTTGTCCGTGCCCGGCATCAGCGAGTCCGTCAGCTCTACCACGCTGACTTCGACGCCCAGGGCGTTGTATACACAGGCCATTTCCAGCCCGATGATGCCGCCGCCAACGACCAGCATGCGGTTCGGCAGCGGATCGAGTTCCAGCGCACCGGTCGAGTCAATAATACGTGGATCATCTGGCAGGCCGGGCAACATCACCGGCTGCGAGCCTGCGGCAATGATGCATTTTTCGAACTCGATGATGTCGTCACCAACCCGAACACTGTTAGCCGACTCGAATTTCGCGACGCCGTGCACAATTTCTACCTTGCGTTGCTTGGCGAGCTGGATCAGGCCACCCGTCAGCTTGCCGACAACCTCGTTCTTCCAGCCGCGCAGCTTCAGCGCATCGATTGACGGCTTGCCGAAGGTCACGCCGTGCTCGGCCATCGCCTCCGCCTCGTCGATCACTTTTGCGGCGTGCAACAGTGCCTTGGACGGAATGCAGCCTACATTCAGGCACACACCGCCGATCACGTCGTAGCGCTCTACCATGGTCACTTCGAGCCCGAGATCGGCGGCGCGAAACGCCGCGGTGTAACCGCCGGGACCCGAGCCGATGACGAGTAACTGCGTCTTGCGGCTCACACTTCGCTTCCTTCCAGAAGTGCGTCAACGTCAGCCAGCACCTGGCCAAGGTAGGTCGTAAAACGCACGGCCGCCGCACCGTCAATGACCCGGTGGTCGTAAGACAACGACAATGGCAGCATCAGTCGTGGCTCGAATTCCGAGCCGTTCCAGACCGGCTGCATCGACGAACGTGACACACCCAGTATGGCCACTTCCGGGGCATTGACGATCGGCGTGAACGCCGTACCACCGATGCCACCGAGGCTGGAAATAGTAAACGAGGCGCCCTGCATCTGGTCGGCTTTCAGCTTGCCCTCGCGTGCCGCGCGCGACAGCTCGCCGAGATCTTGCGCCAGTTCATAAACACTTTTCTTGTCCGCGTCGCGAATGACGGGGACAACGAGGCCCTGGTCGGTATCGGCAGCAAAACCGAGATGAATGTATTTCTTGAGAACCAGGCTCTTGCCGTCTTCGCTCAGGGACGAATTGACCTGCGGGAACTCCTGCAAGGCGGCAACGCAGGCTTTCATGACGAATGCCAGCGGCGTCAGCGAAACACCCTTCTCTTTCGCCGGCCCTTTCAGTTCCTGGCGGCGGGCTTCCAGGTCGGTCGTGTCGGCCAGGTCATGTTGCGTGACGTGCGGCAGGTTGATCCAGCTGGCCTGCAGGCGTGGACCGGAGATCTTCTGAATCCGCGTCAGCGCAACTGTCTCGACCTCGCCGAATTTCGCGAAATCCACTGACGGCACTTTCGGCAATGCTGCGCCAGCAGGTCCGCCGCCCTGGCCACTCAGGATCGCCTTGACGAATGCCTTGACGTCGTCGTGCAGGATTCGCTTCTTGGCGCCGGTGCCCTTGACCTGCACAAGGTCCACGCCCAACTCGCGTGCCAGCTTGCGCACCGACGGGCTCGCGTGGGCCCGCGCAAAACCGGCCTCGTTGATCGGCGGCAGCCTGCCGCCGGAACCCGACTGTGCCGCCGTCGGTTGCTGTGCCGGCTGGCCTGGCGCGGCCTGCGCCGTTGCCGCAGCGGCCGGCGCAGCCATTGTCTGCGTTGCTTCGGTCGATGGCGCCTTCGTAGCGGGCGCTGCCGCTGCAGTCGCTTCCACTACAGCCAGTGGACTGCCCTCCGACACTTTGTCGCCGACATTGACCGAGACCGATGTCACCTCGCCTGCGACAACAGCAGGAACGTCCATCGCCGCCTTGTCCGTTTCCAGCGTCACCAGCGGATCGTCAACATCGATCTTGTCGCCTGGCGCGATATGCACTTCGATGACCTCGACGTCTTCGAAGTCTCCGAGGTCCGGAACCGCCAGCGTTTGCGGGCCACCTGGCGATGCCGGTGCTTCTTCGGCCGCAGCCTCTGTAACAACCGCGCCATCCCCGGCGCCCTCATCGCTGGCTGCCGCCGTGTCAATTCGCACTTCGATGATCGCCAGCGACGACCCTTCGGATACCTTGTCGCCAACCTTTACCAGCACTGACTCGATACGGCCGGCGGCAATCGCCGGCACATCCATTGCCGCCTTGTCTGTTTCCAGCGTGACCAGCGGGTCTTCCACGCTGACCATATCACCATTGGCAATATGCACCTCGATGACTTCAACATCGTCAAAGTCGCCGAGATCGGGCACGACCAGTGTTTGCACGCCGCCGGATTTCTGTCCGCCGCCTTCGCTCTTGGCAGGCTCCGCCAGCACGGTCGTATCACCGGTTGGCTCATGCTGGATCGCCGGTGCGATCACCACCGTGTCACCGACCTCGACCAGCAACTTGCCTATGACATCGCCGCTCGACACGGTGTCGCCCACGCCAATGTCCAGCGAATCGATCACCCCGTTCTCAGGCGAAGGAATGTCCATGCTCGCCTTGTCGGTCTCGACCGTCACGAGACCCGCCTCGCGCTCAACCGAATCGCCTTTTGCGACGAGCACTTCGATGACCTCGACGTTTTCGAAATCACCGAGGTCCGGAACAATAATGTCAACGAGTTGCGCCATAACGATCCCTGTCCCGTCCTACAGCGTCACCGGATCGGGCCGATCCGGATCGATGTCATATTTCCTGATGGCTTCGGTGACAGTCTTCTGATCGATCGCGCCCTCGTCGGCCAAAGCTTTCAGTGCCGCAACTGCAATAAACCGTTCGTCCACCTCGAAGTGCTGCCGCAGAGCGTCGCGCGCATCGCTGCGACCGTAGCCGTCGGTACCGAGAGAAATAAAGCGCCCCGGCACCCAGCGCTGGATCTGGTCGGGCACCACCTTCATATAGTCGGTGGCGGCAATATACGGTCCCTTGCGATCGCCAAGGCACTGCTCGACGTAGCTCTTGCGCGGCTCGTCCTCGGGATGCAGCTGGTTCCAGCGTTCGACCTCGAGGCCGTCGCGCCGCAGCTCGTTAAAGCTGGTCACGGACCAGACATCGCTGGGAATGCCGAAATCCTTTTCCAGCAGTTCCGCGGCGTGCAGTACTTCGCGCAGAATCGTGCCGGAACCCATCAGTTGCGCGCGGATCTTGCCCTTGCCACCGACCTGCAGCAGGTACATGCCTTTCAGGATGCCGTCTTCGACGCCCGCCGGCATCGGCGGATGCGCGTAGTTCTCGTTCATGCAGGTAATGTAATAGAAGACATTCTCCTGCTCGCCGATCATGCGTCGCAAGCCGTCCTGGATGATGACAGCCAGTTCATAGGCATAGGTCGGGTCGTAGGACACGCAGTTCGGCACCGTCGACGCATTGACCAGGCTGTGGCCATCCTGGTGCTGCAATCCTTCACCGGCCAGCGTGGTTCGGCCAGCCGTTCCGCCGATCAGGAAACCGCGCGACTGCAGATCACCGCCGGCCCAGATGAAATCGCCGATACGCTGGAAGCCGAACATCGAGTAGTAGATGTAGAACGGCACCATTTGCGTATCGTGGTTGGAATAGGCCGTGCCGGCCGCCAGCCACGAACAGAACGCGCCAGCTTCGTTGATGCCCTCTTCCAGGATCTGGCCTTTCTTGTCCTCACGGTAGTACATCAGTTCACCGGCGTCCTGCGGCGTGTACAGCTGTCCCTTCGACGCATAGATACCAACTGTGCGGAACATGCCTTCCATACCGAAAGTACGCGCCTCGTCCGGCACGATGGGCACAATATGCTTGCCGATCTGCTTGTCTCGCAGCAGTGAGGTCAGGATGCGCACGAACGCCATCGTCGTCGATGCTTCTCGCTCACCGGTGCCGTCCAGTTGCGTCTTGAATGCCTCGATTTCGGGCACCGGCAATGCCGCGGCCTTGCGCCGGCGTTGCGGCAACGAACCGCCCAGTGCACGGCGCCGTTCCATCAGGTATTCGAGTTCGACACTGTCTTCGGCCGGCTTGTAGTACGGCACGTTCTCGAGATCCTTGTCCGAGACCGGGATATTGAACCGGTCGCGCATCTTCTTCAGTGCATCGAGATCCAGCTTTTTCTGCTGGTGCGCAGTATTCTGACCTTCGCCGGCAGCACCCATGCCATAGCCTTTCACCGTCTTCGCCAGGATGATGGTCGGTTGCCCGGTGTGGCGCATGGCAGCGTCGTACGCAGCGTGTACCTTCAGCGGATCGTGACCACCGCGTTTCAGGTGCCAGATGTCATCGTCGGACATGTTGGCCACGAGGGCGGCTGCTTCGGGATGCTTGCCAAAGAATTCTTCGCGCACGTAAGCGCCGTCCTTGGACTTGATCGTCTGGTACTCGCCGTCGACGGTCTCTTCCATGATCTGGCGCAGGTGTCCATTCTGGTCGCGAGCGATCAGCGGATCCCAGTTGCTTCCCCAGACCACCTTGATGACATTCCAGCCCGCACCTCCGAAAGCCGCCTCGAGTTCCTGGATGATCTTGCCGTTGCCGCGCACCGGCCCATCGAGCCGTTGCAGGTTGCAGTTGACGACAAACACCAGGTTGTCGAGCCCTTCGCGCACCGGCATCGTGATCGCGCCCATCGACTCGGGCTCGTCCATCTCGCCATCGCCGAGGAAACACCAGACCTTCCGGTCGGAAGGCGCAGCCATCTCGCGGTTTTCCATGTATCGCATGAAGCGCGCCTGGTAGATCGCCATCATCGGCCCGAGACCCATCGACACCGTCGGGAACTGCCAGAAGTCCGGCATCAACCACGGGTGCGGATATGACGACAGTCCACCGCCGCCAACTTCGCGGCGGAAACGGTTCAGGTCATTCTCATCCATGCGGCCTTCTAGATAGGCACGCGCATAGATGCCCGGTGACGAGTGCCCCTGGAAAAACACCATGTCGCCAAGGTGGTCTTCCGTCGGCGCGCGCCAGAAATGATTGAAGCCGACTTCGTACAGCGTCGCGGACGACGCGTAACTGGAGATATGCCCGCCGTATTCAGTGCTGATACGATTCGCCTGCACGACCATTGCCATCGCGTTCCAGCGCAGGTAGGCCTCCAGCCGCCGCTCGATCGTGCGGTCGCCGGGATATTCCGGCTGGCGCCCGGTCGGGATCGTATTCAGGTAGGCCGTATTCGGTGTATATGGCAAATACGCGCCCGATCGCCGCGCAAAATCGATCATGCGATTCAACAGGAAATGAGCACGTTCAGGGCCGTGTTGTTGCAGAACAGAATCGATAGACTCGACCCATTCACCGGTTTCGATTGGATCAATGTCGTCGAAAGGATTGAACTTACTCATAAATCATCCACAATACGGGGCTCCGCTGAAACTGCCAGCCGATGCTTTCGGCCGACCCGGGCCGTAATGGTCGGTGTTTGCGCGGTATCGGTCAAGCGACTCTCAGGAATTCAGAAGAATGCATGAACTATTGCCAAAGAATTTAACGATTGGTGTCTCACAACAAACTGGTAAGACCACCCTGAAATCGCTAGCAGGCGTCGACCAGTTAATTCTGCTGATTCCGGAGCGTGCCAAAGCCGAGCATTGGCGGGCGATTCCGCAAGGCAGTCGCTTGCAGGCAGCGATGAAAAAACGGGCCAGCGGCGCGGTGCCTGCGTTGCACGCCCGGCTGACCAATGATCGCCAGACACTCGTTGTCGGCGCAAAAGTTGCAACCGTTACCAGTCCGTTTTCAAAATTGTCTGTCGCGCGCAAATTAGTCGATGCAGCGACGACAGAGAAAGCGGGTACGCTGGCCGTTCTCGTCATCGGATTTGCACCGGACGAGGCCACAGCTTTGTACAAGAGTGTCGTTGCAGCCGCACTCGCGGCAGGGTTTAACCTGCCGAGCTTCAAGGGCAAACCGGCGCCAGCCCGCATCCGGCGCATCCGCCTGCTCGGTGTTGCGCAGCAACTCGACCTGCAACGAACGATCGCAGAAGCCGAAGGCAACAACCTTGCCCGCTGGCTGACCTCACTGCCACCGAACAAGCTTGATGCCGTGAACTACGCAGCAATGGCGAAAGAACTTGCCGCCAGCAATGGCTGGCAGTTCAAACGCTACGAGACGAAAGAACTGACCAAGCTCGGTGCCGGCGCGTTTCTCGCCGTCGCACAGGGCAATGACAACGACAGCGCCTCGATTGTCCGCCTGCGTTACCGTCCGCAGGAAAAACAGGTTCAACCGGATGTCAGCCTGGTTGGCAAAGGCATTATCTTCGACACCGGCGGTACCAACCTCAAACCGTTCATGTCGATGCTGGACATGCACGGTGACATGCAGGGCAGCGCCGTGGCACTGGGAACGTTCCTTGCCATTTCCCAGCTACAACTGCCGCTGGCTGTCGATTGCTGGCTGGCGATCACGGAGAACCGGACCGGGCCGACTGCCTACAAGTCGCAGGATGTCATAACCGCGCTGAACGGCAAGACGATCCAGACGATTCACACCGACGCGGAAGGCCGCATGGTGCTGGCCGACACGCTGACACTCGCAAGCCGTGAAAAACCGCAGATCATGCTGGACTACGCCACGCTGACCGGTTCCGTTATTAACGCGATCACCAAGCGTTACAGTGGCGTCTTCACCAACCAGCCGCAGTGGCATCCGCGGCTCAAACGCGCCGGCCATGACAGCGGCGAGCGTGTCTGGCCGTTTCCAATAGGCGAAGAGTTTCTTGATGACCTGAAGAGCGACGTCGCCGACATTATGCAATGCTCGCCGACTCCGACCGGCGACCATATTCTCGCCGGCAGTTTTCTCGCGGAGTTCGTGGAACACGACACGCCGTGGGTTCATGTCGATCTCGCAGCGGGCAATCGCAAGGGTGGCCTCGCCCACATTCCGACCGAGGTGACCGGCTTTGGCGTGCGTTATACGCTGGGTTTGCTGCTCGACGAGGACATCTTGCAGGACCAGCCTTTTGACTAGTGATGCATCCATGGCCGAGCGGTTTCGCGGCTTTCTGCCTGTGGTCGTCGACGTGGAAACCGGCGGCTTCAATTGCAAGACCGACGCGCTGCTGGAAATCGCGGCCGTGCTGGTCGACTTCGGAGATGGCGGCGTGCTGACACGCGGCCAGACGATTCGCTACCACGTCAAACCATTCCCGGGTGCCAACATGGAGCCGGCCTCGCTTGCCGTCAACGGCATCGACCCGGACCACCCGCTACGCCCGGCGATCGATGAAAGAGACGCGTTACAGCGCGTGTTTCGCGAAGTCCGGCAGGCCATACGGGCCAATGGCTGCAACCGGGCCGTACTCGTCGGCCACAATGCGCATTTCGACCTGGGGTTCCTGAACGAGGCGATCGAACGCAGCGCGATCAAACGCAATCCGTTTCATCCGTTCAGCTGTTTCGACACGGCAACGCTGTGCGGTGTCGCCTTCGGCCAGACAGTGCTTGCCAGGGCTGTCGCGGCAGCCGGCTTCGATTGGGACGAAACGTCAGCGCATTCTGCTGCTTATGATGCTGAAGTGACGGCCGACCTGTTTTGCGAAATCGTCAACCGTTTCCAGTCGGTGTACGAGTCGCGCAAGTAGCAACCACCGGCGTGGCCGCCTCAATCGTCTTTGAGCAGTTCCTGCAACTCACCTGAGTGATACATCTCGACAACGATGTCCGAACCGCCGATCAGTTCGCCCTTGACGTAAAGCTGCGGAAACGTCGGCCAGTTCGAATAGGCCTTCAGGCCTTCGCGAACTTCCTGGTCCTCGAAAATGTTGACGTAAGCAAACGGCTTGCCGACCGCATTCAGCGCCGCAACCGCCTGTCCGGAAAAACCGCACTGCGGAAAATCGGGTGTGCCTTTCATGTACAGCAGAACATCGTGCGACTTCAGCTGCTCTTCAATTCGTTCGTTTACGTCCACGTTCATTAACCTCTAATTCAGTGCATCTACAGTGATACGATTTTCGACGCTGCTCACGCCGTCTGTCGATATTGCCAGTTTTTCCGCCTGCTCACGAGCGCCATATGACGGCACCGAACCGGAAATCCGAACAATGCCATTCCGGGCGCTCACGGCGAGCCCTGCTTCGCGCAGTACCGCATCGCGGGCAAACAATTGCCGGACGTGTTCGGCAAGCTGTGCATCCCTGGCAGACTGCATTTGCGTCGTTCGCTGCGTTGCAGCCGTGCCGCCGGACCCGGAACTACCGCTCATCATCATTCCCGAACACCCGGTCAATGTGGATGCCAGCAGCAAAAAAACAAGCTTTCGCATATACTTCCCCCGTCTGGTGCTGCAATTTTACCCTATAATGACCATTACGCAGCAGCTCGAATACTCCTGATCCTGACATAAACCAAAAATCAAACTCGGAGATCTTACGTATGAATCCCTTAGAAAGCGTACGCGGCACTATCATTGCCGGAATTGTCCTCGCGATCATCATCGGCGTGGCGACCATGGGCATCGCGTTCAATGCCGGAAGCTTCATCCTGTGGATACACGTTCTTGCCGGCATCACCTGGATCGGACTGCTCTACTACTTCAACTTCGTACAGGTCCCTGCGCTGGGCGAAGCCCTGAGCGATGAAGGGGGTCCCGGCGGCGCCGGTATCACCAAGTACGTGGCACCGCGCGCATTGTGGTGGTTCCGCTGGGGCGCACTGCTGACCTGGCTGTCAGGCGCAACCTACCTGGCTCACATCGGGCTGTTCAAAGCCGCATTCATGCTGGGCATGGGTGGCGAGACCTTTAATGCGCAGGCCATGATCATCGGTGTTGGCGCCTGGTTCGGCACGATCATGTTGTTCAATGTCTGGGTACTGATCTGGCCGAACCAGAAAAAGGTACTCGGCATTGTTGAAGCCAGCGCCGATGAAATTGCCAAAGCCAAGCGCGTGGCATTTCTCGCCTCGCGGACCAACACGCTGCTGTCGATCCCGATGCTGATGAGCATGGTCGGCTTCGGGCATGGCGGATTTTTCATCTAGCAGCCGGACGACTGCAACCCGCTGCAACCATCAAAAGGGGTCAGAGCCGGCTCTGACCCCTTTCCCGTTCAGGCAACTGCACGGGTGACGCGTTTCGGCTCGGCGACTCCGTAACCCTGCGCATAGTCGACACCCATACCGCGCAGCATCGTAATGATCTCCTCGTTCTCGGCGAACTCCGCAATCGTCTGCTTGCCGGTCAGGTGACCGATCTCGTTGATCGAACGCACCATCTCGCGGTCGATCGGATCGTGCAGGATCTCCTTGACGAAACTGCCGTCGATTTTCAGGAAATCGACCGGGAAGTGTTTCAGGTAACCGAACGATGACAGGCCGGTACCGAAGTCATCCAGAGCAAACTTGCAGCCGAGTTCCTTCAGCGCATTGATGAACCGGTTTGCCTGCGAATAACTGGCGATCGCCGCAGTCTCGGTAATCTCGAAGCAAATCTTGGTTGCATCCAGCCCACTCATCTGGAACTGGTCGACGACAAACGGCAGGAATTTCTCATCACCAAGGCTCTGCCCCGACAGGTTTATCGAACACAGCGACAGGCGCTCGCGCTCGTCGGCCTCGGAGACGAGCCAGCGGAATGCGCTGCGAATCACCCAGCGGTCGATGCCCGGTGTGATGCCATAGCGCTCCGCGGCTTCGATGAACAACCCCGGCGAAATGATGCCGCCGCTTTCGTCACGCATGCGTAGCAGGATTTCGTAGTGTGCGCCCTGCTCGTCTGCCTGTAGCGGCTGGATGGTCTGGCGGAACAACTCGAAACGGTTTTCCTCGAGCGCGTTGTTGATCCTGGCCGCCCATTGCATTTCCCGTCGACGACGCATCAGGTCGATGTCGTTTTCCTGGAAACTGTGAATACGATTGCGACCGGCCTCTTTCGCCGCGGCGCAGGCGCTGTCGGCGGCGCTCAACAATGCCGCAACATCCTCGTTGTCTGCCGTGATCGGCACGACACCGATGCTGACACCGAGCCGGAAGCTACGCTCATCCCACATGAACTTGTATTCACCGATGGCCATGCGCAGCGACTCGGCTGTCTGCATGGCTTCTTCGAGCGAGCAACTTTCCAGCAGCACGCCGAACTCGTCGCCGCCGAGTCGCGCCAGCGTGTCGCGCCAGCGTATCTTGGATTTCAACAGTGCGCCGAGCTGGCCCAGCAGAGCATCGCCGGCGCTGTGGCCGCAGGAATCGTTGACGATCTTGAACTGGTCGAGGTCCAGGTAACACACGGCATACGAGGTTTCGCGCGCCTTGGCGCTCTTCAGTGCGCGCTCGAGCCGGCTTTCGAACTCACGCCGGTTGACGAGCCCGGTGAGGATGTCATGGCTTGCGTGATAGCTGAGCCGCCGGTTCAGCTCGCGCGATTCGGAAACGTCATGAAAGACCAGCACTCCGCCGGTGACATTGCCCTTGCCATCACGAATCGGCGATGCGGTGCTTTCGATGTACAACTCATTGCCGTCGCGGCGAATCAGCAGTGTCGGGCGAACGGACTTGATCGCACGGTTGCGTCGAATGGCGACGGACAGCGGGTTTTCCAGCGGCTCGCAGGTTTCCTCATGAAATCCGCGAAATATCTCATCGATCGGCCGGCCGCTGCCGTCATCGACCTTCCACCCGGTCAGGTCCTCTGCTACCGGGTTGACGTATTCGACATTGCAACTGGCGTCGGTCGTAATGACGCCATCGCCGATCGACTGCAACGTAATCTGTGCGCTTTCCTTTTCGCGAAACAGTGCCTCCTCGTAGAGCTTGCGCTCGGTGATATCGACCTCGACGCCCAGCAGCCGGATCAGTCGCCCGTTTCCATCCAGCACCGCCTTGGCACGGCTGCTCATCCAGCGCCAGTCGCCATTCTGGTGTTTCATGCGGTGGATAGACTCGAACAACGGTGTCTTGCCTTCGAGGTGCTCGCGCATCTTGCTCTGGACGCGGGCCATGTCGTTCGGGTGTACGAGGTTGTACCAGTCGAGCATCACCTCTTCTTCGTCGACGTCATAGCCCAGCATGGACTTCCAGCGGCGCGACAGGTTGATGCGCTTGGACGCGCCGTCGAAATCCCAGATGCCGTCATTGGCTGTCGCTGCTATCAACTCGTTGCGCTGGTGCAGCTCGCCGAGAATGTGATGGTCCGAGATGCGCTCCATGCCGGATGCCAGTGACGCGCCGACCAGTTTGAGCAGCAGGTGCAGGCTGGCATCCCAGCCGTCGACGGCACGTTCATTCGCCAGTGCCAGGAACCCGGCGATCTCACCGTGCACGGAAAAACCGATCATCAGCACCGAGCCGATGTGCAGGTCCGACAACCGTTGCAATTCCGCGGCCGCAACCTTGGAACCGTTCAGGGTGTCCGCGACTTCGACGATTTTCAGGTGGCCAAGGCGCTCGTGTAGCCAGGGCCAGTTATCCATTGGTTCGCCGCCCAGTACCTCGGCCTTGCATTGGGCGAATCCCATGTTGGCCGACAAGACAGTTTCAAACTCGTCGCCGTCCGCGCTGATCAGCGCGACGAAGGCCGCATCACAGCCGGCGGCTTCGGGGATTTCGGCAACGATGTTCTGTAGCTGCTCGCGATAGCTGGCGGGTTCGAGGTTTTGCAGCGCCACTGCAATCTTGGTTTGCAGCGCATCGGCTGCGCCACGGGTCCGCTCACCCACCTGGGGTCGGCGGTGCCGGATTCCGGACGTCTCTGTGCTGTCAGGCGGTACGCTCAAACGACATAATCCCGCGCGCAAACACTTGCGCTAGTTCGACAAGTATTCTGACACGTTACCGCAGGAATACAAGGTAACTCCCTGTATTTTTTATAGGTTATTAGTGCGCAGCTCCTACGTCGCCGCCTGCAGATCAGCCAGCCAGAGTCGCACTTCCTCTCGCAGCGCGTTTTCCTCGTCTTGCCAACGCTTCATCGCGGCCTGCACCCGCGGATCCTCAACCACCTCGGCATACTGCGCCTGCTTGAAGGTCTCCTCCCATTCCAGGTTCAAGACGACCGGCTCGGAGAAGATGTGCTCGAGCGCGACTTCCGCAGCTTTCTCCGACTCGCCGTTCAGCGCCAGCACGGCGAACTCGACATCCTTGTTGTCGCTGAGGTCCACGCCGTAGGCAGTGGCAACGCCGGTCATGTGGTCGATTCGCCGGTTGATCTCCTGTCGGTCGTAGACGGTATACCAGGCATCAAAGGCCGACAGTTGGACCCCTAGGTATTTGACCGGCACAGCGTCCGCCTCGAAATCCAGAATTCCAGGCGCCTGCGCCTCGAGATATGCGGTTTCCTCGGCGACTGTTCCCTTCGCAGCTGCGACACGCAACAGGTGCTGTGCGGCGCCGCCAAATGCGAAACGGCGATCGGTTACGTCGTCTTCGATGGCCCGGCGGGCGCTGGCAATACTGGCATCGAGGTCACCAACGGCCATCGCGCGCTGCAATTCCAGGCGGTAGGCAATCTCGCTGGTTGGTGCGATCGCGAGAACCCGGTTCCGGAAATCATCGCCTTCTTCGACCAGCTCGAGCTGGTACAAAAAGTCCGCAATCATGCCGGGAAGCTCGTGGTCCATTGGGTCGACTTCCAGCGCTTTGAGGAACAGTTGCAGGTACTCGAGGCCGTCGCCCGCCTGCTGGTAGACCCTCGCCAGGTTGATCCAGGCGTTTGGCTGTGCGGGCTCGAGGTCCAGCGAGCGCTTGATCGACGACTTGGCGTCATCCCATTGCTGCAGACCGGAATACAGGTTGCCGAGCTCGTAGTGAATGCGCGGATTGCGCGGATCGTTGGCCGCTGCCTGCAACATGTACACCAGTGCCTGCTGCACCTGGTCGTTATTCCGTGCCAGGCGGGTCAGGAAAATTCGCGGCTCGAGTTGCGTGGGATCCTCATCGATCAGCTCGATCAGCCGATCCGTTGCCAGCAACCCGGCTTCGCGGTCGCCCTGCTGTCCCGCGATTTGTGCCGTCGTATAGACCTCGATCGCTTGCGCACCGACGTCCTGCGGGTTCGCCGAAAGAACCTGCTCGGTCAATGCCAGCACCGCCGGATACGACTCATTGGCCGACATCAACCCGGTTTCGATCTGCTGCAGGTAATTGTAGGCCAGTGCGGTCTTGGCCTCGAGGAAGTCCGGGTCGATCCGCAACGCGCCTTTCAGCAGGTCTTCCGCGGCGGACAGGCCACCATAGGAATAGGTCGCCCGTTCCTTCAGGGCCTGCAGGTAGAGGTCAAACGCGTCCGGGCTGGTCGTGTTGACGCCGTCGATAATCGAGTCCACCGGCGTACCCAGCAGGGATGCCGACAGTTCCCTGCCCACTTCCTCGGCAATCTCGACCTGGATCCCGAAGATGTCGTCCAGGGTCCGGTCATAATTTGCCGACCAGACATGAAACCCGTCCTCGGCACGGATCAGTTGCGCGGTTATTCGCACACGATCGCCGGACCGCTGCACACTGCCTTCGAGCACGTGTGCCACGCCCAAAGACTGCGCGATCTCCTGGATCGTGCGGTTCTCGCCCTTGAACGAGAAGCTCGATGTCCGTGCCGCCACCTTCAGGTCCGGCACCTGCGACAGCATGTGCAAGAGGGTTTCTGTCAAACCGTCCGAGAAGTACTCGTTATCCTCGTCGTTCGACATGTTGACGAACGGCAATACGGCAACGGAAGCGTCGCTGACCGCGGTATTTGCGAGAGGTACTGGCGACTCGGCGCCCTGCTCCGACTGGCGCGCACTGAAGGTTGCAAAAAAGACGATCCCGATGATGACCGCAGCGACCGTGACATAGTCGAGCTTCTTGCCGGTGGCGCCTGTAATCGAATCTTCGCGGACGACTTCGTGCTCGCGCTTGATGCCCTCCGGCGTGATCTCATACACCCACGACAGGATGACGGCAGGGACGAATCCGAAGGCAAAAATCAGGATAACCGCCCGGGAGGTCCAGTCAGGTGCGCCGAGGGTCGGCAATATCGTCGTCAGCACCTCGGTCAACAGCCATCCGACAACGAGGTAGGCCGCTGCAACCCGGAAGACATTGCGGCGCTTCAGTTCAACGATCAGGGACATACGGGGGATTTCGTCAGTTTCCGAGGTGCCTAAGGTTACACCAGAATAGATAGGGGTAATCATCTAAAGTTCAAAAACTTAGATGCATGAAATGCCAAAACCGTTGCCCCCGGATTCGCCTGATTTCCGTTGACTACCCGGCCTTTCTGGTTATACTGCGGCCAGCTTGAACGATTGCCTGATATTTATGTATTCGTCTCGAAGTTCCTTTTTTAGTAGCTCGACCTGTTTTTCATAAGTAGTAGCATCCATTCTAGCGTCAATGGTCTCTGCTGGAGACCGGTAATACTCATGTTCAAATAGGTAAAAACTTATGTCTACGACAACCGGAACGGTTAAATGGTTTAACGACTCGAAAGGCTTTGGCTTCATCGAGCAGGAAAATGGCCCGGATGTGTTCGCACACTTCAGCGCGATCCAGGGTGAGGGCTTCAAGAGCCTCTCCGAAGGCCAGAAGGTCGAGTTCACCATTGTCGACGGCCAGAAAGGCCCGCAGGCGGAAAACATCGTACCCATCTAAGCAATCCTGACAGACTGCTGAAAAGGGCGAGCCTTAACCGGTTCGCCCTTTTTTTTTGCCGGGCTGCATACGGCCTGTGCCGCTAGTCGCTGCCGGCGGGCTCCAGTGCGTCGGTATCGTCGGCAGGATCGTCCATATCGGCTGCATCGGCCGGCGCGACATCGTCCGCGGGCGGCACATCGCTGCCGGCCGGTTCGACCCTGTCTTCAACCGACGTGGTATCGCCCGCCGAGCAGGACCAGCCCCAGTCCGCAAGCCTGGCGATGAATTCGGACGCCTTGGTTTCGCAGTAATCGGCCTGGGTCGAGGCCGACCACAGTACCTGTACATCGCCCGGCGCTTCGGTGTCTTTGTGGTACTGCACTTCGCAGGGAACGGTGACACCCGGTTCGGTCAGAATGACGACCCTGCGAACGTTGCCATCCATGCTGCATTCGTACGCCGTGACGCCCTGGCCGAGCGCCAGCGCGGGCAACAGCCACATCGACAGGAACAGCGAGATCTTCTGGTGCATGGCAATCTCCCGGGAATCGGAACGGATGCGTGCAATTCTACCCTACTGACCGCCCGAGAGCCGTTTCGAGCGGCGCGCGCTGAGCGAAATCGGCGTACTGCGGAACTTGGGCAGCCGTGTCGGCCGCCCGACAAAGTAGCCTTGCGCCATGTCCACACCCAGTTCGCCGAGGCGCTCCAGCGAGCGCGCATTCTGCACGTATTCTGCAATGGTACGCATGCCCGCCTCTTTGCCGATTTCTGCGATCAGCTTGATCATCTTCTGGTCGACCGGGTTCTTCATCAGGTCCTGCACGAAAGAGCCGTCGATCTTGATGTAATCGAACTTCAGTTTTTGCAGGTAACTGAACGAACTGTAGCCAGTGCCGAAATCATCCAGCGCAAACTGGCAACCCAGTTCACGCAGTACGGCGATCTGGCGCTCAACATGGGCTGGTCGGCGCACAGCCAGGCTCTCGGTGATCTCGAGAATGATGTCTTCGGGCCTGACGCCGAACTCCGCAAAAGTGTTCTCGACGAAGTCGGTCAGGTCATCGTTCTCGAAGGCATTGGCGGAAAGGTTGATCGAGAAACGCAGTTCCCGGTTTGCCGGCATGAACTCGGCATAAGCTTTCGCAGCATTGCGGATCATCCAGAAATCGATTTCTGTCATCAGTCCGAAGCGCACGGCCGAAGGCAGGAAGGCATCCGGCTGGATCAGCTTGTTGTCGTCACCGCGCAGCCGAATCAGCACTTCGTGGTGGGTTGTCTGGCCGGTCTCGATATCGTTGATCGGCTGGAACCTGAGCTCGAAGCCGTCCTCGTCGATGGCGGTCCGCAGGCGATTCATCCAGCCCATGTCGGCAGACTTGCTCAGCTCCGCGTCGCGGGATTCCTCGTAGAAATGCATGCGGTTGCGCCCGGCCAGCTTGGCTTCGCGACAGGCGATGTCCGCCTGGTTAATCAGGTCATCATAGTGCAGGTTGGCACCGGACAACATCGTTATGCCGATACTGCAATGCACGTGGAATACCTGGTCGTCTTCGATGTGTGCCATGCGCCGCATGTTCGAGAGAATGCTCTGCGCCGTGGAGCGTGCGGCATCGGCATCCGCACGGCGCACCAGGATGACGAATTCATCGCCGCCGAAGCGGGCGACAACATCGTCGCGGCGGACACTGCGACGCAGTTCGTCAGCCACTTTACGAATCAGGCGGTCACCGGCCGGATGACCGCAGGCGTCGTTGACGTACTTGAACTGGTCCAGGTCGATGAACAGCAATGCGCTGGCATGACCGTGGCGCATGACACCCACGATATCCTTTTTCAGTTCCTCGACGAAGCGCCGGCGGTTGAACAGGCCGGTCAGGCTGTCGTGGTTTGCGAGTTCCAGCAGCTTGGCATCGCGCTCACCAAGTGCCGTTGCGGTGGTCGCCAGCGCCTCGACGATATCCGATATCTCGCGGTGCGCGGCCGGTTCGAACTTGACGTCGAGGTTGCCCTCGGCAAGTTGCTGAATGGGCCCCTGCAGGTTTGAGATTGACGCCAGTGCCTTGTTCAGGGCGTAACGGCCATACATGCCGAACAGCACGAGCAGCAGCAAAAGGATCAGGATGGCCCCGCGAATATTCGACAGCAACTGGTCATGGAACAGGACGAAGTCGAGGTGAATTGCGACGAAACCGATCAGCGTTTGTGTCACGGCCGTGCCGGCATCGGCCGGGTCGAACGCCAGCAAACTGTGTTCGGGGATCTGTTCAACCCAGACCGGCGCAACAATCTCGAACTGGCGCGGGTCGAGCAGGCCCGACTCCATCAGGTATGGATCGTCGGCACCGACCAGTGCCCTCACCTCGGCAACGCGGTCCTCGTGCAGGTTGGTCGCTGTCTGCACAACCTCGTCGTTATTGATCGAGTAAAGCGCCAGCCCGTTTCGGTCGTAATACGACACCGTCCGGATCTCCGGGTAGCGCTCGACGAAACTCTCGAGACGCAACAGGGCCTCGCTGTCCTCCGACAGGTACAGAGGTGACCCCAGTTCGTTCAGCTCCTCGGTCCACTGCACGGCCCAGCGGCTGTAGCTGTCCTGCAATACCCATTGCCCACCCCAGTACAGGCTCGCAACAGCCAGCGCGCCGATGAACGCGGCGCTGATGACCTGTATCGACAGGATTTCATTGACCAGCATGCGCTTCGTTGTCAGCGCACGGCGACGGCGGAAGTACCTGGCAATCTTCCGCTTGATGACGGTAAGTCTAGTCATTCACCGTCACTCGCACTTCGGTCAATTCCGTTATCGGCGGCACGTCGTCAATATCGCCCGCCTGGATGCGGCGCAGGACACCCGCGATGCTTTTCGCGATGTCTGCGGCGACTGTCGATATCGATATCGCGGCTCCGATTTGCAGCATCGCGTCGTTGGGCACGGCAACAGCGACGTTGTGCCGCCGCGCTTCGTCGAACATTTCCGGTTGTCCGGCAACAGCCAGAAGCCGTCGATATTCCCGAGCATGCGGCGGAACAGGTACAGCGTTTCCTGGTCGGAATGCGCGATGCGTATATCCAGTGTTACTCCATGTTTTTGAGCAGCACTTCGCGCATCGTCCAGCAAATCGTCGTGGCCTTCGCCGATAATGATGCCGAGTTTGCGAATCTCCGGGCTGACCTCAATCCAGGCAGCGAGTTGTGCTTCCATCGGAGCAAGTGCCGCAACTCCGCGGCTGTTCTGCTGCAGCAGATCGTTCTGGCGGTAGTTGAAGACCTGGCTGAATACAACCGGCTGCTCGGACAGGCTGACCGCCGACTGTGCGGCGCGCAGCCCGACAGCGACGACGGCGGTGGTCCCGGAATCGTTGATCGATCGCAGCACGGAGACCGGCGGCAAGCTCTCGGCACTCAGGTCGTAGACGACATGGTTCTCGAAATACGCTGCGAGTTCGCTGGCAACATCGAGATACGCAGGCTGGCTGCTGGTCAGGACAATCGCAATAGGTGGCGCGATCGGCGTCGCCGGGATCTCGACCACGGGCGCAGGCTCTGGCTCGGGCTCCGGCTGCGGCTCCGGTTCGATTTCCGGCGCGGGTTCGGGCGCGACGATCTCGGGTTCCGGCGGCAGCGGCTCGGGCTCAGGCGGCGTGGCGCAGCCGACCATCAGCAGCGCGAACGCGAGTGAGCCGACGAGGCCCGCGATTTTGGGCAGCCTGCAATTCCCTTGCATGCCGTAACTCCTTGATGGATCAGCAGAAATATTTCCGGCTCGGATCCGTGAATAGCCCATTTTTGCGGATTACGGGGGCGAATTCTGTGTTCCAGGTCATGCTTATAACGGTCGATTATGGTCAATAATTGAGCACCATCGGCGTCGCCCGCTGCCAACAAACGGACCCGAGCATCAGACAAGCCAATAACATCCTGATTTTCGCCAGCTTCGCTGCGTTGCTATTGTCTTTCTGGCACCGCAACGACCTGCCCGGCAACATCGACTTTGTGCCACGCATTCAGAGCGAGCCGCGGCAGACTCCGGCACGCCTGGCGGCTTTCGATGTGCCGTTCAACGACGTGGTCTATCGCGTGGAACCGGAATTTCGCTACGACATCACCGGCATGGTTGTCTCCTACCGGCATCACGACAACAACAGCCGCATGCACCGCCTGGCCAACGACCACCTGAACATGCTCGACGTCTGTCTCGTCTGGGGCGACAACACGGCCGGTGCAGAGCTGGACAAACTGGATTTCTGGAACGGCATTTTCACCTGCAACGTGAAGACGCGTGACCAGGCGGCCTGGGAATCGTTCAACATGAACCAGCTATCCAACAATCACCTGCTTTCCGCCGACGATGACCTTCGCGATCGCGTAAAAGATATCCGGGCCGGCGACCAGGTGCGCATACAGGGCATGCTCGCCGGATATGCCAGCCCGGGCATCAGCAAGCGCGGTACCAGCACGGTCCGTACCGATACCGGCGACGGTGCCTGCGAAACAATCTATGTCGAAGAATTCGAGATCGTACGCGCCGCGACGAGTCACTGGCGCCTGTCGATGTACGTTTCGCTGATCGTCCTGCTGGCAGGCCTGACCGTGCATTTCCGGCGGCCGTATCGACCGCATTGATGACGAGTCCGGGCCGGTCGGCAAACGTGCCACCTCGCCTCATCTTGCCTCGCAGTGGCAGCGGTCGTACCTTTTGGAGGTGAATCAGAACAATCTCGGGAAACCGCCGGATGGACTCAAACCGACAGGGCATACGCGTCCGAGAGCTGCTGGCTGCGATAGATCGCGGCGACGACGGGGCGCTCGAGGAACTAGTGGAGATTATTTACCCCGACCTCAAAAAGCTGGCACATTTTCAGCTGAGCCGGGAGCGCCCCGGACATACACTGAACACCACTGCGATTGTGCACGAGGCTTTTGTCCGTATTGCCGGCAGCCATGGCAGCTACACGGATCGCGCCCATTTTCTACGCGCAGCGGCAACCGTCATGCGGCATCTCCTGGTCGACTATGCCCGCAAACGCAACGCTGAAAAGCGCGGTGCGGGCATTGCTCCGCTTACACTTCAAGACGAACGCTATGAAAACGCGGACGACACATTGGCAGTTCTGGCGCTCGATGCCGCTATAAAAGACATTGCCAACATTGATTCGAACCTTGAGCAAATTATAGAGTGCCGCTATTTTGCCGGCCTCACGGTTCGCGAGACGGCCGAAGCACTCGGAATATCGGTGCGGTCCGTCGAGAGAGGCTGGCAGAAGGCACGTGCCTACCTGACAACCACAATGGAGACGCCGTCCGATTGACCCGCATCGACCCCATCCTCCTTGATAAAATTTTTTCCGCTGCGCTCAATCTCAGCGGCAGACGGCGGGCGGAATACATCGAGTCACAATGTGCCGGCAACAGCGCGTTGAAATTGCGAGTCGAGCACTTGCTCGCGGCAGCCGAGAATGAAGCAAGTCCGCTCGACAGCCGGCTGCGTGACGTTCGCGAGCGCATGACGCGGAAAGTCCTCGCGAAGGATGAGGACGAACTCTGGGACGCCGAAGACCTGACCGGCCAGCGAATCGATTCCTGGCGGCTAGAGTGCCAGCTTGCTCGCGGCGGGCTGGCTACCGTTTACCTTGCGCACAGGGACGATGGAGAGTACGACCAACGCGCGGCGTTCAAGGTGCTGCGTCGCGGACTCGATACGGACGACCTGATTGCGCGGTTTCGAGCTGA
>JAUIDP010000040.1 GCA_030429005.1 Gammaproteobacteria bacterium | reverse complement strand
GTTTTTCTACTGGGGTTAGCCGGGTCCGGCCATAATCCGCCTGGCCACTAGCGCGTTACCGGGCGCTTAGCTATTTGCTATTTTCAGGCATCGCCTGGTTCTTTTCGTCGAACCAGACTATTAGTCGCGAACCATGAGACGAAGCCGAATTCCGTTCGCGGGCCGTCACGATCCTTTGTCAAAGACGACTCGCCAGATCCCGTCCGGATCTTTTCGCCAGACGGAATTGAAACGGCCGGCCGGGCTGCCGTCCGCCGCCGTCACAGGTCCTGAACTCAGGGCAAGATTGCCGGAGTCGAGCACCTGCACGGTATCGGGAGTCCAGGAAAAAGGCGCTACCTCGCCTTCGAAGAACCTGCCCCAGATCGAGCCGATTGCATCGTGGCCGCGCAGTGGCTCCGGCCCATTGAAGAAAATGGCCTCCGGCGAGATGAATTCGAAGAAGGCCTCGAAGTCACGGTCGGCCATGGTTTGCGCGAACGCGATCTCACGCGCGCGGACGTCGTCCGCCGCATCCGCCCGGACTGCTGAGGACCAAAGCCCCACGGTAGTGAGCGACACGAGTAGCATTATTCTTGCAACGGCATGAGGCACGGCGGGCGACTCCTTCAGGGCATGGGGTACGTCTCCGAGTCTAGCGCGGGACCGTACCCGACGTCACCAACTGGCCGTACGTCGCTGACCATGGCGACATAGTCACCGTTAGTTTGACGTTCCCACATCCGCCTGCAGAGTCAAGAAAATCTGCACGTCGAGCTGCAAACGCATCGAAGGATTTATAACGATCCGTCATCTAACCGGCTATGCGCAGCCAGGCAGCAGTTTTCCACGGAAACCAGGGCCGTGATGGACGGGTGATGCTCCTGCTGTTCCTGGCCATGTCAAATGGCTCAGTGCATGGCGAAGCGATGATTCCCGACGCTATGAATTCGCAGTTCCTGGTTGCGTCGATCACGATAAACAACCAAAGCATCTTCGACCTCGATAATGCTGAAGAAGACGGTACGTTGTATCGCCTCGCGAACAAACTCCACGTTTCCACACGTCCACAAGTGATCGAGCAACAACTGCTGTTCGCGGTCGGCGACCTGGCCTCGCCGCAAGCGGTCAGTGAGTCGGAGCGAATCCTGAGAGAAAACGGATACATACAGGACGCGGAAATCGAGCTTGTTCGGCGCAGCAGTGAGGTTGTGGACATCAATGTGAACACCAGTGACACGTGGACCTTACTACCCAAGATATCGTTCTCGCATGCCGGCGGCGCCTCGAGCACGGGGCTTGGCCTCAAGGAATCGAACCTGCTCGGCACCGGGATAGCCGTCGAAGTTCTATACGAGTCCGATGTTGATCGGGATACGAGAAAGTTCAAGTTTATCGACCGGCAATTGGGCACGAGCTGGTACGGCATCAGGGCAATCAGTGAGGACAATAGCGATGGCCACCTGCGCGTGCTCGAGATTGGCAAGCCGTTCTACTCGCTGGATACCAGATCGTCGCACGGCTTCGCACATGTCGACGAAGATCGCACAGATTCACTCTACGATCGCGGCGAAATTGCCGCACAGTACCAGCACATTATCAAAGGTCATGAATTGCTAACCGGTTGGTCGAAAGGCCTGAGAAACGGGTGGGCGAGGCGATATACCGCAGGACTAGGTTACAACGAGCACCAATTTTCGGATGCCATTGATGCGCAAGGCTGGACAGCGATTGTTCCCGAAGACCGCAAACATGTTTACCCGTTCGTTGGCATCGAATACGTGCAGGATGAGTTCGAAGAATCGACGAACTTCGATCAGATTGGCATCAAGGAAGACCGGTTCGTTGGTACATCTTTCAGTGCACGCGTTGGTGCCGCGCGGAAGGAATTTGGATCCACGAGCGATGCCTGGTTGTTGAGTGCTGCTGCCCGCACGAGTATCAGCAAATCCAAGTCTAGCTCGCTCCATTTTGGCGCAGAGTTGAACTCCCGTGTGGAGGACGGCGATGCTGCAAACTTTCTGCTGGACCTGAATGCCAGGTACTACAAGCGGCTCTCGAAAAAGAGACTGTTATTCGCCAGTTTCGACGGTCTATACGGACATAACCTCGATATCGAACAGCAAGTTTACCTGGGCGGTGATAACGGACTTCGCGGCTATCCCTTGCGCTTCCAGGCCGGTGACAAGAGTGCGCTGCTGACATTCGAGCAGCGCTTTTACACAGACTGGTATCCGTTTCGCTTGTTCCGCGTGGGCGCAGCCGTGTTTTTTGACATGGGGCGGACCTGGGGCGAAGGGCCGCTGAATACCGGAAATGATGGTTGGCTCAAGGACGTCGGAGCCGGACTGCGGCTCGGCAATACACGTTCGAGCATGGGTCGAGTCGTACATATCGACGTTGCCTATCCACTGGACGCTGATCGCAACATCAGCAACGTGCAGTTTCTCGTTGAACTCAAGCAGAGTTTTTAGCATGCATACTTACCAACTCCACTCCAGGAAAATCCTGGTTGCTCTTCGGCCACTCTGGTCGTTTGCATGGCGGGCGATTGTCATTCTGACCGTCTGTCGATTCGTTTTTGTCGCCTGGCAATGGCAGCGGGTGATCGCCGCAGACATGCTTGCTTCAATTTTTGTGCAAGGAATAAGATTCGACCTGGTGCTGGTTGGTCTGATGCTCGCTGTTCCGGTGCTCCTGTTCCCGGTCCTGGCATCAAACGGGTTCCTGGTGCCGGCCTGGCGCCGCATGCTGCAGGTCTTGCTACCACTCGTTCTGATGCTCATCGTGTTCATGGAGTGCAGTACGCCGTCGTTCGTCGACCAGTTCGATAGCCGGCCCAACATCCTGTTTCTTGAGTATCTCAATCACCCGCGTGAGGTCGCATTGACCTTGTGGGCGGCCTACAAAATTCCGATCCTGGTAGCGCTGCTGTTGGTGTCCTTGCTGACATGGATCAATGGCCGGCAGATACGGCGGCTGGTCGTGCCGATCGAGCCGACCGGATTTCTGCCGGCACTGCTCGTGAGCCCGTTCCTTATCCTTGTTTGCCTGGGAATGATTCGTTCGACCCTCGACCATCGTCCTGTAAGCCCGAGCACGGTAGCGCTTTCGACAGATCCGCTGGTTAATGAGCTGGCACTGAACTCAACCTATACCTTGCTCTACGCGGCTAGCGAGACTCGCAATGAAGTGCGCGGTGGATTCCGCTACGGCAAAATGGCGCAGGACGAGATATTCGACTCTGTCCGGCTCAACATGGACGTCGACGACGAAGATTTTACATCCTTCGAGCTACCGACTTTGCATCTGCAACAGACCGCGAAACCAGGCAAGCCGATGAATCTCGTGATTATTGTTGAAGAGAGCCTCGGGGCCGAGTTCGTCGGATCACTTGGCGGGCTGGATCTTACGCCAAACATTGACCGACTGGCTGGCGAAGGCATCTGGTTTGAAAACCTGTACGCGACAGGTACTCGCTCTGTACGCGGCCTGGAGGCCATTGTCAGCGGATTTACGCCGACACCTGCGCGCAGCGTGGTCAAGTTGCCTCGATCGCAGAAGGACTTCTTTACGCTTGCCGAGTTGCTGGGAGACGCTGGCTATCGAACATCGTTTATCTATGGCGGCGAGTCGCAGTTCGACAACATGCGGCGCTTCTTCATGAACAATGGTTTTCATACGGTTGTCGACGAGAAAGACTACGAAAGCCCGATGTTTGTCGGGTCCTGGGGCGTGTCGGACGAGGACCTGTTTGAAAGAGCCCATGCCGAGTTCGCTAGTGCCGCCGACCAACCGTTCTTCAGCCTCGTGTTTACGTCATCGAATCACACTCCATTCGAATTTCCTGATGGGCGAATAGAGTTGTACGACGAGCAAAAAAACACGGTGAACAATGCGGTCAAGTATGCGGACTACGCGTTGGGTCGGTTCATTGACGAGGCCAGGCAATCAGACTACTGGGAAAACACGGTTTTCCTGGTTGTTGCGGACCACAATTCGAGGGTATATGGCAATGAGATTGTACCGGTCGAGCGGTTTCATATTCCCGGCCTGATCATCGGCGGGCCGATTGCACCTTCAACCTATGAGCCGGTCGCCAGCCAGATAGACCTTGCGCCGACATTGTTATCGCTGGTTGGAGTATCCGGGGAACACCCGATGATCGGTCATGACCTGACCAGGACGACCGGCCGCGTTGCAGAGGGCAGGGCTATCATGCAGTTTCATGGGACACAGGCCTATATGGAGGGCGACCAGGTTGCGATCTTGCAAAAGGGCATGCCGGTCCGGCAGTTCTCATTTCAGAATGGCCATCTGGAACCAACGGAATCCGCTGATGAGGATCTGGCAACCAAGGCGCTGGCTCATGCGTCGTGGTCGTCGCTGGCGTACGAAAAGTCTCTGTATCGAATTCCAAAGACATAACGGGGCCTGGTTAATGGGGCCCTGTCCAAATTCGGGTGCAGTCTGACAAGCTCAACCCACGCGAGGCCGGCACCAATTCCCTCGCTTGCAAGGCCGCGGCGGGGCCGCGGCCTTGCGTAACGTGCAGGCACAATGCCTGGCCACTACTTGCTGGCTTACGCCCTGTAGTAGTCGGCAATTCTCGTTTGCCACTTGGCATCTGCCGTATTCGGCCAGTTGTCCTTGTCAAATCCCGGCGCATTCTCAAGGCGTTCTTTCTCGACATCGAACACGCAGCGCTTATTTTCTGTATCAACGCTGATGCGTTCCATCGGCACTGCAAATAACTTGTCGCCGATTCCCATGATGCCGCCGAATGACAGGACCGCGTAGTCCACGCGCCCTCTGTTCGTGTCGATCATCAGGTCTTCGATCTTGCCAATGTCTTCGCCCAGGTGATTGACCACTTTGTTGCCTTCCAGTGATGTCGCTGATAAGTGCATATTTCCCTCCAGGTTTCTTTGATTAACTAAAAGAAGCCGCTGTTCTCTGCGGCTGCGCGAGCTCTATTTTCGTGATCATCTAGTCGACGGCGTCTTCCAGCTCTTCCTCGGCTTTTTCGGCTGCATTCTGAATACCTTCGCCGGTCGCCTCGACGTCTTCGCCGAGACCCCGGGTGGTGTTACATGCGCTCAGTGCGCCGCCCAGAATTAACATCAATACCATTGAAAACTTGTTCATCGTCGTTTCTCCTGTAGAAAAGTGCTTCAGAAGATTTTCTGCAAGACTCATGCCAGCCACGAATATGCGTTAGTTGCGGGCTTTAGCAACGAGCGACGGCGTTTGCTGTGAACTTATTGCAGGGAGTTTGTAAAAACTTCAGTTTTTTCGGCGAAAACCCGGAAGTTTCCATTTGCGGCGGGCGGGACGGGGTGGCTCGGTGATAATGCCTGGGTCAACACCCAGATTCTGCATTGTATGCTGGCGCCACTGGTCAATTTCCGTTGCGGACAGGTCTACCCCGGTATCACGGCAGTGCTCCGCCAGTTCACGCGCGATATTTTCCTGTTCGATTTGCGTAAGGACGACCAGGGGGCGAACACGACCGACCTGGACCTGTTGATGGCGAGAAAGGTGAGTCAGCAGGCGTACCCGATCGAATTCATTGCGCAAGACCAGGCTGCATAGACGTTTTAGCGCTGCGTCGCGACCCGAAAAATCCTTGTTGCGGCTGATTTCCAGGTTGACAAGTGCTGCGCCAAAAATCCAGTTGGCATCGCGGTGCTGAAAGCCGCCCCCATACATGTTTGCAGCTTCAAATCCGATGACACGGATGAAATCGTTGAGCAGTTGCAGCGCGGTGCGCTGCAATACCCGCTCGCCTACCATCTTGGTGCCGTGGGTCGCCAGTTTGCCAGCAAGCCAGGCTGTTCCGACAGCCAGCGGGTTGATCCCCATGGCAAGCCGTGCCAGCTGCAGTGAGTTAAGTCCATGCTCCAGGTACGGCCGGAACGCTTTGTAGGTTCCGTAGTAGGATGCCCCACGCCGGATTAGTCGATAGATCTTCGCGATATTGTAGGACTTGAAGTCAAACGGCAGGCTGTCGACAACGAGCAACAAGTGCAATGACGCGCTGCTCAGGCTCTTGGCCGTAAGTTCGATATCCGTCTCGAGCAAGATGTCGTCGGAGTCAGGACGATATAGCCGGGCGACTTTTTCCACGAACTCACGGACATCCAGCAGGATTAGTTGTGAGTCGACGCCATTGTCGCTGGCATAGCGGTTTTCGAGTATTCGATCGAAAGCGATCTTGCTTTCATTTTCGATCAGGATCAGTAGTTCGCGATCCTTCCCGACCAGGAATTCCAGCTCTTCGTCCGAGGGCTCCGGATCCAGCAGGTCCAGGTAATTCGCGGACGCGAGATGTGCTGTTCTCAATCGTCTCGCCAATCGCAGTTCGCGCAATTCAAGGCTGCTTTCAAGTTCTGCCAGCGCTTCGAGCTGGGTGTCCCGAAGCTCATCATCGGACATCTCGATAATGTCTCTCGCCGAGAAATACGATGCTCTAACCGGGCGACGTTGCCCGTAAAGCACGGCAACAACGGCAATGGGCGGCAACAGGAACAATGCCGCCAACAACAAACCCGTTGCCAGGGTCGGTGGCCACAGCAACACGGTCAGCACGATCAACGCGACGACTGTCGCCAAGGTACAGAAAAATACTATCGATGCCAGCATGGCGCTTCGTGTCATGGATGCGAACAGAGATTAAGCATGTTGTCGCCAACTCTAGCACTCGAGGCCTTGCAAAGAAGATTGGCTGGAGCTTGCTTGTTATCTTGCTGCCGGTCGTCGGACTACTCATCTGGATGTTAGCAGGGCCCCGTGGCGCGTCACGAGCGACGGCATAGATCAGGAGTCAAGCAATGAGCACCGATAAGAATGAGGGCGAAGGCAACAAGACGGCTGATCGCCGCTACCGCCAGAAGACCCGGAACTTTGTTGAGTCCGGGAAAGTACATGACGCGGCGGAGGAAGCAGCCAACCTCAGCCGCGAAGAGTTGGAGGAGTCGAAGCGCGCAGAAGCGGAAGCGCGAGAAAAGAAAAAGTCGTAACCCTTCCCGCAGTTGCGCCGTGCAGCGGTTTGACCGAATATCCGAGGATACGGGAGAAAACAATGTGCGATGAGCAAACGGCATTAGACGAACAGATTTTCCTGAAAGAACGCGGCCTGACACGCCGCGACTTCGGCAAAGGCGGTGTTGCGCTGGCCATCAGCCTGTCGCTGCCCGCATCGGCGGGCGCGTTGGATGTCGTCGCGGGTGACGTCCGTGTGAGTACCCCCGATGGAGACGCAGACTGCTATTTTGCTCATCCGAAAGAGGGTGCCCATGCCGGCGTCATCATCTGGCCGGATATCAAGGGCATTCGCCCGGCGTTTCGAATGATGGGCAAGCGGCTCGCCGAGTCCGGCTACTCGGTACTGGTCGTGAACCCCTATTATCGCACCGCCAAGGGCGAGGTTATCGTTGCCGGCGAATCGTTCCGTGATCCGGACGTTCGGGAACGGCTGATGCCGCATGCACGATCGCTGTCGCCGGAAACCTGCCTGACTGACGGACGCGCGTTCGTCGAGTTCCTGGATTCGCAGTCGTCGGTAGATACCAGTCGCAAGATCGGCACGACAGGCTACTGCATGACGGGTTCCTACACGATCAGACTTGCCGCCGCGATGCCGGAACGCATTGGTGCCGGCGGTTCCTTTCACGGCGGCGGCCTGGCGACTGACCAGCCCGATAGCCCGCACCTGCTGGCTGGCGATATCAAAGGCGGCATGTTGATCGCGATAGCCGAGAACGACGACGAAAAAGAGCCCCACGCGAAGGGCATGCTGCGCCAGGCGTTCGACGACGCCGGCGTAGCGGCCGAGATCGAGGTGTACAAGGATACATTGCATGGCTGGTGCCCACCGGACTCAGATGTCTACAACGAAGCGCAGGCCGAGCGCGCGTGGAGTCGGTTGCTGGCATTGTTTGAGCGTGAACTCGGGTAACGGGAGCGCAGCACGCTGCTGATACTTTCAACTCGTCTATATCAATCCTGCTCGGCGTGACCCGGATACGTGGTTGCCGCCTGAGAAGTGCGTTGGTATTCTGCGCTGCCCATTCGCGGCATGTCCCAGGCAGCAAGTGAAAATCCTTATCGGAATTGTATTCGTCGCCATCGTGTTTGCGCTCGGTTCAGCGATGTACCACATGAGCTCATCACAGCGAGACTCGGCTGCAATGGCGCGTGCGCTGGCCTGGCGGGTCGGTTTGTCCGCACTTTTGATCGTGTTGCTTCTTGTTTCCTGGAAGCTCGGAATACTGGAGTAGCGGCCGCTTCGTCATGAAAGCGTCAGTGCTCAAATGGTTGACGGCGTCATTCGCGGTCATTCTTGCCAGCAGCTTCGTCTCGATGATGGGGAGTTTTCTGGGTTCTGCAGGCAGTGACTTGCGCGACCTATTGCTGTTGCAGCTGGCCGCAATTCCGCTGGCGCTTGTCGCAGTACTCTGGTGTGCAACCGAACTCTTTCGCGAGTTTGGCACCGCCGAGTCGCTCCGCATGTTCTGGCGGCAACTGCCGGGCTGGTTGCTGTTTGCCGTGATAATGGCATTGTCGCTGGTCATGATCGCGGAGCTGTCCTTCGTCGTGCTGCAGTACTACACCAGTGACCCGCGACCATGGCTGGAGCACATCCCCGCCGTCACTGCGCTTGCCAGTTCGCTGGCTCTGGCCTGCTGTTACGTGGCTTACCGGCGTGAAAGCGGCATTCCAGGCAGTGGCCGCGCGATTGAACGGCAAGAGTCTTGAAAAGACCTCGTCACGCCCCGGCTGCCTAGGGATCAATCGTGCCCCCAGGGGGAGCCAAGGGGCATCTATCGATTGTTGGTAGGTTCGGAGAACGGCTAGCCCTGGCGTGACAAGGTCGGAGTCGTGTTGGCCGGTCAGTCCGGTGAAGCCATATACGCTGTATTCTCCGCTGTGTTCAAAGAAGCCGCGTCAGTCAATACAAGATGAGACACGGCTTCGAGATTCTCATTGGCAAACTCCCAGTTAATCAGGTGGTGCAGGACGGCGCGTACATAAACAGCCCGGCGATTCTGATGGTCCAGGTAGTACGCATGTTCCCAGATATCAATCACGAGTAACGGCACCTGGTCGCGTACCAGTGGACTCTCGGCATTCGAGGTAGAGACGATGTCCAGCCGACCATCGTAAAGTACCACCCACGTCCAGCCACTGCCGAATACGCCGTTCGCAGCGGCTTCAAGTTGTTCCAGGAAAAAGCTCGCCTCGCCGAAATCTTTCTCAATCAGCGTCGCAATGGTTCCTCGCGGTTGACCGCCGCCCTTGGGATGCAGCGAATTCCAATAGAAGGAATGATTCCAGGTTTGCGCGGCCGCGTTGAAAAGTGCGATATCTCCCTGTTCGTAGGCAGCGCGTATCAGGCTCTCCAGCACCTGGTCGTCACTATCTGACCGCGCCAGCAATTCATTGGTGCGTGCCAGGTAACCGGCATGATGTTTGCCATAGTGGTAGCCGATCGTCGTCGCGGAAATATGCGGCTCAAGGGCATCCACAGGGAATGGCAACGGCGGCAGCGTGAAGGACATCGTGTTGACTCGTCTCTGGTATGGCTTCTTGATAAGACCAGACTACGAGCCGCTAATCGATTAGGCAAACGATATAAATTGACCTTTAATATCGAAACAATCGATATTAATTGTTGCCGGGCAATGCCAACGCCAGTGCGCGCAATTGCGCGAGCGGTTCGCCGAACACGCTGGCATCGTGATCAGTGGGGTAGACAACATAGGCCGGCAGGCGAAACCGCGGCGCGTCAGCAACTTCCGTTAACAATCCGCTAGCCAGCTTCGTCTCGACCAGGCGCCGCGGAAAATAGCCTGACCCGCCGTGGGCGAGGATATGCTGCAGCCCCAGCCAGCCAATGTTGGCGGTCAGCCCAGGCCCGGTAAAATCCGGGAAACTCGCCGCATGTTTGGCCCGAAATTCCTGGCCCCAGTCGATGTAGACATAGTCCGGCGTCATCGGCAGCCCATCTTCGGAGGACTCAGCCAGTACAAGTATGAGCTCTTCTTCGAGCAATGGTTCGACACTCAGTCCCGGCCGGCTTTGTGGCGTATACATGACGGCGATATCGATCCGCCCATCGACCAGTCCCAGCATAAGTTCATCTTCGAAGCCAACTTCTGCACGAATTGCGATGTCCGGCGCGTGAGCTCGCATGACCGGGAGCCAGTTCAACAGCAGGTCCTCCCAAATGCCGAAACGACCGCCGACCGTCAACGACGCACGGAATCCCTGTGGAACCCCGAGGTCCTGGCGTGCCTGCTCGACCGTCCGCATCAGCGTTACGGCATGTTTCTGGAATTGCCTGCCGGCGGTTGTCAACGTCGTGCCAGCCTTGTTGCGAACGAACAGCCGACAGCCGAGTTGTTCCTCGAGCGATTGAATGCGGGAGCTGACTGTCGATTGCGTTACAAACAGGCGCTCGGCCGCCTTGACAAAGTTTCCTGCGGTGACCACGGTCAGGAACGTGCGGGCCAACTCGGTGTCCATGAACCTTACCCTGGTTTGTTAGTTCGACCTGGTCGATAGCATTGCCGATTTTTTTTGGCGTTGCAAAAGTAACAGCCGATGCCTAGCCGGACCTGTCGGTGGTTTGAATGGCCGGCCGGGCGAATTGGCCTGACTCTGTAACAATTCGATCCATAGCGATGTCATGGGGTTGCGGCAAGATGCTGCGTAATCGTGTGAATTCATAACCAATGCCGATGATCAGCGGCTTGGGGTGCATCGCTGCCAGCGTGCGATCGTAATAGCCACCGCCATTGCCCAGCCGGTAACATTGACTGTCAAACCCGACCAGGGGGGCAAGGATGACAGTGGGAACGACCAGGTTTCGATCGGCCGGCGCCGGTATGTTCCATAGCCCCCGGCTGCAAAGTTTTTGCTGCGGTGTCCAGCGCCAAAACTCCACCGGGCTGTTCCTGGCGACGACCACTGGTAACGCAGCTTCCGCCCCTGACTGCAGCAATTCGCGAATCAACGGGCGCAGATCGACCTCGCCCTTGATGGGCCAGTAGAATCCGATTCGTTCGCCTGCAAGTGGCGGACCCTCATCGTCCAGACTTGCGAGTATCTTGTCGTTGGCCCGTTGCCGATCGCGACCACGGAGCGCTTGCCTGCGTGCCACCAGTTCCTGCCGTTTCGTCCTTCGCCAGATGCGAACAGACAACCAGTCGTTCGCACCTGGATTGTTGTTCGCCGGCCCGCAAACCCCCGCGCGATCTGCCATCAGCCCGCTATACGCCGCGTGAACTCAGCCGCCCGCACAATGTTTCTTACATGTACATCACGCATTCTCGCGAGGTCATTGTGCAATGCCGGATCATCTGTCCCGGCCAACAGGCGGTCCAGCATCCGGACAACCTGGCCTTGACCTCGATCGAGCAATGCCATCTTGTCCACGAATGACTCGCATTTTTTGAACCGGTCGTAGAACCGCCCAACTGCTTGGCTGGGAGCAGCGCCGAGACGTTTTAGCTGACGAATCAACATCGCACAGCTATCAGCTTCATCACGGCCGATCGCTACCAGCAGTTCCACGACCCGGCGATCACTGCTGTCGTGGACCAATTCCCTGAGTGCCCGCGCCCCGGCCCGCTCGCCCTCGAGAAGGGTATTCAGCAGCTCGACCACTTCCGTACCGGGCAGGACCGATTCTTGCGGCGAGCCTGCCGTATGACCAGGTCGGGAACTGTCGTCGCCCCGGCGCCCTGGCGATCCACCAGGGCAATCGGAGTCAGCGTTCAATGTTTTCACTTCGGCTTCGACATTTTGTAGCTAGCGCTGCAGGGAATCACACGGTACGGATTTCACTGCAAGCAACAAGCGATAAATTCCGGACCCTGGTATCGATACACTCGATACATGCCAGAATCCGCTGCCCGCACGATGGTCCTCTCAGCGCGGTCCAACAACGAACCAGTCAGGGTTGGCTCATCCCGCACAAACAGTGCCGTCAGTCCGCGGCCACCCGATGCAGGGCATTCGCAAGTCGTTCCCGGCACAACAGGCGGATCTGCGCGGCGAGGCGCCGATACAGAGCCCGGTGTGGTGCCGTCGGTCGCCACACCAGGACGACGTCACGATCCAGCGGTTCATCATCCATCTCGAGCACGACTACGTCGTCGCGCGGCTCGATCTCGCTGCGAATGTACAACGCGGGCAGGAAGGCGAGTCCGAATCCCGTCGCAATCATCTGTCGAACGGTATCGAGGCTGGTGCCCTCGTAGTCGCGCAGCAGTCGAGCTCCATAGCGGTTTGCCAGTGCCTGCATCTGCTCGAACAGCCGAAACCGCTCGTCGATGGCGAGCAGGGATTCGCCGGCCAGCGCCGCGCCCGGCACCGGGCCTTGTCCGACCAGCGGATGATCCGGCGGTGCACAAAGCCGGAAGGACTCGCTGAACAGCGGCTCGGCGACAAGTTCGTCGACTTCGGTCGGCAGCACGGTCAGGACGAGGTCAAAGCGGCCACTCAGCAGGCCGTTTTCCAGGTCATGCGGCATGTCCTCGCGCACATACAGCCGCAGGGTGGGGTCGCTGGCATGAATGCCGGAAAGCACTTCGGGCAGCAGATAGGGCCCGAGTGTCGGCGGAACGCCAAGTCGATGGATGCCACTGCCGCCGGTGCCGGCGAACATCGCATGTTCCTGTATCGCATTGACGGCCGAGCGAATCGTGGCGATGTGCGGCAGCAGTTCCCGGCCGGCACTCGTGGGCAATGTACCGCTGCGCGACCGTTCCAGCAGCATAACGCCCAGGTTTTCCTCGAGTGCCGCGAGCTGGGAACTGATGGTTGGCTGTGAGACGCCGAGCGTCACGGCGGCACTGCGGAAACTGCCGGCGCGCACCACGGCGTCGAGGTAATAGAGCTGTTTGAGGGTTGGTGCGCCGTTATCCGGCATGGGTCGGCTCCGTTATTGTGATAGACATAGTCTATCGCAAATTATGATTTTGTGAGATTGTTTTATCACCTGGTCTGCTTCAGAGTTTCGTGAACGGCCGCCTGGTCGTACCGTCACGCGCGCAACACCCGCTTAAGGAGCAGAAGCATGGAGAAATTTATCGAGGGCGTTCTGAGGTTCCGGAACGAGGTATTCCCGACCCGGTCCGCGCTGTTCGAGGAACTCGCATCCGGGCAACAACCCGAGGTATTGATGATCACCTGCGCCGACAGCCGGGTGGACCCGGCGCTGTTGACGCAGTCGAGCCCCGGCGACCTGTTCGTCTGCCGCAATGCCGGCAACATCGTGCCGCCGTGGGGTGAGTCGGGCGAAAGCAATACCGCGTCCATCGAATATGCCGTCACCGTGCTCGGCGTGTCCGAGATCGTTGTTTGCGGTCACAGCGACTGCGGGGCGATGAAAGGCGCACTGAACCCGGACAGCCTGCAGGCGTTGCCCAAAGTCGCACGCTGGCTCGAGCACAGCCGCGCGGCTGTAGCTGTTGCGCAGCGTCGCAACCCCAATGCTGACGAGGCCACGCTGCTGCGCTCGGCGACCGAAGAGAATGTCCTGCTGCAGCTCGAGCACCTGCGCACCCATCCTGCGGTCGCCGCCGCGCTCGCGGCTGGCGCCATACGCCTGCACGGCTGGGTGTATGACATCGGCAGCGGCCATGTGCTGGCACACAACCCAGGTTCCGGCCGTTTCGAACAGTTTGCAGCAACGCGCGACGCTGCCTGATTCCACTGGCAGCGAACTGACAGAAAACCGCCAGAGCATATCCTAAAGAGGCCCCATGAAACTGATTCCTACCAGCAATCTTCGCGGCGACCTGATGGGCGGACTGACCGCCGGTATCGTCGCACTGCCCCTGGCACTCGCCTTCGGTGAAGCCTCCGGCGCCGGCCCGATCGCCGGGCTGTACGGCGCCATCATCGTCGGCTTCCTGGCATCGCTGTTCGGTGGCACAGGCAGCCAGATCTCCGGCCCCACCGGGCCCATGGTCGTGGTCTTCGCCGGTGTCTTCGCAAGCCTGTCCGGCGAACCGGCGCTGGTGTTTGCTGCCGTGGTGCTGGCCGGCCTGTTGCAGATCGCTTTCGGGATGTTCCGGCTCGGCGAGTTCATTCGCCTGGTACCCTATCCCGTGGTGTCCGGTTTCATGAGTGGCATCGGTGTCATCATCATCGCCCTGCAGTTGGCGCGGCTGTTCGGTCACGAGCCGGAAGGCAGCGGCACGATTCCGGCGATGGCATCGATTCCGGGTGCTGTTATGGCGCCAAACGTTATCGCTCTCGGCATCGGCTTGCTGACACTGGGCATCGTGTTTTTCTGGCCCAGTCGGCTGGGGCGCTGGATTCCTTCGCCGCTGGCGGCCCTGGGCATTGCCACGGTCGTGTCGGTTTCGCTGCCAGGCGCACCAATCCTCGGCAACGTGCCCACCGGCCTGCCGTCTTTCATCATGCCCGGCATCTCGAGCGACAGCCTGTTCGTCGTGCTCGAGGCGGCCGTGCTGCTGGCGTTGCTGGGTGCCATTGACAGCCTGCTGACGTCACTGGTTGCGGACAACATGACCCGGACCCGGCACGAGTCCAACCGCGAATTGATCGGCCAGGGCATCGGCAATACGGTTGCCGGCCTGTTCGGTGCGATTCCCGGTGCCGGTGCGACGATGCGCACCGTCGTCAACATCCGCTCGGGTGGCCAGTTCCGGCTGTCCGGCATGACCCACGGCCTCGTGTTGCTGATCATCGCGCTCGTGCTGGCGCCCGTCGCATCGCTGATCCCGCACGCAGCACTGGCCGGCATCCTGATCAAGGTGGGCTACGACATCATCGACTGGACCTACCTGCGCCGTGCTCATCGCGGACCACGCTGGGACCTGTTGCTGATGGTTGTCGTCCTGACGCTGACGGTGTTTGTCGATCTCATTACCGCAGTAGCAGTGGGCATGGTGCTGGCTGCACTGGCCTTCATCAAGCAACTCGGAGAACAGCAGATTCGCAACCTGAAGCTGAACGAGGACCGGGTCGAAGACCCCGAGGTTCGTGAACTGCTCGACAGCCTGCGTGGCCAGGTATCGGTTTTCGAATTTGGCGGGCCGTTGAGCTTCAGCGCCGCGGCTGATCTCGGTCACCACGTGCGTGACAAGGCAGACGGGCGCGAACAGGTGCTGATCCTCGACTTTTCGCGCGTGCCGTTTTTGGATTTGTCGGCAGCCAAGGCAATGGAAACGATCATTGAAGATGCGCGCCATGCCGGCAAGGACCTGTACCTCGCCGGCGTCTCCGAGCCGGTTCACGACGTGCTCAATGGCCTCGATATCGCGGCCTCTATCGAGGCGAGTCGCTGGTTTGACGATCGCAAGCTCGCGCTGATTGCGGCACATCGAAACCTGCAACAACCGGGGACTTCACCACTGCGGCTCGACAAGTTGGCGACCGCCGAACAGTAACCAGGCGACGCTTACCTGCGCGTTACCGTATTTCTGTGAGGCGTATTCGCCCAGAAAAATATTTCCTGTCGTACAATATTGTGCATCGCAGTCGCGCTGTTGTCATTCGCAGCGCGCCGGCTCGAATTGCAACGACAAGGGAAAGCCATGGCTCACCTGTTGAAAAGCGCATCCACGCTGGTCCTCGCGGTCCTGGTTCTCATTCAACCGGCGGCGGTCGCCAAAGAAACGGAGGAGCGCGACTGGATTGAAGTGAGCACGGAGAATTTCCGGCTGTTCAGCGCATTGAACGAAAAAGAGTCGGTTGATCTCGTGCGGCAACTCGAGAGCTTCCGGCGGGTCATCTCGATGGTGGCCAATATCAGCGACGTGGAATCGCCGATTCCGACCGAAATCTACGCGATGCGCGGACGCAAGGATTTTCTGCGTGTGGGTGCGCCGAAAGAGGCAGGGGGTATCTTTGTTCCGGGCCTGCGCAGCAATCTCATTGTAATTCGTGATGTGCCCGGTGCCGAGGAGGTCCCGATCATCGTGCACGAGTATGCGCACTTCCTGCTTGCCGACCACAGCCGGCTGAACTACCCGCGCTGGTACAACGAAGGCCTGGCCGAATATGTCAGCGCACCGCAGGAGCGCCCGGGCATGTTCGTCGTTGGCGGCGTGCAGGAAAACCGGGTCAAGAGCATGTCGTGGTTTCGCTGGCTGCCGTTGCGTGACGTGATCGATCCGCAGGACATGCAGGACTGGAGTCGTGAGAAACGGACAATGTTTTACACGAGTTCGTGGGCCCTGGTCCACTACCTGCACCACGGGCCGATGAAACAGTCCCTGCCCGAGGATCTCGGCAACTACATCAAGTTGCTGGATGCGGGCACGGGCAATGTTGAAGCGTTTGAAGATGCTTTCGATGTCTCTGTCGATGACATCGACCGCGACGTCCGCAGGTACTTCGGCGAAGGTGAGTCCGGTGCGCGCATGATTCCGGGCTACGTGCTCGATATCAATGACGTGATCCCGGACTTTGCGGCCGACATACGCGAAATTTCGGAGGACGAAGTATCGCTTGCCCTGGGCGACGCGGCCTTGCGGCTGGGCGAACTGGATGAGGCACGACGCTGGTTTACGATTGCGAGCGAAAACCCCGAACTGCGGGCAATGGCAGAGGCCGGCATCGGCGACACCTACAAGTTCCAGGACGATTTCGAGACGTCGCGGCCGTATTTCGAGAATGCACTCGAACTGGCGCCGGACAATCCGTACATCCAGCTCGATGTTGCCGAGTACTGGCACGATCTCGCTGAAGAAACGGAAGATGCAATCGAGCGCAAGGAATACATCACGACCGCGCGCAAGCATTACGTCGCAGCCTGGAAAATCGACAATACGATGCCGGAAACCTACACGATGTACGGCGCAACCTTCCTGATGGCAGGTGAGAATGCCGACAAGGCCGTCGAGATGCTCGAACAGGCCGAGGCGATCTTACCTTCCAACATAACAATACGAATTCGGCTGGCCGAAGCCTACGCGGCCATTGGTGAGAACAAGAAAGCGGCCGATGAGGCACGATCCGTGCTGGCCTGGAGCCACGGCGAAAGCGAGGCCGCGAAAAGGGCCAGCGAGATCATCGAGGACTACCAGGAAAACGTCGAGCTGGCGAACCAGGCGGACTAACCGCCGTATCCGGCTGCCCCTTGTGGACTGCGGTCCATGCTGTACATTTGTAACTCACCCAAAGTGGCCTGGAAACCAGGGCAACACTACTCATGGAACTCGAGAGTTTTCTTTCTTCTGCCGTGCTGCTGCTCGCCGCGGCTGTCGTGGGTGTCGCCTTGTTCAAACAGCTCGGGCTCGGCTCGGTGCTGGGATTGCTGGTCGCCGGCATCGTCGTCGGACCGCACGCGCCTGGTCCCTACGTCACTGTCCACGTCGACGAAGTGCGGCACTTCACGGAGCTCGGCGTCGTGTTGCTGCTGTTCATCATCGGGCTCGAGATGCGTCCCAGGCGGCTCTGGGAGATGCGCCGCGAAGTTTTCGGCCTCGGGCTCCTGCAAATACTCATCTCGGGCCTGCTGATCGCCGCCTACGTTGCGCTGTTCCTGGGTAGCTGGCAACTGGCGTTGCTCGTTGGCCTGACACTGGCGCTGTCGTCGACCGCCTTCGTTGTACAGCTTCTCAATGAGCGCGGTGAAATGGCCAGCACCTACGGCCAGGCGTCTTTTGCCGTCCTGCTGATGCAGGACCTGGCCATTGTGCCTTTGCTCGCGGCAGTCCCGATCCTGGCGGATGCCGGGGTCCTGTCGGCCGATGTGCCGCTGTGGAAGCAGATCGGCCTGGTCGTCGTTACGCTGGGCGTCGTGTTCGGCGTCGGCCGATTCCTGATTCCGCTGGCGCTCGACTACCTGTCCAGGCGCCGTAACCGCGAGGGCTTCATGCTGGTCGTGCTGCTGGCGGTACTGGTCGCGGCCTGGGCCACCAACCAGGTCGGGCTGTCGATGGCGCTGGGCGGTTTTGTCATGGGCATGCTGCTGTCGCAGTCGCGCTATGTCTACCAGGTGAAAGCCCAGATCGAGCCCTTCAAGGGAATCTTGCTGAGCGTATTCTTCGTTGCTGTTGGCATGTCTGTCGAACTCGACGCATTGGCCAGCGACCCCTGGGTATTTGTGCAGCAAGTTGCCGTCATCCTGCTGATCAAGCTCATCGTCATGTTTGGCCTGGCGCTGGCATTTCGCTTTAGCGTTGAAGCCGCCGTGCGCATGGCGGTGCTGCTCGGGCAGTCCGGTGAGTTCGGCTTCGTCCTGTTCGGGGCGGCACGGGGACTCGGCCTCATCGATAACCAGGTTTTCGCGGTGTCGGTAGCCGTGATCTCGATCAGTATGCTGCTGACACCGCTGCTGGTCCGGGCCGTCGATGAGGTGGCATGGCGGTTCTCGAGTGCCGCGAAGTCGCCGGGCGGACCGTACCCGATCGAGGCGGGTGAACAGGCGCCCGGCCTGGCCATCGTCGCGGGCTACGGCCGCGTCGGCCACACCGTTGCCACAGTACTGCGCGCCAGTGGCGTGCCAACGCTGGTTTTCGACAGTGATCCCGTCCGGGTTGCCCAGGGCATAAACGATCATATGCCAGTTCACTATGGCGACGTGGCCGATCCCGAGCTGTGGGATGCGATTTCGGCCGAGCGCCCGGCGCTGGCGGTGATCACTGTCGATCACATGCCAACGGCAGTCGAAGCGCTGAATTGCCTGCGCCGCAACTACCCGCAGTTGCCGATCATCGCCCGGGCGCGGGACCTGGAAGCCGCTGCGACACTGGAGCGCGCGGGCGCCACGAAGGTCGTGCCTGAAGTCGTGGAGAGCAGTCTTCGGCTCGGAGCGGAAGCGCTGCAGATGCTCGATGTCGCTGCCGAAGATACCGAGGAGCTGCTGCAAGGAGTGCGGGGCAGCGATTATGCGCTCGTACGCGACCTGGTCGAGCAGCCGGATTCCGGGCAGCAACGCCCGGGTGCAAACTAGGCCGCGCCCCGGTCGGGCTGCAAGCGCTGCGCCTCGCTAATACCCGGCAAGAGCGCGCAGGTGCAACTCTACGCTGCGGGCGAGGCTCTTCAGTTCATAGCCGCCTTCCAGCGTCGAGACAATACGCCCGGATGCCGCGTCTGTCGAGGCGGCGACGATCTGCCTTGTGACCCAGGCGTAGTCGGCATCAGTGAGGCTCACCTGTGACATGTCGTCATCGACATGTGCGTCGAACCCGGCGGAGATGAAGATCATTTCGGGCCTGAATTGCTCGATCGCCGGCAACCAGTGCTCCGTGACAGCCGCCCTGAACTCATCGCTCTTTGCTGTCGCCTCCAGCGGCACATTGGTTCGATTGGCATTGTTCGGTGGCACCGGCGTGAACGGGTAAAAAGGGTGCTGGAATGTCGAGCAGAACAGTACCCGGTCGTCGTCCGTAAATATCTCCTCCGTGCCATTGCCCTGGTGAACGTCGAAATCGAGGATCGCGACCCGGTCAAGGCCATGTGCCTCGAGTGCGTGCGCGGCACCTACGGCAACATTATTGAACAGGCAAAAACCCATGGCGCGATCGCGTTCGGCATGATGGCCGGGCGGACGAACCGCGCAGAACGCCGAGTCCATCTCGCCTGTCGCAACGAGGTCTACCGCATGCACTGCGGCGCCGGCCGCGCGCCTGGCCGCATGCAGTGATTGCGGGCATACCACGGTATCGGGATCGAGCCGTGCATGGCCGCTTTCTGGAATCGCGGCCGCGACCGCGTCAACATGTGACCGCGTGTGTACCCGCAGGAGCTGCTCCTCGGCGACCTCCGGTGCGTCCATGCAGGTGAGCGCGTCCCTGAGACCCGTGGAGATCAGGCGGTCGTCGATTGCATACAGTCGACTCGCGCACTCCGGGTGTGCCGGACCGGTGTCATGTAGTTGGCATGCAGGATGCGTAATATAGGCAGTTCGCACGGTTCCGTTTCCGTCTGTTGACGGTCACTATTATCCAGTTTGCCAGGCGGCGACACCAATCGGAGATCCACTTACCAGGCTTATGGACAAACATTACCTGACATCCCTGTTCACACCGCAAAGCGTTGCGCTGTTCGGCGCCAGCGACCGGCCCGACTCGGTCGGCGGCGTCGTGTTCAAAAACCTGCTGGCCTCGGGTTTCAGCGGCAAAATCTATGGCATCAATCCGAAACGCGAAACGGTACAGGGCGAGAAAGCCTGGGCGTCACTCGACGAAATTGATGGCCATGTGGACCTCGCGGTTGTCGCGACTCCGGCACACAGCGTCCCGTCCATTGTCGAGGCTTGCGGCGAACGCGGCATTCGCATGCTGCTGATCCTGTCCGCCGGCTTTCGCGAGATCGGCCCGGAAGGCCGGCGGCTCGAAGACCGGGTAACCGACCTGGCGCGACGTTTCGGCATTCGCCTGATGGGGCCGAATTGCCTGGGTCTCATTCGTCCGGGTATCGGACTCAACATCACCTTCGGCAACAACATGGCCCGGACAGGGTCGCTCGCACTGGTCTCCCAATCCGGCGCGATCTGTACTGCCATTCTCGACTGGGCCGACGCCAACGAGATCGGTTTTTCTGCCGTTGTTTCGACCGGCATCGGCGCAGACCTGGATTTCGGCGACTACCTCGACTACCTCGCAGCCGACCCGCAAACGCAGGCCATCCTTCTTTATATAGAAGGCATCAAGGATGCGCGCCGCTTCATGAGCAGCGTACGGGCGGCCGCACGGGCAAAACCCGTCATCGCTCTGAAAGTCGGGCGGCATGCGGCCGGCGCGGAAGCGTCGATGTCACATACGGGTGCGCTCGTCGGCAGCGACAGGACTTTTTCTGCCGCGTTATCGAGATCCGGTGTATTGCGCGTGGAGACCGTTAGCCAGCTGTTCTCCGCTGCCAAGGCGTTGTCGACGCCCCGCTACCGCAGTGCATCAGAACGCCTGGTGATCATCACCAATGGCGGCGGCCCCGGCGTGATGGCGGCAGACCGGGCGACCGACCAGGGCATCGAACTCGGTACGTTGAGCCCTGCAACGGTGGCGGCCCTGGACAAGGTGCTCCCCTCGGTATGGTCGCGGAACAACCCCGTCGACATCATCGGCGACGCGCCGCCGGAGCGTTACGTGAAAACGCTCGATATCTGCCTCGCGGACCCGAACGTCGATGGCGCAATTGTGATCCTGACGCCACAGGCCATGACCAGACCTACCGAAGTCGCAGAGGCGGTTGTCACAGTGGCGAAGAAGAGCCGGAAACCCGTAATGGCCAGCTGGATGGGCGGCAGCCAGGTCGATGCCGGTCGTGCCCTTTTTAATAACGCGAAGGTACCGGGTTTTCGCATGCTCGAGAATGCTGTCGATGCGTTCTCGTATTTGGCGCGCTACAACAAGAACCAGCGGCTGCTGCTGCAAACACCTGCACCGTCAACGCGGGGGCAGGCTCAGCCCGATACGGAAGGCGCTACGCTGATCATCGAGGCTGTGCTCACGGAGTCCCGCACAGTCCTGACCGAACCCGAGTCCATCGCTGTTCTGAATGCCTTCGGTATCCAGACCGTACCGAATGGTGTCGCGCACTCGCCGAATGAAGCGCTGGTCATCGCAGAGTCGATCGGCTTCCCGATTGCCATGAAGGTGTTGTCCACTGATATCTCGCACAAATCCGATGCCGGCGGCGTGCGGCTCAACATCAATTCCGCACAGGAAGTGCGAGGCGCCTACAAACAGCTCATCGATGACGTTACGCGAAACGCGCCTGGCGCGACCATCGCCGGTGTAACAATCCAGCGCATGCATCGCAGCACGAATGGCCGCGAGTTGATCGCCGGGATTATCCGTGACCCGGTCTTTGGCCCGGTGATCAGTTTCGGTAGCGGCGGCACGGCGGTCGAGGTCATGGGCGACTCGGCGATCTCGCTGCCGCCACTGAACCGCCGCCTTGCCGAGGACCTGATCCGGCGCCCGAGGGTGGCGAAACTCCTGGACAAGTTCAGGAACCTGCCGGCCGTCGATATGGACAAGCTCGTCGACACGCTGCTGGCGGTCTCGACGATGGCTTGCGAATTGCCCTGGATCCAGGAGATGGATATTAACCCGCTGATTGCCGACGAGAACGGCGTCGTCGCCGTGGACGCGCGCATCGTCGTCGGTTATCCGAAACCATCGACCGATCGATACAACCACCTGGCGATTTACCCGTACCCGACACAACTGGTTCGGCAACAGCAGCTCAACGACGGAACGGAAATTACAATTCGCCCGATCCGCCCCGAAGACGCCGAGATGGAAGCCCGCTTTGTCCGCGAGTTGTCGGATGAGTCCCGGTACTTCCGCTTCATGAACCACCTCCAGGAACTCAGCCAGAGGATGCTGGTGCGTTTCACACAGATCGACTATTTCTACGAGATGGCATTGATCGCTATTGCGACAGTCGATGGCGAGGAACGCCAGATCGCCGTCGCGCGTTACACGACCAACCTCGACCAGGCCAGCTGCGAGTTTGCCCTGACAGTGGCGGACGACTGGCAGCATCGCGGAGTAGGCCGGATCCTGATGAAAGACCTGATGGACGTTGCGCGCGGTCGTGACCTCGCCCGGATGGAGGGGCAGGTTCTAAGCAACAACAGCAGGATGCTGAAACTGGTACAGGGGCTCGGCTTCACGGTCAGCGACCACGCGGAGGAACCGTCGATCAAACAGGTGGTTGCCCTGTTGTAGAGACCCGCGGCCCATCGATGTTGCAGGAATTGTCTACCGGTATTGCAGTGAAAGTGCCCGGTGATCCTCGCCCAGCTCGATGACGGCATCTGCAAGTGCCGGCAACTCCGCGATGTTGTTGCGCGTAATGCGCTCGTAGTACTGCACGAACGCGGCCACCTCGTCGTCGCTCATGACGGCGGCGGCATCTGCCGCGGCAGCCTGTCGCAGCTTGTGTTCCTGCTCCAGGCGCCAGCGCAGCACGGCAGCAAACGCCGGTGCACGCAGGAATAACAGGGCGTCCAGCAAATCGAACAGCCGGGCATAGTCGTCGCGAAGTTGGTCGTTGACGTAACGCCGCCAGCGACCGTCGGGGTCTGCATTCGCCTCGAGTGCGTTGACCGGTTCCTGCAACTCCGGGTCAGAAGTCGCCCGCGAACCGACGCACCAGCCCTCGAATATGACCAGGTCGACGGGGCCGGTTGCACGTGTCCACTCACTTTCCGGGCAGCGGTCATCGCGCGACTTGTCGAAGCGCGGTACGTCGACCGACTCCGTCGCAGGCTGCGAGCACAGTTTTCCAATGACCGAAATCCCCAGGTCGACGTCATGTGTTCCAGGCACGCCGCGCGTAAGCAACAGCGGATGCACGTGGTCAGCCAGTTGCTGCCGTTCCGGCAGCGTCAGGTAGATATCGTCGATGGAAAGGATGACGACGTTACGCTGGTACGCACTAGCGAGGTGCTCACGGATCAGCTCTGCGACGGTCGACTTGCCGGTGCCCTGTGCGCCGTTCACGCCGAGGACGAACGTCCTGCCGGCATTTGCAGCCACTCTTTGTTCCACCCAGTCGGCAAACGGCAGGAAAAACCGGCGCGCAGAGTCCGCATAGGCGTCCGGCAACCGGTGTTGGCGAATAAACTGTTCCAGGTTCACTTGTTGGTTAGCCAGACAGTCTGGTAGGGGCCGAGTACGAAGCTGACCTGTCCGGCCTCGAGGCGGGCGCCGCTGATCAGGTCCCACCAGGCGTCCGTGCTCACCAGGTTGACGTTCGCGAGCTCGATCGTTTGCGGCTCCTGCGTGACATTGCTGATGCTGAATACGTCCTGGCGCCGGTCCTGCGACTGCCGCCAGATGCCGAAAATCTCCTTGCCGAGTTGCATCGTGAATTGCACGGCATTCGGGCTGAACGCTTTTTGTTCGCGGCGCAGCCGGATCAGGTGCCGCAGGCTGGCGAGGACCCGGGAGTGCATGCTCGCAGGGTCGTCGAGCAGTTGCTCCAGCTCGACGCGATCCCAGCTGCGCCGGTTGATCGAACGGTAGCGCCCGGTTCTTGCCAGCCCTTCATGGTCATTCGACGTGCCGAGCAGGCTGTGTATGTAGATCCCCGGGATACCCTCCAGCGCGAGCATGATGGCGTGTGCACAGACAAACCGTTCGAGCTGGAATTCGTCGGGGCCGTTTTCGGTGCCGGCCAACGCGTCAATCAGGCTGATGTTGATCTCGTAGGGGTGCGCTGTGCCGTCGGGGCCGGTCCGCAGCGAGATCTTGCCGCCGAAGGTGGTCAGGGTGTCCAGCAAGCGTGCGCGCTCGGCTTCCGACAACAGTCCGTCCAGCGGCCGCATGCCGATGCCGTCATGCGATGCGAGAAAGTTGAAATAAGTCGTACCGTCGCGGGCCGGTGGCATGCTCATCATCCAGGTCTTGAGGTGCCGGCAATCGCCGGTCAGCAGCGTGTGGATCAGCAGCGGCGGCAGCGAGAAATTGTAGATTGCATGCGCTTCGTTGGAGTTGCCGAAATAGGTGAGGTTGTCCCGGTTTGGTACGTTGGTCTCGGTGATCAGCATGACGGACGGGTCGTGGAAGTCGATCAATGTGCGCAGCAGCTTGATGATTTCATGCGTGCGCTGATCATGCAGCGACGTTGTACCCGGCTCCTTCCAGAGGAATGCGACGGCATCGAGCCGCAGCACCCGGATGCCCTGCTCGAGGTAGAAACGAACAATCTCGACAAAGCGCAGCAGCACTTCCGGGTTGCCGAAATCGAGGTCCACCTGGTCGGGGCCGAACGTGCACCAGACCCAGCGTTTGCCGTCGACCGTGTCGACCTCGGTGCGCAGCGGCGTGGATCGTGGGCGCACGACCATGCTCAGGTCTTCCTCCGGACGCGTTTCCTTGAAATAGTCCTTGCCGGGGTCCTTTCGCGAGATGAAGTTCTGGAACCATTTCGACTGGCTGGAAACGTGATTGATCACGAGGTCGGCCATCAGGCGATAACGACCGGCAATCGACTGAATGTCTTCCCAGCTCCCGGCAGCGGGATCAACGGTGCAGTAGTCAATGACCGCGAATCCGTCGTCCGAGCTGTACGGGTAAAACGGCAGGATGTGCAGGCCGTTGATTGTATCGGCGAGGTACCTGTCGCAGAAAGTCTGCAGAGACTGCAGGCCATCGACGCCGTCCTCGCGAACCGACGTCGCGTAGGTGATCATCCAGCAGTCGGACTCGTCCCAGTAGTTCTGGTACGGCGCAGGCTCGTGGATATCGTCGGCATAGCGCATCGCCGTGACAACCTGCTCAATGAGCGCCGGGTCGTGATTGCCATAAATTACTTCGAGGTGGCCGCGGATTCGCGAGCGCAGTCGTTCGAGACCGGTCGCCGGTGGGACATCATTCAACTGCGGTAGTCCTCCATGTCCTGGTCAACAGCTTCTCGCAGTTCCTCGAGCACATTCGGGACAGCGCTGATGACGCGGTTCCACGGCGCGATAAACGGTGTATCCATCGGGTTTTCACGAAATACCTTGCCGGCCTTGACGATATTGGCCGCAAACAACTCAACGGCCTGTTCTTCCTTGTGACGATCGAATTTCAGGCCGTTGATGCTGGCGTCCGCCTGGAACAGTTCGACAAAGTCGAGCGCAACACGGTAGTAGGTGGCCTTGATCGTACGAACCTTGTGGGGCGAGAAGGTTTCTCCCTGGATGGCAAGCTTGCGGTACATCGCCTTGGCAATATCGATGCTCATCCTCGACAGCCCGCGCGTCTGGTCTTCGGGGCTCAGGTCCTGGTGTTTGTGATCGTAGGAATCCGCGATGTCCACCTGGCAGATTCGATTGGCCGAATGGTTGCGATGCATTTCACTGAGCACGCCGATCTCCAGACCCCAGTCCGTCGGGATGCGCAGGTCGTCTATTACGTTCAGGCGCAGCGCAAACTCGCCGGCGAGCGGGTAGCGAAAGCTGTGCAGGAAATCCAGGTAATCGTTGCGGCCACAGACAATGCGTAGCGCAAGAATCAACGGGGTGACGAGCAGTCGCGTTGCACGCCCGCCCAGTGTCGTGCCATTGGATCGTGCGTAGTAGCCCTTGCTGAAATAGAAGCTGAAAGCGGGATTGGCGACCGGGTAGATCAGGC
>JAUIDP010000039.1 GCA_030429005.1 Gammaproteobacteria bacterium | reverse complement strand
CTGGGCAGTCGCGGTGCTGCCATGCTCGAGCCGTATTCCGATGACGCGGAAAACGTCGGCCTCGCCTTTGTCGACGGCGACCAGCTGGCGTCGGCTATCAGCAAAGCCAACCGCATGGGCTTCCAGGTCGGCGTGCACGCGATCGGGGACCGTGGCAACCGGCTCGTTCTGGATGCCTACGCCGCCGTACAGGACGGCAAAGCGTCACCACTCAGAAACCGCATAGAGCACGCCCAGATCATCAGCCTCGACGACATCCCGCGCTTTGCCAAGCTGGGCGTCATTGCAGCGATGCAGCCAGTGCATGCCACGAGTGACATGAACATGGCTGAAGACCGCATTGGCCCGGACCGCATCCAGGGCGGCTACGCATGGCGCAAACTGTTGCGCTCTGGCGCAATCATCGCCAGCGGTTCGGATTTTCCGGTTGAACTGGCCAACCCGTTTCACGGCCTGCACGCCGCGGTCAGCCGCCAGGACCGCAACAACCTGCCCGCCGACGGCTGGTATGCCGAGGAAGCGATGACCCGCGCGGAAGCGTTGCGTTCGTTTACACTCGATGCTGCGTTTGCCGCCCACCAGGAAGGCCGTCTCGGCAGCCTGGAGCCCGGCAAGTGGGCCGACTTCATCCTGATTGACCAAAACTATTTCGAGGTTCCGGTGGACAGGATCGACGACATCCGGGTCCTGGAGACCTGGATCGGCGGTCAACGCGTTTTTCAGGCAGACCCGCAGGAGAATAAAAGTGCTGATTGAACAGATCTGGACCGGCAATGCTTACCGCAATTTCAACTACCTCGTCGCCTGCCCCGAGACCGGGGATGCCCTGGCGATCGATCCGCTGGATTTCAAGAAGTGCCTGGCAACGGCAGCCGCCCAGGACTGGACGATCACGCAGATCCTCAACACTCACGAGCACGGCGATCATACGGGCGGCAACAAGGCTATGGTTGCGGCAACGGGTGCGCGGATCATCGCCCACGAGAACGCTGCCGGACGTATTCCCAACATCGACATCGGTGTCAGGGCTGGTCACGTTGTCGAAGTGGGCAGCAGCGTAAGGCTCGAATGCCTCGATACACCCGGCCATACGATGAGCCATATATGCCTGTTGTCGAAAACCGACGAGCCGGCGTTATTCAGTGGCGATACGCTGTTCAATGCCGGCGCCGGCAATTGTCACAATGGCGGCCATCCGGAAGAACTGTACTCGACATTCGCCCGGCAGCTTGGTCAGCTGGACCCTCGCACCCGGGTCTACCCGGGCCACGACTACCTGGTCAACAACCTCGAGTTCACGCTGGATCGCGAGCCTGACAATGCAGCTGCCCGATCGATGCTGGAACGATGTCGCAACCAGGACCCGGCCCACGCATATGTCACGACGCTGGCCGAGGAACACGAGATCAATACATTCTTCCGGCTGGACAGCCCATCAGTCATCGCGCGACTGCAGGACGATTTTCCCGAAATCGGCGCAAGCCCGGATGCGCGCACGGTATTCCTGAAATTGCGCGAACTACGAAACAGCTGGTGACCGGGCGGCGTTCCACAGCCAGTAAAGCGCATCGTAAAATTCGGTCTGTCGCGCAAGTTGCCCCTGCCAGCGTTCGCCGTCGCCGTCGAAGTAGGCATTCAGCAGGTAGGTTGCACGCTCGGGCGCGAGATGGTGATGCGCGACGACAGTCGCAATATCAAAGAACGGATCGTTGTCGCAGGCGTACTCCCAGTCCAGGAAACGAACCTCCGGCATGCAAATAATGTTCGCCGCGACGAGGTCGTTGTGGCAACAGCAGAGGTTGTGCGGCAATGGCATCGCCTCGATGCGCGCGAGGCAGTCCCGAACCCGTGCAGCATCGGCACCCCGGATGCTGGCTGCGTATTTGCGTGCGGCGCCGAGCGCATCGAAGTTGCGTCCCGTCAACGGCAGCGAATGCAGTTTCTTCAGCGCTGCCGCCAGTTGATCCAGGTTTTCGTCGACGTCAAGGCACCCTGCCGACCAGATCGTGCCGTCGACATATTCGGTCATCAGGATCGTGTCATTGACGAAGATCACACCGTTCGCCAGGCCGAGCTGCGCTGCACGTGCCTGGATTCCGGCTTCGGCCGGCCGTGAACTGAATGGCTCACCGCGGGGCCCGGAGTCGACCTTCAGCACCGCTTTGCAGCCGTCCTGCTCGACCAGCCAACACGGGTTGGTCAGGCCACCCTTCAGTTCGGAGAACTTTGCGTCTTCCCAGCCGGGGATGCTCGCCAGTGCGGCCCGGACGGCGTCACTCATGCGCGCGCCTCCCGGTAACTGCGGGCCCAGCTCACCAGGCCGGCAGGTATCAACAACAGGTAAAACACGAACAACAACGCCGTCAACTCCAGCTCCCTTGACCAGAACACCCAGACCATCGTCGCATCGATGACCAGCCAGTACCACCAGTTCTCCAGGACCTTGCGCGCAACCAGGTAAGTTGCCCAGACACCGCCCCAGGTGGTCACCGAGTCGACATAGGGAAAGGCAGCATCCGTCCGGGAGTCGAGCAGGTAGCCGGATACCAGGCTGAGCGCAGCAATCACCAGGATGGCGACAACGTGCTTTTGCAGCGGCCAGGTTGTCACCGGTAGCTCCCGCCCTCGCCCGCCGCCGTTATACCAACGGCTCCAGCCATACAAGGCCATCGCGAAATAGAACACGTTCAGGGCCGCCTCCATGTACAAGCCAGCACCGAAATACAGCCAGGCGAACAGTGCGGTACTGATACCGGCACAGACCCAGCACCAGATGTTCTGTCGTATCGCCAGCAGCAGGTACAAGACGGCCAGCGCGACGGCAACGGCTTCGCTAACGGATTGCGCGCGGGCTTCAGCCAGCACGGCATTGACCAGGTCGGACACCTAGAACCTCAGATCCAGCGTGATGCCGAGCTGGCGCGGATCGCCAAAACGTGTGTACAGCGCAGCGGGAAAATCGGGCGGCTCGTTGCCGAAATAAAAACCACGCACGGCATAGTCTTCGTCAAACAGGTTGCGCGCCCAGGCTTGCAGCGTCCATGCAGCGCGCTCGATACCGACTCGCAGATTCACGAGTTCGTAGGGAGACGACTTCTGGTCGTGACTGACGTCGAAATAGAAGTCGCTGCGTGCCGACCAGTCGACGCGCGCGAAGAATCCCGAGTCGTGCAGGTAGCGCGCACCGGCAGCAATGCTGGTGCGCGGCGCGTGTGCCTGCCGCCGACCACCCAGGTCCACCTGCGGCGTAACAAATTCCTCGAACGTGGCGTCCAGCAATCCCAGCGTTGCATAGACATCCCAGGCCGTTCCCGGCTGCCAGCGAAAATCTGCCTCGAGTCCGAGCGTCCGCCCCTCGGCCGCGTTGTCGGTAAAAAACACGAACGACGTCGGGTCGCCCGGATCGATCTGGAACGAGGTCCTGACCTGCTGATCGTCGCGGCGGGCATAGAACACCGACGTGCGCAGCTGTACGCTGTTATCCACCCACGCCGAGTTGATGCCGGCTTCGAGATTCCACATGAACTCCGCGTCGAATTCGCGGCGATCGTCAGGCACCACGCCGAGATTGAAGCCACCAGCCTTGTAACCGCGCGCCAGCGTAACAAAGCCGCCGAGGCTGTCGCTGAAAGCATGACTCAGCGAAATTTCCCCGCCATACATCGACTCGGACGGGCTTGCGCGCAAGCCGCTCGAGTCGCGGTACCCGGTCGAGCGCCGTTCGACACGCAATCCGAAACCAAGGCTGGTGCGCCCGGTCAGCTGTAAATCGTACTGGCCGAACGCAGCCAGGTTAGTCGCGTTGTAGTCGCTGGCAAGACGCGCATCGAGGCTGTCCGCGAAATCGTAGTACGGATCGTAGTATTCCCCCGAGTCGGACGTCGTCAGGTCCTCTTCAAGGCGCATGCCGTAAATACCGGCGATCCAGTTCTCGCCCGTCAGCCGAAACTCCTGCGAAACGGTCTCACGTTGCCGATCGCTCCTGGAAACGTAGTCGTAGGTGACCGGCGCCCAGCTGTCGGTGTTACCCCAGTCAGCATCGAAGCTGAAATCGATATCCGAATGGGCCAGGGTCGTCAGCGACGTGAACAGCAGGCCGTTCCGCCCGCTGTACTCGGCCCGCAATGACGCACCGACGCTCTGCTGCGAGTCTTTGCCGGGCTTGTCGGACAATACCGTGTAACTGTTGTCAATGGCGAAACCGTCATAGCCATTGTCGACATCGGCGTACATGAAGGCGGCATTCACATCCCAGGCATCGCTCGCCAGCCATTGCAACCGGGCACGGACCGTTGTTTCATCAAGCCCGTTCGTGTCGTCCCGCTGCAAATACGGGTTGTTGCGAAAACCATTGCCCTGGTGCTGGTGCACGCTGGCTCGCAGCAGGACTGTTTCCGCACTGTTCAGGGCGCCGCCAAATGCGAGTCCCGCAGCAAGCATGTCGTCGTCGGCAACGCTGAGTTGTGCATTCGCCGACCAGTCGGCCACCGGCTTTGTACTCTGCATGTAGATCAGGCCGGCGAGCGCGTTGGCGCCGTAACGTGTACCCTGCGGGCCGCGCAGTACCTCGATCTGTTGCATATCGAACAGCGTCGCTACCGTGCCAATGCCGCTGAAATCGATATCGTCGATCAGAAAACCAACGGACGGGTTGGGCGCACCCTGGTATTGCTCCAGTTCGCCGGCTCCGCGGATCTGGAAGTAGCGGGCCCGGTTGCCGTCGCCGGACCAGTTCAGGTTCGGTACTGAATAGACGAGTTCTTCAAAGTGCTGAACGGCACGCTCTTCGATTTGCACAGCATCAAACACGGTAATGCTGGCCGGCATATCGGCGGCGCTGCGTTCACGGAAGTCCGCGGTAACCGTGATTTCTTCGATGGGCTCTGCCTGCGCCAGCAGGGGCAGTATCGTCAAGAGGAGTATGGCGCCACAGCGCGCCGAGGTCTGGATGGTCATAGTATCTTCCTACGCCGGCATTATCCGGATCAGGTAATGAGGGTTTCCGCATGGGATCTCAGGCCGTCAGGCCACCCCTGTGTGGTCAATCGATTGTCGGTCTATTATAGCAATCTTGCGATAAGGCTGGAGGTATCCCAGCGCGAACCGCCCGTCTCCTGCAGCTCGGCGTAGAACTTGTCCACCAGCTGCGTCATTTCCAGCGTGGCGCCATTGCGCTCGGCCTCCTGCAACGCGATGCCGAGGTCCTTGCGCATCCAGTCGACCGCGAAGCCGAACTCGAACTCGCCCTTCAGCATGGTTTCCCAGCGATTCTCCATTTGCCACGACTGCGCAGCACCCTTCGAAATCGCCTGGATAAGCAATTCGGGATCGAGGTTCGCCCGTTGCGCAAAACTGAGGCCTTCGGCCAGTCCCTGCACCACGCCCGCAATACAAATCTGGTTGACCATCTTGGCCAGCTGGCCACTGCCCGCCGGACCGATCAGCGTGATGGCCTTCGCATAGTTGTCCATCACCGGGCTGGCCCTGTCGAATACGTCCTCGTCGCCGCCAACCATGATGGTCAGCTGACCGCTTTCGGCGCCCGCCTGGCCACCCGATAGTGGGGCATCCAGGAACCCGATGCCACGCTCCTGGCACAGCGCGTGCAACTCGCGCGCAACATCTGCCGACGCTGTTGTGTGGTCGACGACAATCGCGCCGTCAGGACACGCACCGACGATACCGTCATCGCCCAGCATAACCTGCCGGACATCGTCATCATTGCCGACGCAGGTGAAAACGATATCCGCTGACGAAGCTGCCTCGGCCGGCGTCGTTGCCGACTCGCCCGGGTACTCGCCACACCATTTTTCGGCTGTTGCCGTGGTGCGGTTGTAAACGACGACTTCGTGTTCACCGCCCGCAAGAAACCCGGCCATCGGGTAGCCCATTACGCCCAGTCCGACAAATGCGATACGCATGGTCAGGCCGCATCCTTTCGGGCTGCTTTCTTCTTGCGCGGGTCAAGGCCGATGGAACGCGCGATGATTTCCCGCATGATTTCCGAGCTGCCGGCGTAAATGCGCGATACGCGCGCCGCCGTATACATGCGACTGACCGGGTACTCATCCATGTAGCCGTTGCCGCCGTGTAATTGCACACAGTGGTCAGTGACCCGGTCCTCCAGTTCGGTCGCATACAGCTTCGCCTTGGCGGCGTCGTCTGCCGTGAGCTTGCCTTCGTTGTGCACCATGACACAGCGGTCGATGAACGCCTGTGCAACGTCCATTTCAGTTCGCATGTCGGCAAATTTAAAACGGTTGGCCTGGAAATCAGCAACCTTCCTGCCGAAGACCTCGCGATCGCTCGCATAGTCGAGTGTTACCGCGTAGGCGGCTTCGGCGTTCGCGAGCGCACCCACGGCGCTCAGCAAGCGCTCCTCGGCAAGGAAATGCATCAGGTGGTAGAAACCGCGATTGAATTCGCCGAGCAGGTTTTCCTTCGGTACCCTGACGTTGTTGAAGAACAGCTCCGCGGTATCCTGGCTGTGCATGCCCATCTTTTTCAGGTTCCTGCCGCGCTCGAAGCCGTCCATGCCGCGTTCGACGACGAACAGGCTCAGTCCGTGGCTGCTGCTGGCATCGGTTTTCGCGGCAACGATGACGAGATCGGCCAGGATGCCGTTGGAAATAAACGTCTTCGAGCCATTCAGCAGGTAGTGGTCGCCCTTGTCTTCAGCCCGGGTACGGATGCCGGAGACGTCACTGCCGGCGCCCGGTTCGGTCATCGCAATCGCGAGAATATTCTCGCCCGAAACGCACTTGGGCAGCCATCTCGCTTTCTGTTCGTCAGTGCCGAGCGTGCCGATATAGGGACCGACGAGGCGGCTGTGCAGGAAGATGAAAAAGCCCACGTCGCCATAGCGGGCGTTTTCTTCCAGCAGGATTTGCTCGTAGCGGAAGTCCGTTACGCCGGCACCACCGTGCTGCTCGTCCGCCCACATGCACAGCAATCCCTGCTCACCGGCTTTGAGGAACGCTTCACGATCAACGATTTCCTGCTCAGCCCAGCGGTCGGCGTGAGGACCGATCTCGTTTTGCAGGAAGCTGCGTGCAGCATCACGAAACATGTCGTGCTCTTCGTCAAATATGCCTCTGTCCATACTATTTTCCCTTGAATACCGGCTGGCGTTTGCCGAAAAACGCGGCCACGCCTTCCTCGTTGTCCTCTGAACCTACCAGGCCACCCTGCAGTCTTGCTTCGAGCTCGAAACTGCTGTTCCAGTCGTGATCACAGGCATGCCGCATGACTTTTTTCGTGGCCGCAACCGACAATGGTGCCCTCCCCTCCAGCACTCGTGCCCAGGCTAGCGCCGCGCTCTGCAACTCCGCCGCCGGTACTGCCTTGTTCGCCAGTCCGAGTTCGATGCAGCGCTTGGCCGGTATTCTTTCCGACTCGACACTCAACTGGAATGCGCGCCGGTAACCCAGCTGCCGAACCAGCAGCCAGTTCAGGCCGCCATCCGGAACCAGAGAGATTGTCGTGAACGGAGACAGCATGAATGCGTCGTCAGCCATAATCAACAAATCGCATTGCAGGGCAACCGACAGGCCGATGCCTGCCGCCGAACCCGGCACGGCCGCAATAACCGGTTTCGGCATTGCCGCAATCTGCTCCTGTACCGGCCGGTATTCCTGCAGCAACATCTCGGACACCGAGGCACTGATGCCGTCTTTCAGGTCGGCACCGGCGGAAAAACTGCGGCCCTCGCCGGTCAGTATGACAACGCGGACCGAATCGTCGCTGTCGGCTTTCTGCAGCGCAGCCAGCAGGTCCCTGCGCAAATCCGAGTTAAACGCATTCAGGCTGTCCGGGCGATTCAAAGTTATACAGGCTGTCGCCCCGTCCGGTGCATAGATGACAATATCGCTCATCAGTCGTCCTCGTTACATGTTGCGCCGATATTCGCCGCCGACACTGTACAGCGCTGCGGAGATTTGCCCCAGCGAGCTGGACTTCACCGTATTCATCAGCTCGGCGAAAATATTGCCACGCTCACGCGCTACCGTTTGCAGGGACGCCAGGGCGGCGACGGATTCATCCGCATGCGTTTCCTGGAACGCACGAACATGTGCAATCTGGTCCTGTTTCTCGGACTCGGTCGAGCGGATCAGTTCCTGTTCGTGCACTTCGTCTTCCTGTCCCTTTTTCGGCAGGAACGTGTTGACGCCGATCAGCGGTAACGATCCGTCATGCTTCATGCTCTCGTAGTACATGCTCTCGTCCTGGATCTTGCCCCGCTGGTACATCGTATCCATGGCGCCGAGGACACCGCCGCGATCAGAAATACTTTCGAATTCCTTGTACACCGCTTCTTCGACGAGGTCGGTGAGTTCCTCGATAATGAAGGACCCCTGCCAGGGGTTCTCGCAGAAATTCAGTCCCAGTTCGCGCGAGATAATCATCTGGATTGCGACCGCGCGTCGGACCGACTGCTCCGTCGGTGTCGTGATGGCCTCGTCGAAAGCATTGGTGTGCAGGCTGTTGCAGTTGTCGAACAAAGCGTACAGCGCCTGCAGCGTTGTACGAATGTCGTTGAAGCTGATTTCCTGTGCGTGCAGGCTGCGACCCGACGTTTGCACGTGGTATTTCAGCATTTGTGACCGGGCGCTGGCACCGTAACGTTCGCGCATAGCACGCGCCCAGATCCTGCGCGCAACCCGTCCGATGACCGTGTACTCCGGATCCATGCCGTTGGAAAAGAAGAAACTCAGGTTTGGCGCGAAGTCGTCGATTTGCATGCCGCGTGCGAGGTAGTACTCGACGATCGTGAAACCGTTGGCCAGCGTGAACGCCAGCTGGCTGATCGGGTTCGCGCCGGCCTCGGCGATGTGATAACCGCTGATCGAAATACTGTAATAGTTGCGCACACCGTTTTCGATGAAAAACTGCTGGACGTCACCCATCATTTTCATCGCAAACTCGGTCGAGAAGATGCAGGTGTTCTGCGCCTGGTCTTCCTTGAGAATATCCGCCTGCACCGTGCCGCGAACTGTCGCCAGCGTCTCCTTGCGAATGCGCGCATAGGTTTCGGCGTCGACGACCTTGTCGCCGGAAATACCGAGCAAACCCAGACCGAGACCGTCGTTGCCTTCCGGCAATGGCCCGGTATAGGCCGGGCGCTCGCGGCCAGCAAAATACGCGTCGATCCTCGTCTGCGCCGCTTCCCATTGCCCCGTCTCGCGCAGGTGTTTTTCCACCTGCTGGTCAATCGCGCTGTTCATGAAGAAGGCCAGGATCATCGGTGCCGGGCCGTTGATGGTCATCGAAACGGACGTCGTCGGTGCACACAGGTCGAAACCTGAATACAGTTTCTTCATGTCGTCGACGCTGGCGATCGAAACGCCGGAATTGCCGACCTTGCCATAGATATCCGGTCGCTCGTGCGGGTCCTCGCCGTACAGCGTTACCGAGTCGAAGGCCGTCGACAGCCTGGCGGCGTCCTGGCCTAGCGACAGGTAGTGAAAGCGCTGGTTGGTACGCTCCGGCGTTCCTTCACCGGCAAACATCCGCGTCGGGTCCTCGCCGAGGCGCCGGTACGGGTAGACACCGCCGGTGTACGGATAGGCGCCGGGCAGGTTCTCTTGCGTAAGAAACAGCAGCAATGCGCCCCACTCTTCGAACCGGGGCGCCGCAATTTTGGGAATTTTCTGGTGGCTCAGGCTTTCGCGATAATTATTGCCGGTAATTTCGCGGCCACGCACGCTGTAGCTGTATGTTTCGGCAGTAACGCCCGCCTTGCGCTCGGGCCAGGTCTTCAGCAGCGCGATCGAGTCGGCGCTCAGCTCCCCGAGGGTTTCCTGGTAGCGCTGTCGCAACGTCAACAAACTGCGGTCACCATCGGCCGCGAGCGCGGTATCCGGGTAGCGCTCGAAATGCGCCGGCAGTTCCGGGTCCGGCAGCGCCGCCAGGGCCTCGTACAGGTGCTGCAACCGGCTGGCAGCAGCAGCCTGCGCCAAGGCATCCGAGTTCAGACCTCGACCCTGCTCCGCAATCTCGGCCAGGTAACGAATCCGCGCGCCCGGGATCATTGCTGTCGCACGCGGCTCGCGCTGGCTGGTATCGATATCGGGCGTCCACCGCGCTTCGTCCAGGCCGAGTTTTTTCACCAGCTGACTACAAAGTTCCGCAAAGACAAAGCTGATGCCCGGGTCATTGAACTGGCTTGCGATCGTCGGGTAGACCGGGATGTCGTCATTGCTCGCCTGGAATGCGACGTGGTTGCGTTTCCACTGCTTGCGAATGTCCCGAAGCGCATCTTCGGCACCGCGCTTGTCGTACTTGTTGAGCACGATCAGGTCGGCGAAATCGAGCATGTCAATTTTTTCGAGCTGGCTGGCCGCACCGTACTCGCTGGTCATGACATACACCGAGAAGTCGACCAGGTCGACGATCTCGCTGTCACTTTGCCCGATGCCGGCCGTCTCGACGATGACCAGGTCGAAACCCAGCGATTTCAGGTAAGCGATATGATCGCCCAGCATCTCGCTGGTTGCCAGGTGTTGCCGCCGGGTTGCGATTGAACGCATGAACACGCGCTCGGAACGCAGCGAATTCATGCGAATGCGGTCGCCGAGCAACGCGCCGCCGGTACGCCGGCGTGTCGGGTCGACGGCAAGCACCGCGATTTCAATATCCGGAAAATAGTTGAGAAACCGGTTCAGGATTTCATCGGTGACACTGCTCTTGCCGGCGCCGCCGGTGCCGGTCACGCCGATCACCGGCGTCTTCGATGCCTGCATCTGCCACTGTTTGCGCAGCGACTGCAGGCGGGCTGCATCGAAACGCCCTTCCTCGAGCGCCGATATCATGCTGGCAATTTGCGGCGATCCGGGATCAGTGGCCGACGAGTCGTCGCGCGGCAACTGCCGGGCCTGCTCCGTCCGCGCTATGAGATCGTCAATCATCGCCTCGAGCCCGAGATCCATGCCGTCATGCGGATGGTAGATGCGTTCGACGCCGTAGTTCATCAGGTCTTCGATTTCTTCAGGCGTAATGGTGCCCCCGCCACCGCCGAACACCTTGATGTGTGGCGCGCCCAACTCGTTGAGCCGATCCACCATGTAGCGAAAGAACTCGTTGTGCCCGCCCTGGTAGGAACTGATGGCTATGCCGTCGGCATCTTCCTGAATCGCTGCTCGCACGATGTCGTTGACGCTGCGATTGTGGCCCAGATGAATGACTTCCGCGCCGCGCGCCTGGATCAGCCGGCGCATGATATTGATGGCCGCGTCATGGCCGTCGAACAGCGACGCAGCGGTGACAAATCGGAGTGGCGACTGGCGGCCCGGGGAACCGGGTAATTTGCTGGCTGCAGTACTCATAGAGCGCAATTCTCCGGAAAAAAAACGGCATGAGACTCCACGTCTTCGGCGGAATCTCTATGAAAATCAACAGGTTTTGGTATTGCAAAAATTTTAATCTAGATTAAAATAATTCAGATCAACCCGAATGACAAGTGCAGAGTCAGCGAGCCGATGGCGAGAAACCCGGACGAAACAAAATTTCAGCTGCAGAGGCTGCGCATGCTCAAGGCTGCCGCATATTGCTTTAACCAGAAGGGCTATTCGGGCACGTCGCTGAAGGACGTTGCCGATATCCTCGGGCTGACCGACGCGGCCTTGTATTACTACGTCCGCAACAAGGAGGAACTGGTTTACCAGTGCTACGTGCGTGCCGCGGAAGTCGGGCGCGAAGCCATGGACCGGGCCGTGGCCGAATCCAGCACCGGTTTCGACCAGGTACAGCGTTATCTCCGCTATCACATCGAATACATGGTCGACGACCGTGGACCGATCGCCATCATGAGTGAGATACCATCCCTGAAAGCCAAGCACCGGGACGAAGTCCTCGGCTTCTCACGCTCACACAGCCTGCGTTTCGAAGAATTGCTGAAGCTCGGCATTGCCGATGGCAGCATCGCCACCTGCGATGTGCGCATGACCGGCAACGCCATCATGGGGTCCGTCAACTGGATTCCAAAATGGTTCCACGGCGATGCGGATGTCGCCCGCCGCATTCTCGATGAAATCCCTGAAATTCTCGTGCGGGGCCTGCGCCCGGCCGGTTGAACCGATCAGCGCAACAGCTTTTCCGCCCGCTTTTGCAAGTCCCGGATGCGGCTGACCTCGGTGTCTGTCATCAACTGGCCGGAGTCGAGGGCGCTATCCAGGTAGTCGAGTCGCGTTGCGAGACTCTCGCGAATGCGAACGGTGTCAGCATCTCCCTGCGCCAGCTCCAGGGCCGTCGAACCGCCCGGGTTTTGCGTTCTGACGCCTTCCGCGGCATTCCGCTCCAGCTCCGCCAGGTCGTTCTCGATCAGCCCGGCTACGATCATCGCATCGCTATAGCGAATCCGCAGGTTCATGTACTCCTGGTCGGACTGCAGCCGTTGCTTGTCGTTGAAGTGCCGCCACAATTCATCCCGCACGCGGGTGAAGTTTGCCTCACCGCGTTCGGCTGCCAGCCGGTACCACGCAGACGCTGCGACGATATCCTGCTCGACGCCTTTGCCGGTGAGTGTCATGTAGCCCACCATGTACTGGGCAAACTTGTCCCCGAGCGGCGCCAGTTCGTTGCGATAGATGAAGTACGCTCGCCCGTAGTCGCCCTTTTCGAACAGGCTGTCGACTTTCTGCTGCGTTTCGAGGATGCGCTGTTCGGGCTTGCCACCGGGAAAGCTGTCACCGGCGTTGGCAACATGCGCAATCGGCAACAGCAGTGCCGCGAGCATCAGTTGTGGCAGTAGTCGTGCGCGGACACGCATGTCCACTCCTCTAACAGGATTTGCAAAACCAGGGTTCAATGCACAGGGTCTGTTCGATTTGAGTCACCGCCTATGGTGTCAGTTCAACCATTTTGCAAAAAATGTAGTCAGTCGTCGAATTCCGGTGGCCGGTTCTGCAGGTTGGCCGCTACGGCTTCGAGCTGGTGCGCTTTGCCGAGCAACTGCATCTGCAACTGCGCTTCCAGCTGCAACGCCTCTGCCGCCGACAGGTCCGGCGTCTCGTCGAACAATCGCTTGATCGCGCGAATGGCCTCGGGTGAGCGCTGTGCAATCTCGTTGGCAACATCGGTAGCCGTCGCCTTTGCATCGGCCACCTTGCCGGTAACCAGCCCGAGCGATATGGCCTCGTCGGCATCCAGCACACGGCCCGTCCAGGCCAGCTCCTTGATTCGGTCCGCCGGCAGCAGCCGGGGCAACGTCCTGGAGATGGCCAGGTCCGGAATGATGCCCCACTTGATTTCCAGGATCGACAGCCGGCAGTCGTCACTCGCGTAGCGCAGGTCAGCCCCGAGAGCCAGTTGCAGCCCCGCACCAAACACATTGCCGTGCATTGCGCAGATGATCGGCACCGGTACCGTTCGCCAGGCATACACTGCCTGCTGAAAGAAATTGGCAATGGAACCATCGAGCGGCCGAAAGAGGTCAGCCAGTTGACTGGCATCACTGTTCTTGAGGACATCCAGGTCGATGCCGGCACAGAAACTCGGGCCGTCTCCCGCAAGAACAACAGCCCTGACGGACCGGTCGGCAGCCAGCGCCTTGCCAGCCTCGGCGAGCGCTGCGAACAAGCCGATATCGATTGCATTGTGTTTGTCCGGGCGTCGCAAGGTCACGAATGCGACATGGCCTTCCCGGGTAACGCTCAGTGTGTCAGTCATTGGCCAGGGTCATACTCTCAGCGTGCATTTACCATTGCGCAGGACGACGGCATCGCGTTTTCTCACTGAACACTGGAAAGAAACGATATTGCCGTCCTGCCACATGTCGGTTGTGATGACATCGCCCGGCAGTACCGGCAATGAAAATCGAGCATCAAAGCCTTCGATCAACGTGTGGTCGTAGTCACAGATTGTTTGCAACACGGCGCGGCAGGCGATGCCGTAGGTACAGAGGCCATGCAGGATCGGGATGTCGAAACCGGCAGCGCGCGCTGCGTCCGGGTCGGCATGCAGCGGATTGCGGTCGCCATTCAGGCGGAACAGTAATGCCTGGTCGGCCCTCGTCGGAGTGTCGCAGCTCAAATCGGGTTCCCGTCGCGGCACGCGATGCGGTTTTGGCCCGCTACCCTGTGGTGCACCAAAGCCGCTGTCGCCACGCGCCATGACCGTCGCCCCGAGCGTGAAAATGACGGTATCGTCCTGCGCCAGCCGTCCCTCGACCTCGAACAGGAACATCGAGCCACGCGTCGCACCGCGGTCGAATACGTCGACGACCCGCTTGTCGAGCCGCAACTCTGCCTCGGCGGGCATCGGCCGGTAGAGCTGCAAGCGTTGCTCGGCATGCAGCACCTGGCCATAGTCCCAACCCAGGTCCGGAGGAAACATATCAGGTACGATCGCGCTCGCCAGCGTCGGTACGGTGCGCAGTGGATGGCCTTGCTCGTACACATAGTCCAGCTCCTTGCGATCCACCGCATTGCGGCCGAAGCCGACGCTTTGTGCGTACAGCATCGACTCCAGGTCGCCATAGCTGTGTTCGATGTCGCGGACTTCGGTCGCCAGCAACTCATCGTAAGTCAACTGCATCTGGTTGTTCCCGCCCCTCCCCTGAAGCCAGCGGACATGATACAGGAGATATCTGCAACAGCGACTACATACGGAAGATACCGAGCGGTGTTTCTGGATCGCGCGGCCGGTTCATCGCCGCCGATAGCGCCAGCGACAATGTCGTACGTGTATCGACAGGGTCGATTACGCCGTCATCCCACAAACGTGCGCTGGCGTAGTAGGGATTGCCCTGCGACTCGTATTGCTCGCGAATCTGGCTTTCGAATTCCGCCTGCTCGGCTTCACTCCATTCATCGCCGCGCGCCTCCAGCCCTTCGCGCCGCACCGTTGACAGCACGAGCGCCGCCTGCTCACCGCCCATGACGGAAATGCGCGCGTTCGGCCACATCCACAACATGCGCGGATTGTAGGCTCTGCCACACATGGCGTAGTTGCCGGCACCGAAGGAGCCTCCAATGACAACGGTGAATTTCGGCACGGTTGCCGTCGCAACGGCATTGACCATCTTCGCTCCGTCTTTCGCAATGCCGGCATGCTCCACGCGCTTGCCAACCATGAAGCCGGTAATATTCTGCAGGAACAACAGCGGGATACCGCGGCGATTACAGAGCTGGATAAAATGTGCGCCCTTTTGTGCAGACTCCATGAACAGGATGCCATTATTCGCGACGATGCCGACCGGGTAGCCGTCGATGTGCGCGTAGCCGCAGACCAGCGTCGGACCATACAGCTTCTTGAACTCCTGGAACTCCGAGGCATCGACCAGCCGCGCGATCACCTCGCGAACGTCATACGGAAAGCGGTACTCGCGCGAAACGATGCCATACAGGTCGTCTGCCGGGTAAGCAGGCGCCGCCGGCTCACGCATCGCAACCGGGACGCTTTTTTGAAAATTGAAGTTGGCGACGATATCCCGTGCAATCTGCAGCGCGTGCGAATCGCTGTCGGCGAGATGATCGGTCACACCCGATACGCGCGAGTGCACGGCGCCCCCACCCAGCGTTTCGGCATCGACGACTTCGCCCGTCGCCGCTTTGACGAGCGGCGGCCCGCCGAGAAAAATCGTGCCCTGGTTGCGGACAATGATGGCCTCATCGCACATCGCCGGCACGTAGGCACCACCGGCGGTACACGATCCGAGCACGGCGGCCAGCTGCGGAATTCCCTTGGCGGACATGCGGGCCTGGTTGTAGAAAATGCGCCCGAAGTGGTCCTTGTCGGGAAACACCTCATCCTGTCGCGGCAGGAATGCGCCGCCCGAGTCGACCAGGTAGATGCAGGGCAGGTAATTTTGCTCGGCGATTTCCTGGGCGCGCAGGTGTTTCTTTACCGTCAGCGGGTAGTAGGTGCCGCCTTTGACCGTCGCGTCATTTGCAATGATCATGCATTCGATGCCATGGACGCGGCCGATCCCGGCGATCAATCCGGCGGACGGAATGTCGTCATCATAGACATCGTGCGCCGCCAGTTGCGCGATCTCCAGAAACGGCGAATCGTCGTCGGTCAGTGCCGCAATGCGATCGCGCGGCAGCAGCTTGCCGCGGGACAGGTGCCGTTCGCGAGCCCGCGCCGATCCACCCGTTTGCACCTGGGCTGACAGTTCGCGCAGGCTCGCCGCGAGTGTCTCGTTGGCTTCCCGGTTGCTCGCAAATTCCCCGGACTCGCGGTCGATCTTGCTCTTAATGACTGGCATTGAACAGTTCGCGTCCTATCAGCATGCGACGAATTTCGCTGGTTCCCGCACCGATCTCATACAACTTCGCATCCCGCAGCAGTCGCCCCGCCGGAAACTCGTTGATATAGCCGTTGCCGCCAAGCACCTGTATCGCCTGGCTCGCCATCCAGCTCGCTTTTTCCGCAGCGACCAGAATACAGCCTGCGGCGTCAAACCGGGTAGTCTGGCCGCGGTCGCAAGCCTGGGCCACCGCGTAGACATAAGCCCGGCAGCTGTTCATCGTCGTGTACATGTCGGCAAGCTTGCCCTGCATCAGCTGGAATTCACCGATCGGCTGGCCGAATTGCTTGCGGTCGTGCAGGTAGGGCACGACCAGGTCCAGGCAGGCCCGCATGATGCCGAGCGGTCCGCCGGCAAGTACCAGCCTTTCATAGTCGAGGCCGCTCATCAGGATGGCAGCGCCCTTGCCCGGGCCGCCGAGCAGGTTGCTGCCCGGCACGCGGCAATCTTCGAGGAGTAATTCACTCGTATCCGAGCCGCGCATGCCCAGCTTGTCCAGTTTCTGTGGCGTCGACAGGCCTGGTGTATTCCGCTCCACGATAAATGCACTGAGCCGTCGCTCCTCGACATCAGTCACGGCGTACACGACGAGGACATCGGCCTGCGGCGCGTTGGTAATCCACATCTTGGAGCCATTCAGAACGTAGTCATCGCCGTCCGGCAACGCCACGGTCTTCATGCCCATGACATCGGAGCCAGCGCCGGTTTCGCTCATCGCCAGCGCGCCGAGATGTTGCCCGGAAACGAGTTTGGGCAAGTAGCGCCGTTTCTGTTCCGCATCGCCCCAGCGCTGAATCTGGTTGATACACAGGTTTGAGTGTGCACCGTAGGAAAGTCCGACCGACGCCGATGCGCGGCTGATCTCCTCCATCGCGACGACGTGCGCAAGGTAGCCCAGCTCTGAACCACCATAGGCAGTATCGACGGTCATGCCGTGCAGGCCGAGCTCACCCAGTTCCGGCCACAGGTCGAGCGGAAATTCGTTATTCGCGTCGATCGCCGCAGCGCGCGGTGCTATCCGGTCCGCCGCGAATGCTGCGACGGTTTCGCGCAACAGGTCGATGTCGGCACCAAGCCCGAAGTCGAAATCAAACATAAGCTGCTCAATTGGCTGGCAAAATTCGATTCTGCAGGGATTTTCCGGGCGGCTGAATACCGTTTTGCTGGTAGCCGCAGAACCCGCGCTCAGGACTCAGATAACTCCCTGATAAATAGAGAAAACAATTCGTATTGCGACGTGATATCGAGCTTGGCGAACAGGTTGCGTTTGTGCACCATGACGGTGCCGGGGGCAATGCGCAGTTCGCGGGCGACCGATTTTGCCGAATGGCCGCGCAAGAGCAACTGTGCAATCTGCCGCTCCCTTTGTGTCAGTGTCGACGCGCCGAAATCAGCCAGGCAGCGTGCCAGGCGGCGGTGCAGCCCAACGTCGCGCATGCCGCCCTGCGCCTGGCCATGGCCGGCCTCCCAGATTTGCTGCATCGCCGTGAATATCATGGCCTCGATCGACTGCATGCGCTGCAGTTCGTTCTTGTTGAAGCGCTTGTGAAAGCGGCCGACAACCAGCACCAGCCTGTCATCCGGCCCGGCCGGAAGCAGGAAATCCATTTCATCGCGCAGGTGGGTGCGCTCGTAGTATTGCCGGTAATACTCACTGGAGCGAAACCGGTCCGGGACAGCATCGCGAAACCGGCAGGCGGTTGCTCGCCGGGTTCGCATGGCCAGTTCGTACAGCGGGTCCAGCAGGTACGGTCCGGCAAGATAGCGGTCAAGGTAGTGTCGCGCCGTGCTGCGGTCCATTGAGTGGTGCAGTACGGATGGCGGCGAGCTCTCGTGGAACGCCATCAGGCAGGTACCGTTATTGGCGACCGCATGGCCAACCGCCGCGACCAGGGAACGGCACAACGGTTTCGTATCGACCCTGGCGCTCAACAGCAGACCTGCACGACTTCAGAAGGACGTCAGGAATGACGCCGCATTGCCGCCGATTGGACCGAGCCCCGTGCGCGCCGTCGCCAGGTATTGTTCGCCCTGCGGATAGTCGTCCGGCTGCGGATTGCAAACCCGCAGTACGCGGTTGCGGTGGTATAGCTTCAGCTGTGCGGCAAACGGAATGACGCGCGCCGGATCGTCGTTGGTCAGCTCGCGGTGCAATTCGGGCAACCGGTACCATGGTACGTTCATGTCGAAATGATGCGCATTGTGATAGCCGAAATTCAGCGTCAGCCAGTTCAGGCGCGGGTACCGCAGCGAGATCGGCACGCTGAACGTGTGCTCCTGCTCCCATGCAGCATCGCCTTTGTGCGGTGGCCGCACATACTCGAACAGCGTCGCGTTGTAGTCGTAGTCATGCTGCAGGGCGTCCATGAAACGCAGTACATGCATCATCAGCAGGTAGGCCAGTACGTACAACAACGCAACCCGGGGAAACCAGATGCAAGCCGCTACAAAGAGTGAGCCGCGAACGACGATCACAACGACGTTTCGTAGCCGCTGGTCCCGGCGCTGCGGGATGATGAACGACGTAAACACCATGATGAAATGCATGATCAGGTCGTGTGCCGGAATGTAGAACCATTCGAGTACGCGCGTCAGGCCGAGCACCCGTGGATGTTTTTCGAAGTATGCCTGGTACTCGAACCAGACGACATCGTCATTGTCGACATGGTGACGGAAGTGCTTGTAGCGCATGTCCTCATAGGTGCCGTATGCCGCACCGCACAGCCAACTCATGACGCGGCCGAGCAACGCATTGTGCTTGCTGCTCCTGAACACCAACTGGTGGCCGCATTCGTGAATCAGGTAGGCCGCGATGACCATGCTGTGTGCCAATAGTACTGTAGCCGCGATATTGACAAGCCACTCGGGGCGGAACAGGCCATATAAACCCAGGCCGTATGCGCCCAGCGCGTACGTCACTGCCAGGCCATTGTAGAGGCGCCCGGCGCGCTCTTTGAGGATGGATGCAGCCAAATCTCGGGACTCCGCGAAACGCTATTCTTTGTACACTTCGTTGCGCCCTATTGCTAGCATACCCGGATTCCCGTTAGCCGCCGATAAGGATTGAAAATGAAGCTTGTCACCGCCATCGTAAAACCGTTTCGCCTCGACGATGTCCGCAATGCGCTGGGCGAAGTCGGCATCCAGGGCATGACTGTCAGCGAGGTCAAGGGCTTTGGCAGGCAGCGTGGCCATACCGAACTCTATCGCGGCGCCGAGTACGTCGTCGACTTCCTGCCCAAAGCCAAGATAGAGGTCGCTGTTGCGGACGACCTTGTCGAGCGCACGGTGGAAACCATTATCGAAAGTGCCAAGACCGGCAAGGTCGGCGACGGCAAGATTTTCGTCACCGAGTTGCAACAGGCCTTCAGGATCCGTACCGGCGAATCCGGCGACAGCGCCTTATAACGCCTTCCAGACAACCCCGTCATCGCGACGAAAATAGACGGCAACAGCGCGGCCGTAGACGGCACTCTCGTCTATCAGGCCGAACATACGCCCATCAAGGCTGTTGCCGCGGTGGTCACCGACAGCCAGTAATTTGCCATCGGGCACGACACCGCTGTAGTCCGGCCCGCCGCCATGCCTGAGGTCGAGCCGGACAATACGCCCGGCGAACACCTCCGTGTCCATGCGGGCGCCGTCGGCCAGCGGCTGGTTATTAATAAAGAGGTGACCGTTTCGAATGGCAACTTCGTCGCCGCCGACGGCAACGATACGCTTGATCAGGCGCGCGCCGTCCCGCGGCGAGTCGAAGATGACCACTTCGCCACGCCGGACAGCCGAGCCATCGCCGAGGTGCACCTGCGTAAATGGAATACGCAAGCCGTAGGCACGCTTGTCGACGACGATGCGATCGCCCGGCAGCAGCGTCGGCTGCATCGAGCCGGACGGCACGTAATAGTGATCGGCCAACGTGGACCGCGCCGCCAGCATGCCGATGAGAAGCAGTGCATAAATCCCCGCCTCGCGCGCGATGCGGCGAAAGCGGGTCGAAGGTGTTGTCGTTGCCATAGTCTCAACCTGTCAATGCAGTTAATTGCTTAGTCCGATACCGGTGCGCCAGAGTTCCAGTTTGCGCTCGAATTTCATGGCCGCATACGCCGGACTCGTCGACGGCAGGCTGTGTAACTGCAGGCCGGATGGCAGCAATGCGCCGGTGACCCGTTGCCGGAATATGCGCTCGGCTGTCTTGCCATTGAAGCACAGCCGCTCGATCTGCGGTTGTGTCGTGAAAAACGCGGCAAAGTCATTGACCCTGGCACTGGCGAGGTCGATAGCCGAGTCCAGGCTGCCCGGACGCACCGAGCTGGCCAGGACATCCCAGACAGCAATTCCGTTCTGCTCCAGCAAACGGCAGCGCTGCCGGTAGTCGCCGGTAGCCTTCACCAGCTCGGCCATGATGGGCCAGAAAGCGTTTCGCGGGTGCGCATAGTATTCGTTGGACGCAATGGATCGCCGGCCCGGCAGACTGCCCAGCACCAGCACCCGCGCATCGGCACCCGCTATCGGCGCAAAACCGGCCGACGGTTCCGCGGTGCCTCGCATCGGCTCCTAGTAGCCCGCTGCCGGATCGACGACGTTCAGCAACGCGTCCCCGGCACGGAACCGGCGCAGGTTTTCCTGCAATAGCACAGCGTGCCTTTCCCGGTCCGAACCGCGCGCAGCCGCATGTGGCGTGATGATGACATTCTGCTGTTGCCACAACTCGTGGCCTGCCGGCAGCGGCTCCGGATCGGTAACATCGAGCCCGGCACCGGCCAGCCTGCCACTGGTCAGCGCAGCCAACAGTGCGTCCGTCCGCGTCGTTCTACCGCGCCCGATGCTGACAAAATAGGCACCGGGCTTCACAGTCGCAAAAAAGTCGGCGTCAAAAAGACCTTCCGTCTCATCTGTCAGCGGCAGGGCATTGACGATGACATCGGCACGTCCCGCGAGCTCTTTGAGTTCCGTCGACAAACCGACGTACTCAACGAACGCCGGCCCCTCGCGGGAACTGCGCCGGGTACCGATGACCGTCATTCCGAGTGCGTTGGCGCGGCGGGCGACCTCGGTGCCAATGCCACCCAGCCCGGCAACCAGCATCGTCTTGCCCTGCAGGGATTGCATGCTGTTGCCGATGTCCCCACCCCATTGCCGCCATTCGCCCGCATCCATCATCCTGGCGAATTGCGGCAGCGCTCGTGCCAGCGCCAGGGTCATCGCGATAGCGTGCTCGGCAATCACCGGCGATGACATCTTTTGCATATTCGTCAGTACAACCTCGCCGCTGACGATGCGTTCTGTCTGCATGCAGCGCTCAACGCCGGCGGATGAAATCTGCACCCAGCGCGCATCGCTGGCGGCGGCAATCAGTTCATCGGCACAACTGCCGACTATCGCATCCACATCGGTGGCCGCAGCCAGCGCGTCAGTCATTGATGCTGCGTGCACAAACTCAATGCCCGGAACATTGAATAGCGCCGGATCGCTGTACCGGCTCCCGTAGACCAGGATCTTGCGCGGTTCCCGCCACCCGGGCAGGTCGCGCATGGCAATCGGGCCAGGCTGAAGACCCGACTGCTCGACAAGGTCATCGATGCTCAGGTCGGCAGACGCTGGCGCAGAGAAGAGCGCAACCAGCAATAACGGTAAGAAACGAAGTGTGTGCATCGGCTACCTCTGATACTCCGGGTTTTGCACAATTTTACGGCACGACTATCGGCCTGCTGCCACAGTATAACGTGGCACTTTGCAGGGAGCATAAGTGGAAACACTCAAGTCATGCCTTACCGCCATTGTGCTGGCCGCAGGCATCGCACCAGCCGCACAGGGAGATACAGACCGCGAGGCCTGCGAGAAAGTCAAACGGCAAATTCGCGAAATCGAGGCACGCATGCGCAACGGCTACACCGCCGCGCAAGGCATCCGCCTTGAAGAGCGTCTGCGCAAGCTCAAGGAAAAACGCTACAGGTTGTGCCGCTAGCGTCCTAGGCCGGGAAGAAGTCGATAGGCTTGGTTGTCGTTATCGGCTCGACGTCTTTCGCTTCAAAGCGGAACAGTTTGACACGAGCTACCAGCTTGCTCTCGAGATCCGGATCGCCCAGTTCGCTCGATACCACTTCGCAGAAGGTCACCGAACCGTCAGGCGCAATCGTCAGTCGCAAGACCAGCTTGCCTTCCAGCGACGGATCGACCCGCAACGCACGGTTGTACAGTGCGAAGATCGCGCCCTTGTTCTTGTCGAAGACCAGTTCGATTTCCTCGCGTGAGCGCGACGCCTTGCCACTCGTACCGGTACGGCGCGCACCGCCGGCGTTGTTGTCGCCGCCGATACCCGCAACCGGGCTCGCGACCTGCGTCGTGTTGCGACCGGCGATGCCGGTTCCACCGGTATTGCGGCTCAGCGCCGCTGTATTGATGCCGCCTGACGACGTGCCGGCCTTGGACGTGATCATCGAGCGCTCGTTACGCTCGGCTTCGCCGACGGAGGCCGTCAGTTCCTGGTCGTCAACGGAATCCAGCAAATCCTTGTCCACCAGGTCGGCGAGATCTTCTGCAAACGGCAGCATAGCGGCCTGCGCTTCCTCGATGGCCTGCTCGGTCCGGTCGATTTCAGGCTCGGGCTCCGGAATTGGTTCCGGCTCCGGTTCGACTTCCTCGACGACCTGTTCAGGCTCGTCATCCACCTCGGGTTCCTCTTCCTCTGGCTCGGGCTCCGGCGGCGGTGGTGGCGGCAGCGGCTTTTCTTCAAGCAGCAACTGCGCGATCCGCGGCGGAATCTCGATAACCTCGTAGGGATCGGGCTCGGGTGTCGGGATGAACGGCCAGACGAGACTCAGGACCAGGACACCGACAAATATCGAGCCGAGCAGGCGCTGGAATTTGCGCTCCTGGCTCGAGTCAGAAGTCCATGGCAGTTCGTACTCTCTGTAAAACGGTAAATCCACGTATTACTCCTAAATATCGTCCGGCAACCCTTAACGGGCCGCCTGCAGGTCATCGAGCTTTTCCGAGCTCTTCTGCAGCACAGCCAGCGATATCTGCCCATAGTCCGCCTCGGTGCAGGTGGCCATCACCTTCTTCAGCACCCGGTACGGAATTTCCCTGTCACCCATGATCGTCACTTCGCGGCCCGCGATATCGTCCTGGGCGGCGCGCCGCAAAACGCGGTCGTTCTGTGACTTCAGCGCTTCGCGCAGCGCCGGGATGTCGTTGCCTTTCTGTTCCTGCACATCGGCAACCTTGGCAACGACTTCGCCCTGCACCAGGATGTCCACCTCGCCAATAAGAATAACGACCGTCTCTTCGGCTTTTTGTTCAGCGATGGACTCCGGCAATTGCAGGTCTTCCGACTTCGGCAAGGTTTCGACCTCAGACGAATTCACCAGCAGGAAGAACACCAGGATGGTGAAGATGTCCATCAGCGACACCAGGTTCAGGCCTGTTGAACGCTTGTTGCGCGCATGGTGTTTGTCCATGCGCTTGGCGCGTGCTGACTTAACCATCGGTAGCAGCCCCTTCGTCCTGGATCGGCGCATCGCCGATTGAAATGTCCGGGAACAGGTCCGAGCGCACGACCGAATCGTCTTCGACGGTTTCGATCACGCGCACGAGGTCCATCACCTGCACCAGCGTGTTGTACTCGATGTCCTGTTCCAGCAGGATCGAAGCGTCCGTTTTTTCCGGATACGCTTCTTTCAGCTCTGCCAGCTTGGCTTCCACCGCCGCGTAGTCGTAACCCTCCGCGGTATTCTGGTAGATGCCCAACAGGCCCTGGTTTCGATCGCCGACTTCAATCTTGTCTTTACGAACGATGACTTCCAGTTGGAACGTCTGGTCCTGCGGATCAACGGGCTCGGTCGAGGAGCCTGGCAAATTCAATTCCAGAATTGCCAAACGCGAGAACACCGCTGTAATCAGCAGGAACGGAACCAGGATTACCATCAGGTTCATAAAAGCCGTGATATTGAGTTCAGCCGTCTCTTGGTGCCCGCGACGGCCGGCCCGGCGATGAATCATTTCTTACGCTCCGGCCTTCAATGAGCGCTCGGTCACAGCGTTGAGGAACTTGACCGTCGCCATTTCGAGGCTGTCAACGAGTTGATTGGTCTTGGTCTGCAGCAGCGCGTGTACGAGCAACAGCGGAATGGCAACCATCAGGCCGAATGCCGTCGTGTTCATCGCGACCGAGATCGACGCGGACAGCAAGTCCGCCTTGTCGGCCGGGTTGGCGTTCGAGACCGCCGTAAACGCGCGAATCAGGCCGATAATCGTACCCAGCAGTCCCAGCAGTGTCGCGATATTCGCGAGCGTTGCGAGATAGTGGGTGCGTTTCTCGAGGCGCGGCAGCACTTCCATCATGCTCTCTTCCATCGCCTTCTCGATGTCGTCACGCCGGCGGGCAGACTTGATCCGGTACAGACCGTAAGTCAGGATCGAGCCAATGGCCGCCTTGGACTTGCTGGTCACCTGGGCCGCTTCCTGGAAATTGCCGGCCTTGAGATACGGCACGATCTTTTTCCACAAAGCACGGTTGGCCGCACCCGACATGGTCAAATACATCCAGCGCTCGACGGCGATTGCCACGCCGAACGCGAATACGAACAGGATCGGGTACATGAAAGCACCACCATCCTGAAAAAAGCGCACTATTGTGCCCATTGTCTTGCTCCTCTGGTTTTCCAAAACGTCAGCTGGCTGACGCTACTTAAATTCTGTTACGGCCCCGTTACAGCCTATTCCTCGGTTGCCTCGTCTTCGGCGCCGTTGAGATCGCCGTAGTAATCGACCTGCCGCAAAAACTCTTCCCGGTCCAGCGGCGCCAGTACTTCCTGCAACAACGTATTGACCGGTTTGCCGGTCAGGTTGCCCGGATCCGATTTTTGCCACGGCACGATGTACAGTACCGTCGGCAATTCCGAGTTGCCGGTCACTTCCGTCGTGCCCAGGTCCAGCCGGTCCATCACCTGTCCGCCGCTTTCCTGGCGGGTCACTTCCTGTTCTAACGCAGCCGCATCGCCATCCGGGTCAGCTTCGTCCTCGCTGTCGGCGACGGCTGCCGGTTCCATTGCCGACGTATCCACGGCCGGTTGCAGCGATGCCGCGTCATCCGCATCCTGGGCAAAACTGGCAAACGCCGCCAACAACATGGCAAGCATGAATCGGGGGCCGAAAACCGTTACTTGTCGAGGTTTCATGTCCGTCATTCCGCCACGTTTGCCTAGCCCTGAGCCGCCGCTACGCGGCGCTTCAAGTCCGCAATCCACCGTTCGACCTGTTCATCGTCGCCAACAATGGACTGGTATTGCTCAAAATGCTGTAGAGCCACTTCCAGGCGCTGCAAATAGAGTTCATTCAAAACGCCCAGGTTATAGTGTGCCAAGGCATACCCCGGCGAAGCTGTGACGGCCTTCAAATAAGCGGCTTCTGCCTCCAGAAAATTGCCAGTTTTGCGAAATAGCATGCCCTGCTGGTTCAGAGCGGGCGCGTAGTTTGGATTGAGAGCCAATGCTGCGTCAATAGCCGCCTGCGCCGCGGTGTCATCGCCATTGTGGGCGTGGATGATCGCAAGGTTCGTATACGCGCCCGGATAGTCCGGAAAGCGCAGCAGGAAGTCCTTGAAGCGCAGTTCCGCATCCAGGTAGTCGCCGGTCGCCATGACCGCGGTCGCCTGTTCGAACAGCGTCATCGCCGCTGGCGGCACATCGTCATAGGTCGGCGCCGGCACCGCCGCTTCGGCGATCTCGCGGGGTTGTTCTGCCGCATCGGGCTTGCCGGGCGAGCTCCCGCAGGCAGCCAGCAGCAGCGCTGCCAGCAGCGCCGGCGTGTGCAGCGCGAGGCGGCTAATAGAGTGTGGTAACGACATCTTCGCCACGCTCCGCTTTCGAGTACCTTGCCGGCATCAAGGTGGCCAGCCGGTCAAAACTGCGTTGCACCCACTGGTCGTATACACCGTCGGGCGCCCTGTCTGTATTGGCCATATACAATTCGATCG
>JAUIDP010000038.1 GCA_030429005.1 Gammaproteobacteria bacterium | reverse complement strand
CACCAGCCGCCCGCATCGCACTGACCAGCCTGGCCGGTTCGTCGCTGCGCATCAGCGCACTGCCGACCAGCACCAGGTGGTAGCCGGCTGCCGCGGCAAGCGCGGCATCGTCTGCCGTTGCGATACCACTCTCGGCAACGCACCTGGCCGCGGGCAGCAGCGGTGCGAGCTCCGCCAGCCGCGCCGCATCGACTTCGAGCGTGCGCAGGTTGCGCGTATTCACGCCCACCAGCAACTGTCCCTGCCCGGCCCTCTTTTCGAACACCGGGTTGTCGAGCAGTGCGCCGATGCGCGCGAGGTCCGAGTCGGTGAACGCTTCGAGCAGGACGAACATGCCCAGGTCGAATGCACTGTTGAGCAGCTCTTCGAGCTTCGCATCATCGAGCATCGTTGCTATCAGCAGCACGCCGCTCGCGCCGGCCGCGCGCGCTTCGCGCACCTGCACAGTCTCCACGAGAAAGTCCTTGCGCATGACCGGCTTCTGCGGCACCGCGGCGACAACGTCCCGCAGGTGCTGCAACGAACCCGCGAAGCGGCTGGGTTCCGTCAGCACCGAGATCGCAGCGGCGCCGCCCGCTGCATAGTCCTGCGCCTGCCGCACGCGGTCATGGCCGGCCGCCGCCAGCGCACCTTCTGCCGGCGAATGTTCCTTGATCTCGGCGATGACATCGAAGCGGTTCAGCACGAGCGGTACAACGGCGGGTGCCGCGGCAATCTCGGCATCGCTGACCCGGACAGCGGCTGCACGCCCGGCGCTGAGTCTTGCCATGTTGTCGAGAAAGTCGCTCATCGCCCGCCTGTCATACCCGCTGTCAGGAGAAATGCTGCCGCAACGTGTCGAGAAACGCCTGCGCGCGGCCATCGTCGATCGCGGCGGCCGCCAACTCGACGCCGTGCCGCGCATCCTTTGCGCTGCCCTGTACTTCCAGCACCAGCGACGTACCCATCAGCAGGGCATCGCGGTGCGCGCCCTGGTCCTCGCCGCTGAAGACCCGCTGCAATTCGCGTGCATTGTGGGCGGCATCGCCGCCGGCCAGGTCCCCGGGCGCACAGCGTGCCAGACCGTAGTCCTCCGGTGTCCGCACGCTTTGCTGCACGTTGCCGGGCGTCACATCGAACAGCACGAATTCACCGGCCGGCGTCGCCTCGTCCCAGCCCGGTTCGCCGTGCACGACGAAGGCGCGTTGCAACGCCATGCCGGACAGCGCTTCGGCCATCAGCCGGGCCGCATCGAGACTCCAGGCACCAATCAGGCTGTAAGGCGGCGCCGCCGGGTTCGACAACGGGCCGAGCAGGTTGAACACGGTGCGTACTCCGAGCGCACCGCGCACCGGCATGATGGCTTTCATCGCCGGGTGATAGGCCGGCGCAAACAGGAACGTGAATTGCGTGGCCTGCAAACACGCGACAGCGGCCTCTTCTTCGAGTGGCAGCGGCATGCCGAGGCACTCGAGCATGTCGGCGCTGCCGGACTTGCTCGATACCGACCGGTTGCCGTGCTTGACGACGCGCGCGCCTGCCGCGGCGGCCAGCAAACCGGTGCCGGTCGACAGGTTCAGGCTGCCGGAACCGTCACCGCCGGTGCCGACGGTATCCACGGTCGGCGCGCCATCCGGGATCTGCGGCTTCCGGGCCAGCTCGCGCATCGCCGTGGCGAAGCCGCGAATCTCGTCGGCCGTTTCGCCCTTGGCCCGCAGTCCCGCCAGCAGCGCGCCGGCCAGCGCGGGCTCCAGCTCTCCCCTCGCCAGCGTGTGCAACAGCGCATGCGCCTGCTCTTCGCTGAGCGCTTCGCCGTCCAGCACGCGGTCGAGTTGTTTGCTCAAACTGCTCATGTCGTCCGCATCTGCAGGAAGTTGTTCATCAACTGGTCACCGTCCGGCGTCAGCACACTCTCGGGATGAAACTGCACGCCTTCGATCGCCAGCTCCCGGTGCCGCACACCCATGATCTCGCCGCGCTCGGTCTCGGCCGTCAGCTCCAGGCAGTCCGGCAACGTCGCCTGCTCGGCGCACAGTGAATGATAACGGCCTACTTCCAGCGGCTGTGGCAAACCGGAAAAAATCGTCTTGCCGTCATGCCTGGCCATCGATGTCTTGCCGTGCATCAGCCGCTCCGCCCGCACGATCTCGCCGCCATAGTGCGTAACGAGGCATTGATGGCCGAGGCAGACACCCAGTATCGGGACCTTGCCGGCGAATGCGGCGATCATGTCCAGCGACGCGCCCGCGTCCTCCGGCCGTCCCGGCCCGGGAGAGATAACAAGGTGCGTGGGTTCGATCGCGAGTGCATCGTCGACCGGCAGCATGTCATTGCGGTGCACAATCACGTCTGCGCCCAGCGCCGCGAATGCCTGCACAAGGTTGTAGGTGAACGAGTCGTAGTTGTCGATCAGCAGCATGCGCATCAGAGTCCCTCCCCGGCCATTTCCAGCGCGCGCCGCAATATCGCGCTTTTCGCCAGCACCTCGCGGTATTCTTTCGCCGGCTTCGAGTCCGCAACGATACCGGCGCCCGCCTGGAAGCTGTACTCGTCGCCGGAGAACACCAGTGTGCGAATCGTGATCGCCTGGTCCATGTCGCCGCCGAGGCCGAAATAGCCCGCCGTACCGGCGTACAGGCCGCGACCGACGCCTTCCATTTCCTCGATGATCTCCATGGCCCGCACTTTCGGCGCGCCGACGAGCGTGCCGGCCGGGAACGTGGCCGCGAACAGGTCGAACTGGTCGAAACCCGGCGCCAGCCGGCCCTGCACGCCGCTCACAATATGCATGACATGGCTGTAGCGCTCGATCGCACGGTACGGGTCGACCTGTACCGAGCCCGCCGAGGCGACCCGGCCGAGGTCATTGCGTGCGAGGTCCACCAGCATGACGTGTTCCGCCGCTTCCTTCGGGTCGGCCAGCAGTGCCTTTTCGTTGGCCTGGTCCTCCGCGGTATCCGCGCCGCGCGGCAGTGTGCCGGCGATCGGCCGCAACGAGGCGACGTCGCCGTGCAGCCGGACCAGTGCTTCCGGCGACGACCCGACCACCTGCAGGTCGTCAAACTCGAGAAAGAACATGTACGGCGACGGGTTCAGCAGACGCAGCGCGCGGTAGACCTCGAACGGTGCAACATCGCTGCGGCCGCGGAACAGCACCGAGATAACGATCTGGTAGATATCCCCTGCCGCGATGTATTCCTTGCAGGCATGCACGCGCTCGGCAAATTCCTCCTCGGTAAAACTCGCTGCGGGCGGTGCGATCGTCACCTCGCCATTGCCTGCCGGAATGGCGCCGCGCAACAGCCGGATCACCTCGGCTCGCAACGCCTTGCGTTCGTCTTCGGGTCCGTCGTGCAACAAGGCGACGCGGCGCGTCAGGTGATCGAAGACCAGCAGCGAAGCCGGCGCAACGAATGCCGCATCCGGGATGCCGTCCTGCGGCGTCGTATCGCGCGGCAGCCGTTCGAACAGCCGTACGACGTCGTAACCGGAGACACCGACCAGGCCACCGTCAAACGGCAGGCCCTCCACGGCCGGGCCGGGGCGTGGTGCGGCAGCGAGTGCCGTACGCAGCGCATCGAGGTACTCCGCCTGGCTTGCCGGGCGCGGTTGCTGCTCGCCATTGACGCGCAACTGTGTGCCATCCATGCGGACTTCCAGCGCATCGCCGAAGCCGAGGAACGAGTAGCGCGCCAGCCGCTCGCCGCCCTCGACACTCTCGAGCAGGAAACGCGGTCTCAGCGAACCGAGCTTGAGATAAGCCGAAACCGGTGTATCCAGGTCGGCGGCGATGTCGAATGGCGCTTGCATGAAAAATCGGACCCCATAAAAAAAGCCCATCTCAACGTTAGTGAAGACGGGCTCTTGGAAATTTTGCTAAAGCGTAGCCTAGACAGCCGTCTCCTCGTTGACCGCTTGCCAGGACCAGTTGTTGCCGTGCTGAATATGCATGCGCCGAGTATCCCCGCCGATCAGGCCAAGGTCAATTGTTACAACTGATACAAGGTCGGCAGCACCAGCGAGAAACCGAGCCACATGATGATCGTCAGTGGTATGCCCACCCGCAGGAAATCCGAGAACTTGTAGCCGCCCGCGCTCAGGATCAGCAGGTTGGTCTGGTAGCCGTATGGCGTCGCGAAGCTCATGTTGGCGCCGAAGATCACGGCCAGGATGAACGGCTCCGGGCTGGCGCCGATTTCGGCCGCGATGCTCATGCCGATCGGCGTGCCGATGGCCGCCGCGGCATTGTTTGACACGATATTGGTCATGATCGTCATCAGCAGCAGGAAGGCACTCAGGATCATCGGCGGCGACAGGCCGGATGCGGCCACGACGAAGCTGTGGGCGATATAGTCGGCCATGCCGGTGCCCATCAGTGCCTTACCGAGCGCCAGCGCGGTGACGATGATCATGACCACCGGGATCGACAACGCCGAGCTCGCGTCGCTCCAGCTCAGGCAGCCGGTCACGATCATCAGTCCCAGCCCGACGAGGGCGCTCACCGAGATCGGCATGATGCCGAATGCGGCCGCGGCAACGACAAAGGCCATGATCGCCAGTGCACGTTTTGCATTGTGCGTGTGCGGCAGGTCGGTCGTGCCGTCGAGCACCAGCATCGAGCCGCTGTCTTTCAGCGTGCTGATTGCCTCGCGCGAACCCTGCACAAGTAACACGTCACCGGCACGCAGGCGAATCATGTTCAGGTCGCCGGTCACCTGCGAGCTGGGTGCGCGGGCCCGGTGCAGTGCCAGCGGCATCAGGCCGTAGCTGTTCGTGAACTGCGCGGCGGCGAGGCTGCGCAGGTGCAATGGTGAGCCGCGCGTTACGACTACCTCGGCCAGTTGCTGGCCTTCGGCGCGCAGCGGGGTCTCTTCGTTGATCGGGTGTTCGAGGTCGGACACGTTGAACAGCGTAGCGCCGAGGATCTGCTCGTAGTGTTTCAGGTTCTCCGGCGAGTCCTTGACGAACAGCCGGTCACCGGGTTGCAGGATCACGGATGGCAGCTTCGCGAGAAACAGCGAGTCGCTGCGCTGGATCTTGTCGATGCGCAAACCGTCCGCCTTGGCCAGCACTTCGGACAAGGTCTTGCCGTCCGCGGCACCGCCTTCCTTGACGTGCAACTGCGCACTGAAGACTCGCGGTGACGTATCCGCCATCGGCGGCGTGCGGTCGGGCAGCAGGCGCGGTGCGACCAGCCACAGGAACAGGATGGCGACGCCGCCAACGATGACCACCGGCCAGACCCAGGCAAACATCGAGAACTCGTTGTCGGGCATCAGCTCCGCGGCGATGCCAACGACCAGCAGGTTGGTCGATGTACCGATCGTCGTGGACATGCCACCGATAATCGTCGCGAGTCCCATCGGCAGCATGACGCCCGAAACCGGGAACTTGGACCGCAGCGAAGCGCCGACGAGAATCGGCATCAGCAACACGACGATGGGCGTATTGTTCATGAAGGCGCTGAGCACGGCGCCGGCCACCAGCGTCGTCAGTAATGCGAGCACCGGTTGCGTCGACCAGGCTCGGCCGACAATTGTCGCGAGCGGTTGCAACGCGCCGGTCGTTTCCAGCGCCTTGCCCACCATCATCAACGCACAGATGGCGACCAGCGCTTCGTTGCCGAAACCCGCGAAGAAATCGGCCGGGCCGAGAATCCTGACGCCATCCTGCTCGTAGGGATAGATCGCGAAACCGACAACGAGAATGACCAGGATCAGCAGCGAGGAGGATTCCAGCGGAATCTGGTCTCGGGTGAACAGGATCAACGCGACGACGGTCAGGATGAGAACCGCGATTCCGTGGGCGTCTGGTGTTATGGGCAAACCGCGTTCCTTTGTTCCGTGGCCCTGCACCGTATCCTAGTTCATACCCGCTCCGCAATCACATGCGTGGCCTCTTTTCGCTCGAGGACCGCCCAGGCGCGTTGATGGAAGTATTTGAATTCATTGACATTCCAGTGACCGAGGTCCGGCGGTTGCCCGAACGAGCAGGAATCCGCACCGGCCAGCACCGGCAACAGGTCACAGTAGCGCAGGTCGGCGCTTTCGCCGGCCGGGAACACCGACCACGGAGAAATCGCGAGCAGGTTGCGGTGCCGGGTCGCGGCGAACTGCAATGCCGCCTGCCATTGCGTGCGCCAGGCGGTGAGTGTCGCAATGCTGCCACCCGCTTCCGCAATGTTCAGGGCCGGCGCATGTTCCTTGGCGACAGCCAGTTCGCGCGAGCGTGCATTGACCGTCTCGCGAATCCAGCGCAGTACTTCATGCAATTCCTGCAACGCGATCAGGCTGCGCGGATCCGCACCACGCATCCTGACGAGGTCGCCGATGCCGGTGATCGAGATCGCGAGGCGCCGGTTTGACCAGCTGTCGTGACGCATCGCTGCGGTCGGCCAGTCCTGCTCGTCATGCAGCCGGTCACCGCGGTCGACCGCAGACCGCAGGCGCTTGCCAAGTGCTTCTGTGCGAAGCTCGCCGGCATCACCGACGTAGTCCGTGATGCAGACCTGCTGAAACGCCCAGGCGGTGCCGGGCGGGACCTGCAGGCCATGCGGCGGCAGGATGCCCGCGGCCGGTTCGGCGCTGAACAACGGGCACGGTGACGTGATGCCCGGGGCAAACGCGACACCAAAGCCGGCCGTACCGCGCAAATGCCAGCACTGCAGCCAGAAGCGCTCCTGGCGGCGGCGCCCGACAAGCTCCGAGGCCGGCCGCAACAAAGTGCTGCCCGGCAGCAGGTGACAGGGTCCGTGTCCGAGAATTGCCGCGCGCACCATGAAAGCGAACTGCGGCGACAGCTTGGAACCGGCCAGCGCAATGCCGAGGGACGCCGTGGCCGCCGCGGCGTCCAGCAAAGGGCGCTGCAGCAGCTTGCAGGCGCGAACGAACAGCACTTCCGGCTGCAGGTCGCCCTGCAGGCCTTCGATCGTGACGGTGACCGGCAGCTTTCGCGCGAGCAGGTCGAAAACCTGCTGCTGCATGCGCATCACCGCGCTGCTGCTGGGCAGTGTCTTGCACGCATCCAGCCGCAGCGCCACACCGTCCCTGGTTCGCTGGCTCATGCGCCCGATTATCGTCAAATGCGCTCCCGGCAGCGGTGCGCCAATCTGTGCAGGTCGTTGAGTTTTTGCTATTGTCGCCGGTCTCAAGAGGTCCAGCCAATGCCATCATTCGATGTAGTTAGTGACTTTGACGCGCATGAAGCCAGCAATGCCGTCGACCAGGCCAACCGCGAAGTAAACACCCGTTTCGACTTCAAAGGCACCGGCTCGAAGTTCGTGCTGGACGGCCAGCTGATCACGCTCACGTCGCAGTCCGAGTTCCAGTTGCAGCAGATGCTGGACATCCTGCGGCAAAAGCTGGCCAAGCGCGGCGTCGATCTCGGCTGCCTCGAAGAGCGCGACGCAGAAGTTACCGGCAGCGAAGCACGGCAGGTCGTCGTGCTGCGCAAGGGTATCGAATCCGACCTCGCCCGGAAGCTGGTCAAGATCATCAAGGGCAGCAAGCTGAAAGTGCAGGCAGCCATCCAGGGCGACCAGGTCCGTGTCACCGGCAAGAAACGGGACGACCTGCAGTCGGTGATTGCGCTGCTTAAAGACAGCGACGTCGACCTGCCGCTGCAATACGAAAACTTTCGCGACTAGGACCGGTCGCAGGACAACACCATGATCACCGGTGTACACAAGCACTTGCGCCGCCAGGACATCATGTTCGAGGACAAGGACCAGGCGTTGCGCGACGACGTACGCACGCTGGGCAAGATGGTCGGCGAACTGATTCGCGAACAGGGCGGCGAAGAACTGTTCGAGTTTGTCGAGAATGCGCGCTTGCGCTCGATCCGGCGCCGCGAGGAAAACGAGAAGCCCGGCGAGGAGCTGGCCGCACTGGTCAGGGACCTGGACCCGGCACTGGCAAAGCAGGTCATCCGCAGTTTCTCGACCTACTTCCAGATGGTGAACACGGCAGAGAAGGTGCACCGCATACGGCGGCGGCGCGAGTACCTGCAGGAAGTTGGCCACTACCAGCCCGGCGGTTTCGAGGACACGCTGGTCAAACTGAAAGCAGCCGGTGTCGGCGCCGCCGACTTCCAGGCACTGCTGAACCGCCTGCACATCGAGCCGGTGTTCACGGCACACCCGACCGAACCGACCCGGCGCACGATGCTGCGCAAGGAACAGAATATCGTCCGGCACCTCGTCGAGTTGCTGAACCCGACGATGACCGCGCAGGAAAAAGCGGTGGCGCTGGAGAATATTCGCCTGCTGATTACGACCGGCTGGCAGACCAACGAACACCCGTCCGAGCAAATGACGGTTGCCGACGAACTCGAGCACGTCCTGTTCTTCGTCACCGACGTCCTGTACCGCGCCATGCCGCCGTTCTACGAGGACATGGAGAACGCGGTTGGACGTATTTACGGCGACGACGGTGCCAGCATCAAGGTGCCGGTTATCGCACGCTTCGCCTCGTGGGTGGGTGGCGACATGGACGGCAACCCGAACGTCAATGCGAAGACCATTCGCGCAACACTGGCGCGGCAGCGTTCACTGGTGCTGGACCTTTATTATAAGGAGTGTGCAGCACTGTCGGCCAAGCTCAGCCAGACGACCGACGTCATCGATGTCGACGACGCGATCCTGCAGCGCATCGACGAGTACCGTGCGGTCTTCCAGCAGGCGTATCACGCCGTACCGGCGCGCCATCGCAACATGCCGTACCGGGTGCTGCTGCGCCTGATCCAGCAGCGGCTGCAGTCGACCTACGACGACGATATCTATCCTTACGAGCGGGTCGCCCAGTTGCGCGGCGATATCAAGCTGATTGCGCGCAGCCTGCAGAACAACAAGGGCAGCAATGCCGGGCTGTTCACGACGCGGCGGTTGCTGCGGCGCATCGACACCTTCGGCTTTCACCTCGTGACGCTGGACGTCCGCCAGGACGCCGAAGTGCACCGCCAGGTGGTCGGCGAGTGCCTCGGTGTCGCCGACTGGATGGAGCTGAGCCGCGAACAGCGCCTCGCGCAGGTGATCGAGGCACTGGAGTCACGCGAAAGCGCCCCGGAACTGCTGAGCAACCAGGCGCGCAAGACACTGCAGGTGTTCCAGGCCATTTCTGCCTGCCGGCGCAAGTACGGCCGCCAGGCGATCGGGCCGTTCATTGTCAGCATGACGCAGGGTGCCGATGACATCCTGTCTGTCCTGTTGCTCGCGCATTGGGGCGGGCTGCATACGAAGCGCGGCGACGTACCGCTCGATGTCGCACCACTGCTGGAGACGGTCGACGATCTCGAGAACGGCCGCGAGATCCTGGACACGATCCTGTCGACCGAGGTCTACCAGGAACACCTGGCCCGGCGAAACAAGCGGCAGATGGTGATGATCGGCTATTCCGACAGCAACAAGGACAGTGGTCTTGCGGCGGCCCGCTGGGCGCTGCAGAACGCGCAGGAAACGCTGGTGCAACTGGTCGAGCCCTACGACGTCGACCTGACATTGTTTCACGGCCGCGGCGGCACGATCAGCCGCGGCGGCAGCAAGACCCACGTCGCCGTACTCGGTGCGCCACCGGGTACAGTCAATGGCCGCCTGCGCGTCACCGAACAGGGCGAAATCATCAACGAGAAATATGGCCTGCGCGGCATTGCGCTGCGTACGCTCGAGCAGGTGACGGGGTCGGTGGCGCTGGCGACGGCACTGCCGAGACATCGCGGCAACGACATGCCCGAATGGCACCGGATGATGGATGTCATCGCGGCCGAGAGCCGCCTTGCCTACCGCAAACTCGTCTACGAAACGGAGGGGTTCTACCCGTACTTTCGCGAGGCCACGCCGATCGACCTGATCGAGCGTATGCGCATCGGTTCACGGCCGTCGTCGCGACGGACGCAGTCCGGCATCGGCGACCTCCGGGCGATACCCTGGGTGTTCTCCTGGACACAATCGCGCTGCATGCTGCCCGGCTGGTACGGCATCGGTTCGGGGCTCGCGAAGGCGGCCAGCGAGTTCGGCGAGGACGTTTTCCGCGAGATGTTCAAGGAGTGGTATTTCATGCGTGCCCTGACAGCGGACGCGGAAATGGTTCTGGCCAAGGCCGACCTCGGCATCGCGAAGCTGTACTCCGAGCTCGCCGGTGACCTGCACGATGAATTCTTCCCGATCATCGAGAAGGAATATGAACTCACGCAGAACCTGATTCTCGAGTATTCCGAACACCAGGCATTGCTCGAAGGCGACAGCACGCTGCAGCGCGCCATCATGCTGCGCAATCCCTATGTCGACCCGATGAGCCTGATGCAGATCGACCTGCTGGCGCGCTGGCGCGCGTCGGGGCGCGAGGACGATGCGTTATTCGCCGCCTTGCTCGCCAGCGTCAACGGCATCGCGCAGGGCCTGCAGAACACCGGGTAGCAGCGGCTTGACCCTGGCAAGCGCCTGGCCGGACATTCTCGCGGGTCTCGCGCTGGCAATTGGTACCTACGCATCGACCAATCTCGATAACCTGTTGCTGCTGGCAACCATGGCCACCAGGTCCGGCAACCGGCGTGCGCTTGTGCAGGGCTTCCTGCTGGCGTCAGCCACCGTGCTGGCCCTCTGCGCCGCTTTTGTCGTCGTGGCGGAAGTGTTCCCGCCGCGGGCGCTCGGCCTGCTGGGCCTGGTCCCGATCGCGATCGGCGTCCGGCTACTGCTGACGATGCACAGAGAACAGCGCGGAGCTGCACTGCCCGGTGTCGGCGCCGTGCCGATCGGAGCCGCTTTGCTCGCGAACAGTACCGACACGATCGCCACTTTCGGCCCACTGCTCGCCGAGAGCGAACCCGCGGCGCTGGCTGCCATGCTGGCAGGCTACATCCTGATGGCCGCGCTCTGGATAACGATTATTGTGCGCTTCTCGCGCCGGCTCACAGGCCTGCAGTCGTCAAACAGGGTCGTGCAGTGGCTGGTGCCGCTCGCAATGATCGCCATCGGCATCTACATTCTGCTGAACACGACGACCGACACCGTGTGAACAGACGCTCGCTGCAGTTGATCCACGCAGACACTCTGCTGGATAGTACTGGTAGCGCTACTTCGTGGTCTGCAATGACCAGATACTGTCTGGCGGCCCGGTATGGATGCGCCTGCCAGTTCGAATAGCCGCATAGGCAAGGCCTGTTGCTCCGGATAGTGCGACCGCGCCGATAGTCCAGCCACTCCCGGCCGTACCACCGGCTGTGACGAATGCTGTGATTGCGAGCGTGGCCGTTGCAAGCGCAGCGAACCACAACAGGTGTAGCGCGGCTCTTGCGGGGCCAGCGAGAAATGCCCAGCCAGTTCCACCAAGAAAGACGGCGTAGTACAGGTACCGATGCCAGGCTGCAGCATCGGTGACCAGCCCCGGAAGCCAGGGCGCCGCTGCCAGCGTCGTCGAAATTCCTGCCACGCAGCCAAGCGTCACACCAATGCTAAGGCTGCCAAGAAAGTAACTGGATCTGTCCTGCTGTGGATCAGGCAATTCGCGCCGCGCACGTTTCCTGTGGCTCTCTATCCAGACGAGATTGCCCGCGTAGAACATCAGTGCACCGGCCATGCCAAGGATAAAGTATCCCCAGCGAACGGCATCGCCGCCGAAGCTGCCAAAATGCAACGCAAAGAACGACGTGATCACCGCGGCCCAGCCTGACTGATGTCCGGGAAGGTACTCGGTCTGGATCAGTTCCCCGGTGCAGGGATCGGCTCCGGCAATACCGAATGTCGGGCCGCGCATCTGGTAGCGGGCATCGTAACCCTGCACCCGCAGCACCCTGCTCCCGTCAGGTGCCGAACGGTACTCCGCAATCGTTGGCGTGAACCCGGGTGCCTGTTGCCGGATGCGCTGGTGCAACTGGTCCGGTGCGAGCAGATCGGTGCATTCGGCCGCTTTTCCCGCTGGCGGCCTCGCCTGCGCCCATTGTGCTCCGATGTCACCGTCGTATATGACCTGGTTCTGGACCGCGTAGAACGGGTCATGCAGGGCAAATACAATCGTGGTCAGCGCCATGACCAGGTGAAACGGCAAACTGAAGATTCCGAGCGCGTTGTGGACGTCCAGCCACATTCGCTTCAGGTTTTTGCCGACCCGAAACTGCAACAGGTCCGCGACAAGACTGGGCAGGATCGTGATTACGCCAGATACCAGGGCCAGGAAATACAGGAGTCCGACGGCGCCAGTGACCGCCATTGCCCATTCGTGCGGAAAAGGGAGCCCGACCTGCTGGTGCAGTACATCGATGAACTGTGCGACCGGCGCAGAATCGACGCGTTCAACCACGAGTACGCCGTTCTCGTCCAGGGCGGCTCCAAAGATTGCCGGCGTCGCAGCATGGTCGTCGTCATCCAGGATTTCCGCCGGCCAGCTGATACGGGCCGGTGCTTCAGGGCCCGTTTCGAAGTGCAGTCGCCAATTCCGTGCCGACTCCGGTTGCTGTGCGAGCACCGCGTCAATCAGCAAGCCGCTCTCATCGAGCGGCGGCGGTGCTGGCAGCGCCGGGGGCGTAGCGGCCCAGCGTTGCACCGGTTCCTCGAACATCGTTATCGCGCCGGCGTAGAAAGCGATAAACAGAAACAGACCGCAGACAATCCCGACCCACCCGTGGATCTTGCGATAAGTTCGTACGATATCGGTGCGAATCATGCCGGCACGGACACGATCAGCCAGCGGCCGGCAAGATAGACAGCCGCCAGCACGACACTTGTAAGGCCCAGGTACAGCCACGCATCCCGCGTGCGCCGAAACATGAATACGAAACTGAGAACGAGCGCCCAGACCGGCCCGACCAGCCACATGTTGAATTGTGTCTTGCCTGCCCCGGCCAGTATGCCGCCAGGCCCAAACCACGCAAACAGCGCACTGGCCAGTACGGCCAGGATGAATCCCAGCACGGTGCCCGCGACCGCCTTGCCAAACCAGCCTTCTGTCGTCAGCTTCGCGCGAGTCATCGTGGCTTGCTGTCGCGTTTCAAGGCAAGTGCAAACGGCAATGCAGTAAGGACGACCATCATTACCAGCAACGCGGCGTAGACCGACTCCGCAATACCGAGCCAACTGTCAAACGCAACGACCGTGACAACAAAGAGAATCGCAATGACTGAGAACACAAACCACGCCTTTCGGCCGGCGCGTAACCGTATGCACGCTGTGTAAAGCGCTATTGAAGCAGCTACGCCCGCTATCGCCCCGATCAACAAGTAGACCAGATCCGGCATGGCGGCTCGACCAGCTCAGAACTGGTAGGCAAGCGACGCAACAACCTCTCGGCCCATCGCCGGGTAGCCAACGTACGTGTTGAATGCACCGGCGATCCAGGTATAGGTCGCATGATCGTAGTAGAACTCGTCCGTCAGATTATTGACTGCGAGCGAAACGGTCAGATCCGTGGTTGGTCGCCAGTTCATGTACAGGTTTGCAACGAAGTACTGGTCCTTTGGCGGCGCGTCGGTAGCAATCGGGTTGTCTTCCTCTTCAACGTAACGCAGGTCGGCATTGACGTCAGCATTGAAGCGCTCGAGATTGAATCGCAGGCGGCCAAGCCAGGTTCTGCCGATGTTGGTCCCGAGACCAAGGTTGCTATCGGCCAACGGCTCACCGTTTATTTCGTTGTCAGCCTCCCAGACGCCGAACTTGATGTAATAGTCGGCCGTTTCGCGGCCCGCCTCCAGTTCATAGCCTTCAACTTCTGCCGTACCGGTGTTGCGCCAATAGCCCCACACCGGCATCGGGCCTGTGAATTCGGTATCGATAAAGTTTTCGATCGTCTGCTCATAGACTGTGCCGCGAATGAAGTAGCCATCTTTCTCCCAGGCCAGGCCAAACTCGAGGTTATCCGCTTCTTCGCCCTTCAGAGACCCGTCGTGAGCGTACAGCGCACTGAAAAACGCTTCGCGGATGGTCACGCCACGGAAAGCTTCGGCATAGGCAACGCGTGCCGTGAAGCCTTCGAACATCTCCCACTCCATGCTGACATTCGGGCTGAGACCCGACTCTGAAATACTCACACCTTCGCTGACGCCGCTATCCCCTTTGAAATCGTAGTCGTCGAAACGCAGGCCGAAACTGAAATCGAAACTGTCCGAGATACGCCAGTTGTCCTGCACATAGAGGCCGACCACACTGGCGGACTGTTTGCTGGTTCCCCATGCGAAGGGCGGTGTAGCATTCTGTGCGGACTTGACCTCGTCATCCCGGAAGTCAATGCCGTAAATCACCGTATGGTCGCCAAGTAAGGAGGTATTGCGGACATCGAAACCGGCGGACGAAAAGTCGCCCTCGCCGTAGATGATGTCCGAATTCTGCCGCTGCACGACAAAATCGGTGCTGTTGAAGTACACGGTCGTGCTAACGTCGAGCAAGTCTCCGCCCGGCGTATAGTCGTAGTTCAACGCGAAGGTGTCGCGATTCATCTGCTGATCGGATACCTCGTAGGTTCCGGTAAAGTTGATCAGGTTCGGCCGTTCGAAAGAGATCGCCTCATCCTGCAGGTTCTCGTAGGTAACCGCATATGCGTGCGTGTCGCTACCACCATTCAGCTTGACGAAGCCACGTCGATGTTCGTAGGACGAAGGTCCGGGTATGTCGCCATTGCCATCTTCGTAGTCATCGCGATCTTCCCAGGTATAACCAACGATCAATCCGGTACTCTCACCGATTCGACCGTAGGCGGCACCGGTGTATTTTTGCCCGTTGTCACCGTTGAAGTTACCGGTGCCCTTCAGGTAACCGCCAATCTCCTGTTCCGGCTCCAGCATGTCGAAGGCGTCTTTTATTGTCGCCCGCAACGCACCTGTCAATGCGCCCGCACCATTGGTAGCGGCACCCGCGCCGGCATCCAGCTCGATGCTCTTGATGAATTCCGGTTCAAGCTGCACGCGCGCCTGGTGGTGATATAGCTCCCCCGGGCTTTGCGCTCCGTCGAAAGTGACGTTCAACATCACGTCTTCGAAACCACGCACGTAGATTTTCTGGGCTGCGACCGAACCGCCACCTACCGCAATCGACGATTCATTCGAAAAAATGTCCTGCAGCGTGTCAGCCTGCATGCGCTCGAAGTCTTCACTACCCAGGAAAACATTGCCCGGTTCACGCTCGCCAACGACGACAATCGTGTCGACAACGTCTTCCTCCACACTCGCCTGCTGTGCAGTTGCGAGTGAAGAGACAAGCATCGAGAAGCCAGCCACGAATTGGCGGGCGTGAAATTTATGGCCAGGCATGTGGAATCCTCAGAATTAGCTATCTAAATAATAAAGCGAATGATTCTCATTTACAACCTGACAGGTGATACTATTCACTTGCTCGTTGGTGATTTTCTTCCGACTCGTCTTCTACCTAATGCCTATTGCGGCTTGCGAAACCGCAACGTCATCCGATCCGATTCGCCGATGGCCAGCGTATCCGGGTTGTCGGTTGTCGACGGTGGCAAACGCCAGACAAAGCCATCGGCCGGATCGTTCGGGTTGGCGTTGATCTCGCTGGCTTCCTCGAGGACAAACCCTGCCCGTTCGAACGCCGCGACGACATCGCTCTGTTTCACGTAGCCGTTGTCGCCATTGGCAAAGCCGGGGTCCGCGTCTTCCGGAGCACGGTGCTGCACGACACCAACCACGCCGCCGGGAGCAAGCAGGTCGTACAACTCGGCGAGCGCCGTGTCGACAAGCGGCTCCTCGAAACGGAACAGGTGGTGCATCGCGCGGATAATCAGGACCGCGTCCGCCTGGCCATTTTCCGCGTCGGGAATATTGTCAATCGCGTAGCCGACGATCGGCTGGGCGCTCTCAACACCTTCAACGCTCAGGTAGTGGTCCATGCGCGAAATGTCAGCACCGAAATTCTCCCTGCGCTCATCGTCCCAGCTGTCGAACATCTGGATCCAGAGGCTTTCCGGATAGGTCACACCGATCAGGCGGCCGCTTTCAGCGGTGAGCGGCGTCAGGATCTGGGAGTACCAGCCGCCACTGCCCGGCAGGACTTCGACCACCGTCATGTCCGGCTCGACACCGAAGAATTCCAGCGTCTCTTGCGGGTGACGCCATTCATCGCGCGCGGCGTTCTCGGCGCGACGTTCATGCGCGATAACGTCTGCCAGGCTGGTGCCAGGTACCGCTTCCTCCTGTGCCACTTCCGGCGCCGCCGAAGGGGCCTCGGTCTCGTTGGAGCAAGCGGCCAGCAGCAGTGCCAGTACGCTGAAAATACTCGTTGTCTTCATGGAATTCTCCAGTGGATCAAAGCTAGTCGTCGATAAAACTCGCAAACTCCGGCAGTGACTTCCTATGGATGTCCGGCACCTCGGCATCCGCCGCCGGGTAGCCTGTAACCAGCAGCAGGAACGGCCGCTCGGTTTTCGGTCGGCCGAGGATCTCGTTCAGGAATTTCATCGGGCTGGGCGTGTGTGTCAGGCACACCAGCCCGGCCCGATGCAAAGCCGTGATCAGTATACCGGTTGCCAGCCCGGTCGACTCGGTCGGGTAGTAATGCTTGACCTTGCGGCCGTCGCCGAGCACCGCATATTTCTGCAGGAACACGGCGATCAGGTACGGCGCCGTCTCGAGGAAGGGCTTGTTCGCATCCGTGCCCAGCGGTTCCAGTGCTGCCAGCCACTCGGCCGATGCGCGATGGGCATAGAACTCCCGTTCTTCGACTTCGGCCGCTGCGCGAATCTTTTTCTTCGTCGCAGCACCGGTCACAACCGCGAAATGCCACGGCTGCAGGTTTGCACCGCTGGGTGCCGTGTTCGCAGCCTTCAGTGCCGTCTCGATAATGTCGCGCGGCACCGGTCGGTCGGAAAACTCGCGTACGGTACGCCGGCGGTCGACGTCGCCATAGAAGTCGGCGGCCCGCTGGCGCATCTCGTCGACCGGGTATTCGATATAGTTCGGCAGCGGTATCGTCGGGTAGCTACTCATCAAAGTCACTCATCTGTTGTAGAACGGTGAATTCCTGCATCTCGGCTGCCAACAGCTCACTCTCCGAAACGGCTTTGCCCCGTACGGAGATGCCGGCGGCATGCACCGAGTCCGGGTCGCCGGTCAGCAACGGGTGCCATGCAGGCAGGTCCCTGCCCTTCGCCAGCCGCTTGTAGGCACAGCTGTCGGGCAGCCAGGCAAATCGTTCCGGCTCGTCGACCGACAGCACCAGGCAGTCGCGCACAATACTCACCCGCCGGCTGTAGTCGGTGCACCGGCACGACTCGACATCGAGCAGCCGGCAGGCAACGTCCGTGTAGAAAACTTCGCCGGTGTCTTCGTCTTCCAGCTTGTGCATGCAGCACAACGCACAGCCATCGCAGAGCTGTTCCCATTCGCTGGTATCCATCTCCGCCAGCGATTTGCGTTTCCAGTATTCATCGGCCATCGTGATGCACTGTGTGACACGGGGCAGTAAATATCAATGCAAGCGGTCTTTCTCGACTACGCAACGATGGGCGATGGACTGGACCTGTCCGAACTCGAGTCGTTGTTTACCGGATTGACGTACTACGACGTCAGCGACGACCATGACATACCCGGGCGTATCCGGGGTGCCGAGTTCGTCTTTACCAACAAGGTTCGCCTGACCGACACGCTGATCGCCGGCGCGCCAAAACTGCGCTACATCGGCCTGACGGCTACCGGTACCGACAATATTGACCTTCTGGCAGCCAGGCGCAACAACGTCGCCGTCGCCAACATCCGCGCCTATTGCACGGAGTCTGTCGTCGAGCATGTCATCGGCGCACTGCTGATGCTGACGCACAACCTGCATCGCTACGATGCAGCCGTCAAAGCCGGCGCATGGCAGCGGGCAGACCAGTTCTGCATGCTGAACTACCCGATCCGGCAGGTTGCCGGGATGACCCTCGGCATCATCGGTTATGGCAACCTCGGCCAGGGCGTTGCAGCGGCAGCGCGCGCGCTCGGGATGACGGTTATCGTCAGCGCCCGGCCCGGCTCGGACGATGTCCCGGCCGGACGCGTCGCGCTGGATGAGATGCTCGCTACCGCCGACGCAATCACCCTGCATTGCCCGTTGACTGAACAGACACAGAATCTCGTCGACAGCGCGTTTCTCGACAGCATGCGGCCCGGTGCCATACTGATCAATACGGCACGCGGCGCACTGGTCGATGCCGGGGCACTGGCCGATGCGCTGCAACGCGGGCAGATTGCCGCAGCCGCCGTTGACGTTCTGGCAACGGAACCACCGGTACACGGTAACCCGTTGCTGGACTACCGCGGCGACAACCTCATCATCACGCCGCATATCGCCTGGGCCACGGATCGCGCCCGGCAAAATGCAATCGACCAGCTGGTCGAGGCAGTGCGTGCCTTCATCGCCGGTGAACGCCGGAACCGGGTCGACTAGAACGTCGTTCGCAGGTAGGCAAACAGGCCCGAGTACTGCCACAACAGGTCAGCGCGCAGCGCTTTCTCGGTCGTGTCCACATTGATTTCGACAATGTTGTAGCCGATGCCGAGTCCCGTTCGCCGCGAAAAACGATAATCGATGGCAACCATCAGGTCGTGCAATGTGCCATCGTAACCGTCGAACTCGAGGCCGAACCACTCCGAGCTGGCACTGATCCGCCAGTCGTCGCTAAAAAAGTACTCGCCCCGCAGTCCCAGCACCGGCAATGGTGCCGTTACCTCGCCGCCTTCCTGTTCCTCCCTGTCGAGCGTCCGTAGCTTCAGGCCGATATCGGCGATGTACAGGCCGCCGTTCAGACCGAGCCGGAAGTCCCGGCCCCGCCAGAAATAATAGGCATAGTCGACCTTGTATATCGTCAGGTCGAGGTTGGTGACGATTTGCGCGTCGATGGGAAAGACCGTGTCGCCCCACTCGATGTCCTTCTCCAGCGTGGCTTTCGAGGTTTGTGACAAGTCGAAAATGTCGAGGTTGACCTGGTGACGCTCAGCGAAATTCCTGGATGCGGCAATGCGAAAAACGGACTGCGAGTCCTTGAAGCCGAGGTCATTCTCCAGGTCGACTCGGTCCCCGGAATCGTCCATCTCGAAGCTGAAGCGGGTCTTCATGTCCTGGTCCGCGAAAAACGCCCCCAGGCTGATGTCCCAGTCGATATCCGTATACGGCGCGGGCGCTTCCTCGCCGGCCGCCATGCGGTTTGCCAACAGGGCTGAAAGCAACAGGAATCGCATGTATCTACCGGTCATCACGCAGCGAAGTTTGCGTCGCCACCCGGGCAACTGCAAGCCCGTCCCCGGCGGACCGGCGCAGGTGCCCGAATGACACAACAAATAGTGTAATCTGGCGGAATGTTGAGACTCAGCCTTATCGGTGCGGCCCTGGTTGCTATCACCGTTATCATCCATGCCATCGGCACCAGTGTCTGGGTGCACCACCTGAAAAAGCGCTTCGATGATGACCTGCCCTGGTCCAGCAGGCGGTCAGTGCTTGTCCTGGTCAACACGGCCATCATCGTGATCGCCCTGCACTCGCTGGAGATTGTCATCTGGGCCGGTGCCTACCAGCTCTTTGTGCCAACCAATGAACTGGCAACGTTCGAAGAGGCCGTTTACTTTTCTTTCGTGACGTTCACAACACTCGGCTACGGCGACATCACGCTGTCGGCCGGCTTTCGGCTGCTGAGTGGCATCGAAGCACTCAACGGCATCATTCTCGTCGGCTGGACCACAGCAATGATATTCTCTGTCGTGCAGTACATCTGGCGAACCTCAGCCGATACCGAATAATTAGAAAAAAACCGGAGACCATCATGACGTCTGCAAGCAGCTCCAAGACTGACGAACGTTTTGTCGCAAGCGCGATGGCATCGTTTATCCAGATCGGCGCATTCGTGTTGTTGCTCATGCTGTGCTACCAGATTGTCGCACCGTTCGTGCACATCGTATTGTGGGCAATTGTCATCGCGGTCGGCCTGTACCCGACCCACCAGGCACTGACAACAAAACTGGGCGGCCGTGAGAAGACCTCGTCGGTGCTACTCGTCCTGGTCGGCCTGCTGATCGTACTCGCGCCGGTGATCCTGACAGCCGAGTCGTCGATCGTTGCAGCACAGAAATTCTCGACGAACGTCGCGGCAGGTACCGTGAACATCCCGCCACCGAATGACCGGGTCGCGAACTGGCCTGTTATCGGCGAACCGCTGTACAAGTTCTGGTCCAGCGCGGCGACGAGTATCCAGGACACGATGAACACCTACTCTGATGAGATCAAGCGCATCAGCCACACGTTGTTCGGCATCGCCGGCGGCTCCATCCTGGGCGCGCTGGCCTTCGCCCTGTCGATCATCATCGCGGGCGTCCTGATGATGCATGCCGAATCCGGCCACCGTACGGCTCGCAATATCGCGGGCAACCTGATGGGCGAAGCCCCGGGCGAGCGAATGACCGGGTTGTCGATCATGACGATACGCAGCATCGTCAAGGGCGTCCTCGGCATTGCGATCATCCAGGCTGTCGGCGCGCTGGTCGGGCTGCTGGTCATGGATGTGCCGGCAGCAGGGCTCTGGGCCCTGGCCGTGCTGGTCGTAGCCATCGTACAGCTGCCGCCCTGGATCGTGCTTGCACCGATTGCCGTCTGGGTATTCTCCGTGGCGGAGCCCGTCCCGGCGACGATCTTCGCTGTCTACATGTTGATTGTCAGCGTCGCGGACATGGTACTGAAGCCCATGTTGCTCGGGCGTGGCGTCGACACGCCCATGCTGGTTATCCTGATCGGTGCCATTGGCGGCGCGATTGCGATGGGCATCATCGGCCTGTTTCTCGGCGCCGTCATCCTCGCCGTCAGCTACGAGTTGTTCATCGCCTGGCTGGCGCCGAAAGAGAGCAGCACCGAGGCCTGACGCCCGGTTGCCAGCGGGATGCGTTCAGCCAAACTGGTATTGCTGCTGTTCCTGGCCGGCTGCACGACGGTCGGCCCGGAATACGAGCGGCCCGAGGTCAGCGTCAACCCGGCCTGGCTGGATGCCGAGCTCGACCAGTTCGACACCTCGCCGGCCGAACTCGCGAACTGGTGGCAAGTACTGAACGACCCGGTCCTGGACGACCTCATCGCCACGGCTATCGAACAAAACAACGGGCTGCAGATCGCCGCGCTGCGGGTCCTCGAGGCGCAGGCACAACTCGGCATCGCCGAGGGCAACCGCTTCCCGCAGGTGCAGGTCGTCAGCGGTGACGGCAATTACACCGACACCGGCGACCTGACGAAAGAGGACTACAGTATCGGCGCCGGGCTTTCCTGGGAAATCGACTTCTGGGGCCGCTACAGCAACGCCGTAGAAGCCGCCGATGCGAGTTACCTGGCGACCGTCGCCAACTACGACGATGCCATGGTTTTACTGACGGCAACCGTGGCCGATGTGTATGCGGTCATCAGGGCTACCGAGGAACAACTGCGGCTGGCACACGACAGCCTGAAGCTGCAGCAACGCAGTTACGACATCGTCGAGGTGCTGTTTCGCAACGGCTCAAGCTCGGAACTGGATGCACTGCAGGCACGCACACTGTTGCTCAGCACCGAGGCGGCTATCCCGGAACTCGAGGAAACGCTGACGAAATCCCGCAACGCGATGAGCGTCCTGCTCGGCATGGCGCCGTCCGCACTCGACAATGTGCTCTCGAAAGACGGCAAACAGCCCGTGGTACCGGCGACGATTGCCATCGGCCTGCCCGCTGACCTGTTGCGGCAACGCCCCGATGTGCGCCAGGCGGAATTGCTGGCCATCGCGCAAAACGCGGCGGTAGGAGTAGCGACCGCCGACCTCTACCCCAGCTTCACGCTGAGTGGATTTCTCGGCGCCGGGTCGACGAAAGTGGACAGCGGCAGTACGTTCATCGACAACTTCCTGACCTCCGACGGCGGCGCCGTTTCGGTGGGTGCCAGTTTTGTCTGGCCGTTTCTTAACTACGGGCGTATCAAGAGCAATATCGACGTCCAGGACGCTCGCCTGCAACAGGCGCTGGTGGCCTACCAGGAAACAGTCATCCAGGGCGCGCGCGAGGTCGAGGATGCGCTTGCCGCCCTGGAAAGCGCGCGGCACAAGGACCGCATACTGAGCGAAGGTGTCGAGGTCGCCCAGCGCTCGGCAGAACTGGCCTTCCTGCGCTACCAGGAAGGCTTCGCGGACTACCAGCGCGTACTGGACGCGCAACAGGCACTGTTCACACAACAGCAGCGCTATGCGGGGAACCGCGGTGATGTCGTGCGCAGTGTAATTCAACTCTATCGGAGCCTCGGCGGAGGTTGGCAGCAATGACAGAAGAAACGACCAACACCGGCATGGACCCGGTTCGCAAATGGACCTTTATTGCACTGGGGGTATGCCTGGTTTTCCTGGTCTATTACCTTGTCGGCGACCGGGTGACGCCATACACATCGCAGGCACGCGTCAACGCGCTCGTCGTGCCGATCGCATCGGAAGTCTCGGGCACGGTCGTCGATGTCATGGTCGACAGCAACCAGTTTGTCAAAGCTGGCGATCCCCTGTTCCAGATCGAACGCCAGCGCTATGAGCTGGCAGTACAGCAGGCCGAGGCGGCCCTCGAGACGGCGCGGCAGGGCACCCGTGCCGGGACGGCAGACGTCGCCGCGGCCGCGGCCATGGTCGACGCGGCCAGGGCAGCGTTGCGCAGTTCGGAGCAGGATGCCGTGCGCCTGCGGCGCATCAAGAAAGAGGATGCCGGGGCAATTTCCGACCGGCGCCTGGAAATTGCCGAGAACTCGCTGGCGGCTGCACAAGGCAACCTGGCAGCGGCCGAAGCGACATTGCGCGCAGCCGAGGAAGCGCTGGGTGAGGTCGGTGACCAGAACACGCAGGTGCAGCAAGCCCTGGCCGCGCTGGACCAGGCAAAGCTCAACCTGACCCGCACGCTGATCATCGCCCCCGAAGAGGGCATCGTCACCGACGTCCGCGTCGACAAGGGCAACTTCGCGCAGGCCGGCGCTCCGCAAATGACCTTCCTGGCAACCCACAATGTCTGGGTGCAGGCCGACTTCACCGAGAACAACCTCGGCCATATCAAGTCGGGTGACCCGGTCGAGATCGTGTTTGACGCACTCCCCGGCCAGGTGTTCAAGGGCAGCATCCGGACCACCGGTTTTGGTGTCAGCGTCGACTCCGCACCGCTCGGCAGCCTGCCGACGATCACGAACGACCGGCAGTGGCTGCGGGATGCTCAACGATTTTCGGTCCTGATCGATTTTGATGTCGAAGACATGCAGGACCGCCTGAACCTGCGCGTCGGTGCACAGGCCTCGGTGATCGTCTATGCCGATTCGGGCTGGATCATGACCCTGCTCGGCAAGATCAAGATGCGCCTCGTCAGCATTTTCACCTACGCCTACTAGCGCACGGGCCCGCAGTGGACATCGCCAGCGTTCGAATCCTGCGGTTGGCTTTCGGCACGGCCGTATCGCTGTGGTTCTCGCAGGCAGTTGCCTGGCAGATGTCGTTCATTACACCGGCACTGACGATGTTCCTGCTGGCGCTGCCGCTGCCGGCGCCGAAACTGAAGATGGGTATCGGCATCATGGCCGTCTTCGCCGCCGCAGTGTACGGCGGCCTGCTGTTGTTGCCGCCTCTGGAGAACCAGCCGATGGTCGGCATCATCCTGCTGGCACTGGCGCTGTACTACACCTTTTACTTTACCGCCAGGGGCGGTTCGGCTGCGCTCGGTACGCTGGCCACGGCGGGTATCGCGATCAGCACGGCGATCGGTACCGTCAACCTCGACGCGGTGCTGACCATTGTCAACGGCTTTGCGCTGGGCACGGTAATTGCCGTCTTGTTCGTCTGGGTCGCTCACGCCTTTATCAATGACTCACTGGCAAACGATTTGCCGGCCGGACCGCCGCCAAAGCCGCCTGCCGCGCAACCGCCCGACCTGGCGGTCGCACGCCGCAGCGCGTTTCGTTCACTGCTGATCATCCTGCCGGTCGGACTGTTCTTCCTGTTCTCCAGCGCCAGCGCTACCTACATCCCGGTAATGATCAAGGTCGCGGCGATGGCCCAGCAGGCGACCAACGAGCAGTCGCAGCTTGCCGCCCGCTCGTTGTTGCTCTCGACCGTTATCGGCGGCGTCGCTGCCATCATCGGCTGGCAACTGTTAAGTATCGCTCCCACGCTCGGTGTCTATACGATGTACGTCGCGATTGTCGCCCTGGTCGTCGGCCGACAGATATTCGAAGGCCGCGGCCTGCGTCCGGATGCGGATACCTGGTCGTACGGCATGCTGACGATGATTGTGATTCTCGCGCCGGCGGTCATGGACAGCCAGCTCGGCGGTCCGGCGAACGCAAAGTTTCTCGATCGTTTGTGGATGTTTATACTGGCAACGCTCTATGCCGTTGGCACGGTATACATATTCGATGCTTTCGCCGCGCACCGGCGCAAGGATCGCCAGGCGGTCTAGACCGGTATCGGCAAAGCGATTAGTCTTGACCGCATAAACATACGAATCGTGAGGACTATCAAGATGTTCTACAAGTTCAACCGGGGAATCGCCAGGTTGCTGGTTGCGGCTGTCATCATGGCCGGCGTATCAGCGTGTTCATCTTCCGGCTCACTGCGGTCTGCCTACGACGACAAGGTCGATTTTTCGCAGTACAACACCTACAACTATTTTGAAGATGCCGGTCGCAACCCGAACCAGTACCAGAGCCTGTTTTCGCAGTACATGATCGAGGCGATCGACAAGGAAATGCAGTCGCGCGGGTACACCAGGTCCGACAACCCGGACCTGCTCATCAACTTCAATGCCCAGTTGCAGGACAAGACCAAGGTAACGACATCGCCGTCGATGGGGATGGGTGGCTACTACGGCTATCGCGGTGGTTTTTATGATCCATGGATGGGCTACGGTTATGGCACCGATACGCATGTCTCGCAGTACACCGAGGGCACCTACAACATCGATCTTGTCGACCCGAAGACCAAGAAGCTGGTCTGGGAGGCGGTCGGCGTTGGCAAGCTGACTGAAGACAAGCTGGCGAACATGAAGCAGCTCATTGCTGAAGGTGTACCCGAATACTTCGCGTTGTACCCGTTCAGGGCCGGCGACGGCACGCCGCATCAAGCCGAAAAGTAAACCGATGCCGCTGTTCCGGGTTCTTCTCGTCGCCTGGTTCGCGGCGGCGCCAGCCTATGCCCAGGAACAGGCCGACGCGCCCGCTGCCGCCGGCGAGAAGCCAGCTGTCCTGCAGGAGTTGCCGGACGAGATAGCCGCCGACTTCGAACTGCGCATCATCGCGATCGAGGACCAGGAACGCGCAGTCGCGGAGATTCGGCAGAACCTCGCAGAAGCGGACGGCCTGATGGCCGAGCTCTATGGCAGCCGCGTGGATGCCGTCTGGGCCGACATGTTCAGCCAGACGGTAGCGCTCGCCAGTGACCTGCTGGACCAGCAAAAGTCCGGGTTCGACGTGTCCGAGTATGTCGACGAGATTGTCGATAACCTGGCTGTATTCCCGGAGGACGCCATAGCGGCGCTGCAACGGCTGAGCGATGAACTGGTCTTCCCGACCGACGACATGGAGCCTGCAGAACTGTCGATTACCGACCAGCGGCTGTGGCTGGCCGTCGACAAGCTGGACCACGTGCTGCGCTCAATGGCGACCTGGCTGAAGCTGGCCAGGCAGCTGGGTATCGACAGCCAGGCAATCGAGGCGTTCCTGGAGACCCAGGTGCAGGAAACTGCGGCCAATCGCTCTGCCTTCGTGCACCTGTCGCTGGACAACGTCACCGTCATGCGCGATGCCGCCAAGGCGCTGCCGGAAGACGGCACGGTGGCATCGCGCCTTGCCGTCAGCGAGGCCAGGGTGCAAAGCGCATCGAGCAGCCTGCAAAGTGCGGTGGACCTGATGGACCAGCTCGAGCTGGACTCCAGCCATTACCGGCAACAGCTTGTCAAAACGACCGGCGAACTGAGTTCCGACCTGCTCGATGTCAGCGTCGTTTCGGGCATCGTCAGCGAGTGGACCGCCGCGGCCACCGAGATCGCCGCGAAAGAAGGGCCACAGCTTTTATTCCGCGTGCTGATCATGCTGTTGATCCTGGTCCTGTTCATCTATCTCGGTCGCGTAGCCCGGGCGCTGACCAAGCGCGCGCTGCAGACATCGAAGCTGCAGCTCTCCCACCTGCTGACCGAGATGGTGATCAAGTCCGTCAAGAACATCGTTATCATCATCGGCATCCTGATTGCGCTGTCGCAGATCGGCATTTCGCTGGGACCGCTGTTAGCCGGCCTGGGCATCGCCGGATTCATCGTCGGTTTTGCCTTGCAGGATACGCTGTCGAATTTCGCATCCGGCATGCTGATCCTGTTCTACCGGCCGTTCGACGTCGGCGACTTTGTCACGGCCGGCGGTGTGACCGGCAAGGTTAGCCACATGAGCCTGGTCAACACGACCTTCACGACCATCGACAACCAGGTGCTGGTGGTGCCGAACAACCTGATCTGGCAGTCGGTCATCACCAATGTCACGTCGCAAAAGCTGCGGCGTGTCGACCTGGTCTTTGGCGTCTCCTACAGTGACGACGTCGAGAAGGTGGAGAACATCCTGAACGAGGTCGTCACGCAACACGACAAGGTGCTCGACGATCCCGCGCCGGTCATCAAGTTGCAC
>JAUIDP010000037.1 GCA_030429005.1 Gammaproteobacteria bacterium | reverse complement strand
GGCCATCTTCACCGACAACCTGCAAAACGCCGAGTACTTCCTGTCGGCCGGCGGTTCTGACTGCGGCATCGCCAATGTCAATATCGGTACGTCCGGCGCCGAAATCGGCGGGGCCTTCGGTGGTGAAAAGGAAACCGGTGGCGGTCGCGAAGCAGGCTCCGACTCGTGGAAATCCTACATGCGCCGGCAGACAACGACGATCAACTGGGGCAAAGACCTGCCGCTCGCGCAGGGTGTCAATTTCGACCTATAAGGTCTCGAAGCGGTTCTCTTCCCGGTTCTTGCGCACCGCGCCGGCCGGGAAGACCTGCCCGTTCATCGCGATATAGACGCCGGGCGCACAGGTTTGTACGGCGGCCACGGCCATGCCGACATTGAACACGGCATCTGTTGTCCTGAAGCGCGCAGGCGTCAACGCACCGGTCATGACGATGGTTTTCGAATCCAGGTCGACCAGCGCCTCGGCCGTTTGCGGCATCGTATCGGTGCCGTGAGTGATGACGTACCTGTCTGCATCATCGCCGGCAATGTACTCATGCAACAGGGTCCGGTCGGCTGCGGTCATCTCGAGGCTGTCTTTTTGCAGTAGCGGCACGACGTCGTAGTCGAACGCCACGAGGCCTTCTGTCAGCATCTGTCGGATCGGCGAATCACCCACTTCGAATTGACTGAGAGCATCGAAATAGACCTTGTCGATGGTGCCGCCGGTCGTAATGAAACGGATGAACATGCGCGCTTCCTGGAAAACAGCTAGGGGATCGATACGCAGATCTCGGCGCCCCCGAGATCCGACTGTACGATTGTAATCTTGCCACCATAGGATTGCGCGATGTCGTTGACGATCGCAAGGCCGATGCCGTGTCCGGGCGTTTTCTCGTCCAGCCGCGTACCGCGCTGCAGCAGCGACTCAGCCGCCTGTTCCGGAATACCGGGACCGTCATCGGCAACAATGAGTTGCAACCCACTATTATTCGCGGCTGCGCGGGCGGTCACCCGGACTTTGCTGTTGCACCATTTGCACGCATTGTCGATCAGGTTGCCGGCCAGTTCGAGAAAATCGCCGGTATCCGCCCTGAGCAGCAATGGCTCTTGCAAGTCCATCTCGATCGCCGGCTGCTTGTCGTGGTGAACTTTTCGCATGCTGTCGGCCAGCTTGCGAATTTCGGCCGGCACGTCGATGCGGCCGAGGACCTGGCCCATGCCACCTGCCGCCGGTTTGCGAAGCTGGTAGCGAACGATTTCGTCCATGCGTTCAATCTGCTCGTCGGCACGCGCGGCGAAACCCGGCCTGTTGTGGTCGACGAGGAGCGCGCGCAACGCTGCCAGGGGCGTTTTCAGGCTGTGCGCGAGGTTGTCGAGTGTAACGCGGTAGCGCTCTGCGCGGGCGCGTTCGCTGTTGATGAGCAGGTTCATGTTGCGCGCCACACCCTGTAACTCGGTCGGGTATTCGTCCGACAACGCGACCCGGTTGCCGTTTTCGATTGCACCGATTTCTGTTTCGACCTGCCGCAGCGGCTGCAGCAGGCGACGCATCAGGAAGGCAATGGACAACAGCATGATCAGCGCCACCGCGCCGAACCAGCCAAAGAGCTGTCGCCGGAACGTCGCGACCTGGGCATGAAAGGAGTCGAGGTTTTCAGCCACCTTGAAAACGAAAGGACGTAACTCGCCGTCGGGGAACTCCCAGTAGACAGCAATGCTTAAGGTCAGCAACGGCGTACCGTCCTGCAAAAATTCCTCGGCAAAGATCCGGTCACCGCCCTGTGGCGTGACACCCGCCGGTATGTCGAGGCCCAGCGACGAACGCGACTGCCACACGACAATGCCGCGCTCGCCGCGGATCTCCGCATACAGCCCCGATTCAACATTGCTGAAGCGCGGTTCCGGCAAATCGGGTGGCATTGCGAGCGTGCCGTCTTCAGCCGGTTCGGCTGCGGCCAGCAATGACATCAGGTAGCCGTCAAGAATGTCCTGCTGTGCCCGTTCGCCGGCACTGCGAAAGGCGCTATCCAGGACAACGATCGTTGCGCCGAAGAAAAACAACAACAGGATACTGACAGAGACCAGCAGTCGCGCGCTTAGCGAGGACACTGTTCGACTCAACCGGACTGGTTGCGCTCCAGGCCGAAGCGGTAGCCGCGACCGCGCAGCGTCTCGATCGGCTTGAGCGTGTTATCCGGATCGAGCTTCTTGCGCAGCCTGCCAACAAAAACCTCGATGACGTTGCTGTCACGCTCGAAGTCCTGGTCGTACAGCCGTTCCGTCAGCTCGGCCTTTGAAATGACCTGGCCGGCACGCACCATGAGGTACTCGATGATCTTGTATTCAAAGCTGGTCAGGTCAATCGCCTGGCCGTCGACCTTGACCTCCTGGCGGGACAGGTCCAGCAATACCGGGCCAGCCTTGAGCTCGGAGGAGGCCCAGCCGCCGCTGCGCCGCAGCAGCGCATTGACCCGGGCAATAATTTCTTCGAACTGGAACGGCTTGACGACATAGTCGTCGGCGCCCGCATCCAGCCCGTCGACCTTGTCCTGCCAGCGATCGCGTGCCGTCAGGATCAGGATCGGGTAGCTCTTGCCAAGCTTGCGCACTTCGCGAATCAGGTCCAGGCCCGATACTTCCGGCAACCCCAGGTCCACGATCGCCAGGTCAATCGGGTATTCCGTCGCAAAGTACAAACCTTCCTTGCCATCGGCCGCCAGCTCCATGGCAAATCCCGCTTCCGAGAGCTGCGCTGCCAGCGATTCACGCAGCGTGTCGTCGTCTTCTATGACCAGCAATCTCATGCGCGTTGCCCGTTGTCTCGTTTGCAGCCCTGCACCTTGTGCGTCTTGACCTTGCCATCATCAGTCAGCACCTTGATATGGTGGACTTCCCGGCCGTTCCGGGTCCGGGTTTCAGCGCTGACAATGCGGCCTTTCGTCTGGCGACGAATCTGCTCGACCGCCTGTGACAGGTTCTTGCAACCGTTCTGCACGAGTTGCACCGGTGGCCCGGCATATGTGTCCGGCGCCGCCGGTGCAGTCGTTGCAAAACAGCACAAGGCAATCAGGACAAGCAGTCTATGCACCGCAGGAATCCTCACAAATGGGCTGCGGACAAGTCTCGTCCGTCAGCAAGCCAATTGCAATGCGGCAGGTCACAGCATTTACCCCGCCGGCCGGATATCGACACGCACACGCAGTTGCTGGCCAGGGTCATGGGGCATGCGGGTCGCGTACTTCTGGCCCTTGTAGCGGTACACCACGTCATAGCCATCGATGCGTTTTTCCTGCCGATTGCGGTAGCGCGTTTCACACCGTGTGACCGGGCGCGAATACTCTTTGACGCCATAGCTGCCTGCAGCATTGCGGTATGCACTCCGGTTGCCGACCGCCGCGCCGATAATTGTGCCGGCGACCGTTGCTGCGTCATTGCCGCTGCCACTGCCGAATTGATGGCCGATCACGCCGCCCAGTACCGCACCGGCCAGCGTACGCACGCCCTCGCCCGGCGGACGCTCGTTGACGGTGTAATACTCGACATCTTCCCAGCACTCTTCCACCGGCGTCTTGACGGTCACATAGCGCACGACCGGTTGCGAGCTGATGACCCTCGCATAGTCGTAGACCGGGCCGCTGCGCTTGTGGCCATAGCCGTGGCCGCCCGCGGTTGCCGGGGCTGCAAGGCCAAGCAGGAAGGCTGCTGTAGCCAGCCCCGTGGTAAATCGGTAGTTCATCATGGTCCTGCTCCTTTCCTGATCCCGGGAACAAGACTACGCGGGCGTCAATGAATCGCTGCTGAATAAATCGCTACCCTGAGAGACGGGCTGTGCACGCCGCCGGCGCAGGCAGTGATGCGCCCTGTACGAAGCCGGGCTAACTGCCCGCGGAATTGATGCGTTGCTTGGCGGCCCGCCACTCCTTGTCGAGCGACTCGAGCGACAGGTCATTGAGCTTGCTGCCGGTTGCCGTGATTGCCGCTTCCATGTCGCGAAAGCGCTTCTCGAACTTGTAGTTGGCGGACGTCAGCGAATGCTCCGGGTCGACGCCGAGGTGACGAGCCAGGTTCACAACGGCAAACAACAGGTCACCGAATTCCTCGTTGACCCGTTGCTCGTCCCGCGTGCCAATGGCCTCCTCGAGCTCCTCGAGCTCCTCGCGAATCTTGGCGCGCACCCCTTGGCGGTCCGGCCAGTCAAAACCAACCCGGGCCGCGCGACGCCCCAGCTTCTCGGCGCGCTTCAGGGCCGGCAGTGCTTTTGCAACGCCGGCGAGAGCGCTCTGGTCAGGATCGACTGAACGTTCTGCCGCCTTGATGCGTTCCCAGCTGCCTTGTTGCAGTCCTGCCGCAATCTCGACTTCGTCGCCGAAGACATGCGGATGCCGCCGCACCATTTTCTCACTGATACCGGCGGCGACTGCGGCAAAATCGAAGGCGCCGGCTTCCTCGGCCATGCGGGCATGAAAGACGACCTGCAGCAACAGGTCGCCAAGTTCATCCTCAAGAGCAACGAGGTCGTCTCGTTCTATCGCATCAGCCACCTCGTAGGCCTCTTCCACCGTGTACGGAGCGATCGACGCAAAATCCTGTGCGATATCCCATTCGCAGCCGGTCTCCGGGTCACGCAACCGGGCCATGATATCAAGCAGTTTCTGTAATTCCTTCATAACTATCTGTTATTCAATAGTTTTATCAACTGCACTATCATCATTGCGGTCGCGCCCCAGATGCGGTGGCCGTCGTAACGATATTCGATCATCGGCAGCTTGCGTCCGTGCAACTCACGCTCGACGAGGCGCTGGTTGCTGCTGTCGAGGAAAAACGCCAGCGGAACCTCGAAGACGAATTCGACTTCCTGCCGATCGGCCCGGGCCTCGACCTGCTTATCCACAATGCCGACGACCGGCGTCACGGCATAACCCGTGATGGTCGGAAGCGGCGGCAGGTAACCGAGCACCTGCACCGCGCTGCCGGCGATGCCAACCTCCTCGTGGGTTTCGCGCAATGCCGTTTGTTCGACCGTGATGTCATCAGGCTCCATGCGACCGCCAGGAAAACTGACCTGCCCGGCGTGATGCCGGAGTGCAGCCGAACGCTGCGTCAACAGCAGGGTCAGGCCTTCCTGCTGGCGCTCGAACAACGGCATCAGCACACCGGCCGGCTGCAACGTCGCGTTCAGGCGTGCGCGCAGACTGGCCGGCCACTGCCTGCTGCCGGGCAGTTCGATAACCTCGCTCGGATCCGCCCGCAGTGCAGTTTCGGCCAGGCGCTCGCGCACCCGGTCGGCGGTGACGATTCGGGGATTGCTCATCCTGGCAGGCTTAATTCTTGATGCCGCCTTCAGTCAGGGCCGCCGGGTCCAGCAATCGATCCAGTTCCTCCTCGGTCAGGTCGGTCATTTCCAGTGCCACGTCCTTGACCGGGCGACCTTCCGCGTACGCCTTCTTCGCGACGGCGGCGCCCAGTTCGTAGCCGATGACCGGGTTCAGCGCCGTGACGAGGATCGGATTGCGGCCAAGCGCCCGGTTGATGTTGTCTGAATTGACCGTGAATCCCGCGATGGCTTTTTCCGCAAGGCAGCGGCTCGCGTTTGCCAGGATATCGATGCTCTGTAACAGGTTGTAGGCGACCACCGGCAACATGACGTTGAGCTGAAAATTACCGGACTGGCCGGCTATGGTAATTGCTGCATCATTGCCGATGACCTGTGCGCAAACCATTGCAACCGCTTCCGGGATGACCGGGTTGACCTTGCCGGGCATGATACTCGAGCCCGGTTGCAATGCCGGCAGCGAAATCTCGCCAAAGCCGGCCAGCGGGCCGGAATTCATCCAGCGCAGGTCATTCGAGATCTTGGTCAGGCTAACTGCCAGTGCCCGCAGCTGTCCCGACACCTCGACTGCGGTGTCCTGGGAACTCAGCGCTTCGAACTTCGATGCAGCTGACGTGAATTCAATGCCGGTCTGCTCTGTCAGCAATACTGCAACCTTGGCGCCGAATTTCGGGTGCGCATTGATGCCGGTGCCGACAGCCGTGCCGCCCTGGGCGAGCGCGGTCAGGCGCGCCATCGAATCTGTCAGTCGGGCTATCGAATTGTCGATTTGTGCGCGCCAGCCATCGAGCTCCTGGCCCATCGTAACCGGCATGGCATCCATCAGGTGGGTGCGGCCGGTCTTGACGACGTCGCGAACCTCGTCGGCTTTCTTTTCCAGCGTCGCGGACAGGGATTGCAATGCTGGCAACAGGTGATCGTGCACGGCTATTGCCGCGCTGACGTGGACGCAGGTCGGGATTACATCGTTGCTGCTCTGGCTCATGTTCACGTGATCATTCGGGTGCACTTCCGAGCCCCGGTCGGCCGTTGCCAGGTTGGCAATGACTTCATTCGCATTCATGTTGGAGCTGGTACCGGAGCCGGTCTGGAAAACATCGATAGGAAATTCGCCGTCGTGTTTGCCCTGCGCCACTTCCAATGCCGACTTCTGGATCGATATGGCCATGTTGCTGCCGATCAGGCCCAGCTCGGCGTTCGCGCCGGCCGCTGCCCATTTCACCAGCCCCAGGGCGCTGATGAATTGCCGCGGCATCGTCAGCCCGCTGATCGGGAAATTCTCGACTGCCCGCTGCGTCTGGGCTCCCCACTTCGCATCTGCCGGTACCTGCAGCTCGCCCATGCTGTCGCTTTCGATGCGGAAATCCTTGTTACTCATTGCCTGTCTCGCCGTGTCCTGTGGTGTATGATTCGCGCTTTGCGCGCAAGTCTACACTGGTTTTTCTGACATGAAAGTCTCTACGCTCAAGGCCCTGTCGCCGGCCGACGGTCGCTATGCCGGGAAGGTTAACGCGCTGCGCGAAATATTCAGCGAATACGGGCTGATTCGCTATCGCGTACTGGTCGAGGTGCGCTGGCTGCAGTGCCTCGCCGACGACGCGCAGGTGCCGGAGTTGCCGCCACTGTCCAACGTTATGAAAGATGTACTCAATCACATCGTGGACGATTTCTCGCTGGACGATGCCGAACGCGTAAAGGCCATCGAGGCGACCACCAACCACGATGTAAAGGCGGTCGAGTACTTCATACGCGAAAAGCTCGGCGACGGACCGGATACGGCACCGTTGAAAGACTTCCTGCATTTCGGCTGCACTTCGGAAGACATCAACAATCTCGCCTATGCGCTGATGCTGCGCAGTGCCCGCAGCAAAGCAATCCTGCCGGCGATGCGCGAGCTGCGCGGCAAGCTGCGCAGCATGGCGCACGAATATGCCGCCATCCCGATGCTGTCGCGTACGCACGGCCAGACGGCCAGCCCGACAACTGTTGGCAAGGAACTGGCGAATGTCGTCGCACGGCTCGACCGCGCGCAGCAACAGTTCCGCGACGTCGTCATTCGCGGCAAGTTCAACGGCGCGGTCGGCAACTACAACGCGCACCAGGTCGCCTATCCCGACGCAGACTGGCCGGGCATCACCGAAAAATTCCTGAGCTCACTCGATCTCGATCTGAATCCTTACACGACACAAATCGAGCCGCACGACTGGACTGCGGAGTATTCACACTGCCTGTGTCGTTACAACACGATTCTGATCGATCTTTGCAGGGATATCTGGGGTTACATTTCGCTCGGCTATTTCACGCAGAAAGTTGCCTCGGGTGAAGTCGGCTCGTCAACAATGCCGCACAAAGTCAATCCGATTGACTTCGAAAACGCGGAAGGCAATCTCGGGCTCGCCAACGCTCTGCTCGGTCATTTTGCCGAGAAGCTGCCGATTTCGCGCTGGCAGCGCGACCTGACCGACTCGACGGTGCAACGCAATTTCGGCGTGGCGATAGGCTACCAGGCCATTGCCTTCAGCTCCGTATTGAAAGGACTCGGCAAACTGCAACTCGATGCAGCACGTATAGAGGCCGATGTCAGCGTTGCCTGGGAAGTGCTGGCTGAAGCCGTGCAGACTGTCATGCGTCGCTACGGTATTCCGGAGCCGTACGAAAAACTCAAGGCGCTGACCCGCGGCAAGCCTGTCAACCAGGCATTGCTGACCGAGTTCATTGCAACGCTCGACATCCCGGACGCCGAAAAACAGCGCCTGCTTGACCTGCAACCACACCAGTACACCGGCCTGGCAGAATCGCTGGCCAGTCAAATCTAGCCGGGTGCCGACGCAGGAACGGACGGCCTGCGGACAAGCATATGTGAAATCCACGGGTCGTACCCTGCCGGAGAGCAATCGCCTGAAACGCAGACTGCAGGCGGGATGCGAATCATTCTCAACGTCTGACCGGGTTGCAAAACGTGACGCAGTTGGCACGGCCGTGAAAACACAACCGGTAAGATGTCGTCAATGGAACAGGCTCGAGAAAAAGGCAAGCGATGGGTGATTTCGACGCGCGACGAGATGCGTCAGGCCGCCATCGAAGTTGCGCGCGAAGCAAAGCGCAAGGTGTCGATCTTCACGCACGACCTGGAGCCCGGTATTTATGATGACCCGGATTTCCTCGAAGTCATCAAGCGCCTCGTCCTGTCGCAGACCTATTCGCGTATCCGCGTGTTGATCGCGGACCCGTCCCGGGCCATCAAGAACGGCAACAATTTCGTACACCTCGGACGTCGGCTCAACAGCTACATCGAGTTTCGCCACGTGCGCGAGGACCTGCGCACTCATGCAGAAGCCTTCTGCATTGCCGACGAAACCGCCCTCGTCTATCGCCTGCAGGCCAGTCGCTGGGAGGGCATCGCCGATACCTTCGAGCCGCCGGTAGCAAAACTGTACGGCAAGATGTTTGACGAGATCTGGCTGGCCAGCGAGGTCGAAGTCGAATTCCGCCAGCTCGGCATCTAGACACGCTGTTGTCCTTACGGCAGCAACAATAGCCTGTCCGGGGCTATTAGCTAGTACACTCCGCAAGCATGTTTCCAGAGGTTCAGAACCGCCGGGTCGTACTCGGCCTCTCCGGCGGAGTCGACTCCGCCGTGGCTGCGTTGTTGCTCAAGGACGCGGGCGCCGATGTGCAGGCGCTGCACATGACCAACTGGGAAGACGACGATGGCTACTGCACGGCAGCCGAGGACCTGCAGGATGCACGGCAGGTCTGTGAACAACTTGATATCCCGCTGCATCATGTCAATTTTTCGCGCCAGTACCGCGACCAGGTGTTCGAGTACTTCCTGGCCGAGTACCGCGCCGGCCGTACACCAAACCCGGACGTCCTTTGCAACCGCGAGATCAAGTTTGGCGTCTTCCGCGAGCATGCCAAACGACTGGGCGGCGAGTTGCTTGCGACCGGGCACTATGCGCGCACGGCAGCGACTGACGATGGGATCGCGCTGCTCAAGGCCCGCGATCCTAACAAGGACCAGACCTACTTCCTGCATGCAGTGTCGGCTGAAGCGCTCGCCGAAACCGTGTTTCCGCTTGGCGACCTGCAAAAGGACGCGGTACGCCGGCTGGCGCGCGATCGCGGCCTGCGTATCCATGCCAAGAAAGACAGTACCGGCATCTGCTTTATCGGCGAACGCCCGTTTCGCGAGTTCCTGAGCACGTACCTGCCGGCCAATCCCGGCCCGATTCGCACACCCGGCGGCGAGCAGGTCGGGGAGCACAGCGGGCTCATGTACTACACGCTGGGCCAGCGACAGGGCCTGCAAATTGGCGGTCGCAAGGATGCCGGTGAAGAGCCGTGGTATGTCGTTGCCAAGGACCTCGACGAGAACTCGCTGATCGTGGCACAGGGCGCCACCGAGCTGTTACTGACGCATAATCTCGAGGCCAGCCAGCCGGGCTGGATCGGCACGGCGCCCGCCGAACTGGATACTGCCCTCTGCTGTGCGGCAAAAGTCCGTTACCGGCAGGAGGACCAGGCCTGCACCGTCACCCGGACGGCCGACGGACTGCGGGTCGAGTTCGACGAGGCGCAACGCGCTGTCGCACCGGGCCAGTTTGTCGTCTTCTACCAGGGCGATCGCTGCCTGGGCGGTGCCGTTATCGACCGCATTCAGCTATAATTTGCGGCCCGACGGCCGGCTGGCCGTGACAATCAGACACTCCCGGAGAGAACAACATGACGGACAGCTTCGGCGCTCGCTCGACGCTAACGGTCGGTGACGACCAATTCGAAATATACCGCCTTGATGCGGTAACCGACGGCCACGTGGCACGGTTGCCATATTCGCTCAAGGTCCTGCTGGAGAACCTGCTGCGCCACGAAGACGGTCGGGACGTCACGCGTGACGACATCCTGGCCCTGGCGAACTGGGACCCGAAAGCTGCGCCGAGCACCGAGATCTCTTTCACGCCCAGCCGCGTCATCCTGCAGGACTTCACCGGCGTTCCGGCTGTCGTAGACCTCGCGGCCATGCGCGATGCTGTCGTCAAACTCGGCGGTTCCGCGGACAAGATCAACCCGCTGTCGCCGGCCGAACTCGTCATCGACCATTCAGTCCAGGTGGATAATTACGGCGCGGCCAATGCACTCGACCTGAACAACAAGATCGAATTCCAGCGTAACAAGGAGCGTTACTCGTTCTTGCGCTGGGGCCAGAGCGCTTTTGAAAACTTCCGCGTAGTGCCGCCCAACACGGGCATCGTGCACCAGGTCAACCTCGAGTACCTCAGCCGTGTCGTATTCGACACCGAAAAGAACGGCACACGTCTCGCCTATCCTGACACGGTCGTCGGTACCGATTCGCATACGACGATGATCAACGGCCTCGGCGTGCTCGGCTGGGGCGTGGGCGGTATCGAGGCGGAAGCGGCCATGCTGGGCCAGCCGGTCACGATGCTGATCCCCAACGTCATCGGCTTCAAGCTGACCGGCGCGCTGAAAGAAGGCGCAACGGCCACCGACCTCGTGCTGACCGTCACCGAAATGCTGCGCGAGAAAGGCGTCGTCGGGAAGTTCGTCGAATTCTTCGGTGACGGCCTCGCGCACCTGCCGCTGGCGGATCGCGCGACGCTCGGCAACATGTCACCGGAGTTCGGCTCGACCTGTGCCATTTTCCCGATTGACGGCGAAACGCTGCGCTACCTGGAATTGTCCGGCCGTGACGCCAGCCACATCCGGATGATCGAAGCCTATGCCAAGGAACAGGGGATGTGGCGTCACGACGGCGAGGAAGATGCACTGTACAGCGACGTGCTCGAACTGGACATGAGCACCGTCGAACCCAGTATCGCCGGCCCGAAACGGCCGCAGGACCGTATCGCCCTCAGCGAAGCCGACACGGTATACGAGGGCCATTTGCAGGAAGCAACCCGCAATCGCTCCGGTGGCGGTTCGGCGACGGCGGAGCTCGACGGCGAGAAGGTCGAGATTCGCGACGGCGCCGTACTGATCGCAGCCATTACGAGTTGCACGAATACGTCCAACCCTGCGGTCATGGTTGCCGCGGGCCTGCTGGCGCGTAATGCCCGTGCCCGTGGGCTGCAAACCAAGCCATGGGTAAAAACCAGCCTCGCGCCCGGCAGCAAGGTGGTCACTGACTACCTCGAAAAATCGGAATTGCTGGACGACCTCGATGCACTCGGCTACTACACCGTCGGCTACGGCTGCACGACCTGTATCGGCAACTCCGGACCGCTGAAGCCGGAAATCGCCGCGGCAGTGAAGGAAGGCGACCTGATCGGCACCAGCGTGCTGTCCGGCAATCGAAACTTCGAGGGCCGCATTCACCCGCTGGTGCGCATGAATTTCCTCGCCTCGCCACCGCTGGTTGTCGCTTATGGCCTGGCCGGCAACATGGACGTCAACTTGCTCAATGACTCGCTGGGCAATGACCCGGACGGCAACCCGGTATTCCTGAAAGATATCTGGCCGAGCCAGAAAGAAATCCACGACATTATCGGCGCCAACATCACGTCGACGATGTTCAAGTCGAGCTACGACAGCGTGTTTGCCGGCGATGAAAACTGGAACTCCATCAGTTCGCCCGAAGGCGAAATCTATACCTGGGATGCCGATTCAACCTACGTCAAGAACCCGCCCTACTTCGAGGGCATGTCACTGGAAACGTCCCCGGTGCAGGATATCGAGGGCGCGCGCGTGCTGGCGCTGCTCGGCGATTCGGTCACGACGGACCATATTTCACCGGCCGGCAGCATCGCTGCGGACGGTCCCGCTGCCGAATACCTGCGCGCCAACGGCGTCGAACCGCACGACTTCAACTCCTACGGCTCACGCCGCGGCAACCACGAAGTGATGATGCGCGGCACGTTTGCCAACATTCGGCTGCGCAACCTGCTGGCACCAGGTACGGAAGGTGGCTGGACCCAGCACCAGCCGAGCGGCGAACAGATGTCGATCTACGACGCATCGCTGAAGTACAAGGCGGATGGCGTGCCACTGGTCGTGATTGCAGGCTCGGAATACGGCACCGGCTCGTCGCGTGACTGGGCGGCCAAGGGCACCCTGTTGCTCGGCGTCAAGGCCGTCATTGCGAAGAGTTACGAGCGGATTCATCGCTCCAACCTGATCGGCATGGGTGTGCTGCCGTTGCAGTTCAGGGACGGCGAAGATGCGACGACGCTGAACCTGACCGGCACCGAGACCTTCGACATCAGCGGCCAGACCGACCCGAATGCGGACACGGTCACGGTAACGGCTACTGCCGAAGACGGCACCACGACCCGTTTCGAGGCCCTCGTGCGCATCGATACGCCGAAAGAACGTGACTACTACGAGCACGGCGGCATCCTGCAGTACGTTCTGCGGCAGCTCGCTGCCTGAACGGTGCGCCAGCGCAATTCGGAATATCGTCGATGAAAGACAAGAGCGCCGCGAGCATCCTGAAACGGCCGGCCTGGTTGAAGATCACCGCCGCCGCCGTGTGCGTCCTGGTCGTGATCTACATCATTCTTGGCATCTACTGGTCCCGCTCGCCGGATGTCTTCTGGGTCAACCAGAACATCGACAACAACCGTGCCGTGGTCGGCTATGCAACCACCGATACACTGATTCGCGTAGCCGAAACAATGCTTGAAAAGCCCGGCGGCTACCTGAGCAATGACCGATTTCCGCCCGGTGTTTTCCTGGACAACACACCGAACTGGGAGAAAGGCGTCCTGCAACAGGTACGCGACCTCGCCCGGGTCATTCGTAACGACTACAGCCGCAGCCAGTCGCAGTCGATCGAGGACGAGGTGGTGCGCGATGCCGAGCAGGCCTTTTTCATCGACAGCAATTCCTGGATCCTGCCGGCCAGCGAGTCAGAGTATGACGATGCCATCGCCGGCTTCAGGGACTACCGGGACCGGCTGGGTGACAATTCCGAGGATGGTGCGCAGTTCTACGCCCGGGCGGACAACCTGCGCGAGTGGCTGGCGCAGGTTGAGAAACGACTCGGGAGCCTGACGGGCCGACTCGGCGACAGTGTTGCCTCGGACCGGATCAACGAGAGTCTTGCCGGCGACTCCGCGGCCGAGGCATCCAACCCGCAGCCGGACAAGATCGAAGTGCGCACGTCCTGGTTCGATGTCGACGACGTATTTTTCGAAGCACGCGGCACCGCCTGGGCACTGTTGCATTTTTTCCGGGCGGTCGAACTCGATTTTGGCGCAGTCCTCGACGACAAGAATGCGCGGGCCAGTGTCCGCCAGATCATTCGTGAACTCGAGGCCAGCCTGCAACCGCTGCATTCGCCGGTCATTCTGAACGGCAGCGGCTACGGCTTCTTCGCGAATCACTCGCTGGTGATGGCAAACTATCTCGCGCGCGCAAATTCGGCGGTGATCAACCTGCGTGAGTTACTCGACCAGGGGTAATGATTTACTTTAATAAGTATTTGTAAATTATTGAATTAAATTAATTAATCCCTAACCAGACCGGCACGCTGCTCCAGGCGTCATTCAGTGCCCTGTCCAGCCGCCGGTAATCGGGCTCGAATCGGCCGACGAGTTGCCAGAAGCGTTTCGAATGATTCATGTGCTTTGCGTGGCACAGCTCATGGATCATCAGGTAGCGCACGGCATCCGGGTCCAGGAACAGCAGGCAGTAGTTGATGCTGATCGTGCCGCTGGATGAGTGGCTGCCCCAGCAGGTCCGTTGGCCGCGCACCTGCATCCGCCGGTACGGATTGCCGGTCTGCTCGGAGAGACGTTGCAAACGGGGTTCGAATTCATCCCGGGCGACCGTTGCCAGCCAGCGCTTCAATGCGGCGACACACAGGTGATCATCACCGGTACGGCCGCTCAGAACCACCTCGTTGCCGCGGCAGCGGTAGCGTACTGTCGCCTGGTCCGAGCGACGGACATATCGAATCCGGTAGTGTTTTCCGATTGCTGCGAGGTCTGCTGAATTCGGCAGGATAAAGGGCTCTGGCGGATGCACCGCGGCGAATGATGCGCGGGCATTGTTGATCCAGTCGGTGTTCTCCCGGACAAAGGCCTGCACCGTTTCCGGGCGGGTTCTGGGTGGCACCACGACCTCGACCCGTCCGCGCGGAAACACCTTGATCGACAGCCTGCGGGCGCGTTTGTTGGCACGCACAGAAAAACCCGACGATGTGCCGGGTTCTTCAGAATCGGAAAATAGTGCCAGTTGCCGGGCTGTGTCCTTCACAGCCCTATTGTACGGCGGATTACGGCGTGTTGCCGCTAAATCGTACCGCGTCATCCAGCGACATCTCCCCGGTAACCCGGCCAACCTCGGCTGTGTCGCTGATGTAGAGCTCCACTTCCCGCTCCAGGCGAATATCACCATGCACCCGCGACCCCGGCCCGATAATGACCTTTGGGGTGCGCTGTTTTTTCGATTTCCAGCCCCAGCCGTTCGGTTTCTCAACGACGAGGTTGCCCATTACTTCCGCCGCGTCGGCCAGCTCAATATCCCCGGAGACGGTCGACACGTCGCCGCCTACCTTGCAGGCACGCAGTTCAATCTCGCCATTGACGTTGCTGACATCGCGCCGGACTTCACTGCCCGAGTCGATCTCGATCTCGCCGTTGACGGCTTCGACCTCACCATCGACCGAAACGTTTTGCGCAATGGAAATCCCGCCGTTGACGGTACTGAGACTCTCTGTGCGGCTGCCGGTATCGACGCGTACCCCACCGTTCACCGTCGATACGTCTTCGACCTCGGCATCGTTGTCGATGCGGATCCGGCCATTGACGGTGCTCAAATCACCCGTCACTATCGCGCCAGCACCAACCGAAATACTGCCATTGACGGAGGATTCGCCGCCGGACGTATTGCCTGCACCGATCTTGGCACTTTTATTGACATTGTGCGCCGCTGCCGGCGCTGCGACACTCAGGGCCAGCACAACCAGCAGGCTCAAACTTACCGTACTCTTGGAAAACAAACTCTTCATGGCTACATCATCCCCAGAATTCGACCTGTTACATCGTTGTATTCATTAGATACCGCCGCCAGCGAAACGGTTGCAATCTCCATGCCCCACTCCCTGATCGACATTGGTGCGAACCTGACGCACGACAGCTTCCAGGACGACCTGGACGAAGTGCTGGCGCGCGCGGCCGACGCCGGTGTCCAGCGCATGGTCGTGACGGGCAGCAGCGACCAGGGCAACATAGACGCGGCTGAACTGGCAGACGCACACCCGCGCCGACTGTACGCAACGGCCGGCGTTCACCCCCACCACGCCTCGGACTATACGGATGCCAGCGACGAGCTGATTCGGTCGCTGACACTGCGCCGATCGGTCGTGGCCGTCGGGGAGTGCGGGCTCGACTACTTTCGCAATTTCTCGCCGCGCGAGGCCCAGATCGAAGCTTTCCGCTCTCAACTCGATATCGCGGCCGATACCCGCAAACCGGTGTTTCTGCACCAGCGGGACGCACACGACGACTTCGTGCGCATCCTCGCCCCGGTGCTGGCCAAAATCCCGCGAGGCGTTGCACATTGTTTCACCGGTACCGCGGATGAGCTGAAGGACTATCTCGAGCTGGGCCTGTATGTCGGCATCACCGGCTGGATATGCGATGAGCGTCGTGGCCTGCATCTCAAGGAAATCGTTGGTGAAATCCCGGACCACCGCTTGCTGATCGAAACCGATGCGCCCTACCTGCTGCCACGTACATTGCAACCGAAGCCCGATTCTCGCAGGAACGAGCCGTATCACCTGCCGGAAGTACTACGGGTAGTAGCCGAGTCGCGCGGCCAGAGCACCGAGCACGTTGCCGCCATTACGACGGCCAATGCGATTCGGTTTTTCGGTCTCGATCCGTGATCAGCGCAGGATCATCACAGGCGTGTCCTTACAACGGGCGCCACATGAGCAAATCCGTGTACACGGCAGAACCGAGCTTGAAGTCGACCTTGCCGATCGGCGCAAAGCCGACATCCTTGTAGAATTGCACAGCCCAGTCCGCAAATTCCCATGCTGACAACCAGACACCGGCCGCGCCGGCCTGCCGCGCATGCGCGATGGCCTGCTCCACGAGCAGGCGCCCGAGACCGTGCCGCCGCAGCCTGGCCAGCACGTACAACTGTTGCAATTCCAGCGCGTCGGCATCGCCGCCAGGCAGCGGGCACCCGGCCAAACGCACCCTGGCCATACCTGCCGCTTCGCCAGACGCACTGGCGATGTAGAAGTCGGACAGCCCCCCGGCAAACCCTTCGCGTATGGCCGCAGGCGAGAAATTCGCGGCGATATGCGCCTCGATATCGGCTGCGCCCGAATGCGGGCCGTAAGCCTCGCGAAACGACTCACTGCCGACGCCGGCAAGGTCTTCAATATCCGCAGTCGTGGCGCGGCGAATGACGACCTCGGGCGGTCCGGCGGGCACGAGCGGACTAACTGTTCGGCCGGCCGTAGATGGCGTCGGCCTGCGAACCCAGTGCCGCCTTGCGCACCAGGTCCCAATGGGGTTTGAAAGCCTCGATCTTGAACTTGCCGGCGGCCTTGTCCGGTTCGCCAAATTCCGCCTGTAATTCGTCGAGGCCTGCGACGTACTCCGGCACGCCCTTGGTAAACTCCGCCGCATCGAGAAACACCAGGCGGCCCTCGACCGGTACCTGCCGCACGATCTGGCGAACCGCGGCGATCCGGTCATACAGTGCTGGCTGTGGATTCGTGAACGTAAAACGGCGTTCATTGCTGATCACCGTCCACTGGTCCATCTTGTCACTGCCAAATACGACGCCGGCCACATCCTTGATATCCACGATCAGCAGGCCCCGCGCCGTCAGCAGCAAATGGTCGATCTGGATCTCGCCCTCATCGCCATTTGGCAGCAGGATGCCGTCAACACGGTCATAGCTGATGTCATCGAGCACGCGCGCGAGGCGGTCGCCGGAAGCCCTGCGGCGCACGACCAGCCAGATCACCAGCAAAACGACAATCACGCCACCGGCAACAACCCAGGTGCTTTGATCAGTTGGGAAAAAATCTGCCACGCAGTGCTCCCGCCAGCGCATTCATCGTTGGCCCGATAGTAACCGAACGGCTCGGCCGTGACAGGATTGCAGACAGTTCGGGCGGCAAAGGCACTTCGGCGCCGATTAGCGGTTCGACCACCGTCTCGAATTTGGCCGGGTGCGCGGTCGCGACCAGGATCCAGTCGTGTTCCTGGCGACGCTCCGCCTGCATCGCACGCCACGCATGCGTTGCCGTCGCTGTGTGCGGACACGTCGCAAAGTCGAAATCCTTGTAGTCCTGTCGCATCGCTGCACGTATCTGCTCGTCGCCAACCGATACAACATCGATTTTTTCACGCAGCGCAAGGGCTTCGCCAAGCAGCCCGCGCAGTCGTTCCATGTTGCTCGGGTCACCGACGTCCATCGCGGTTGCCAGCGTGCGGATACTCGGTCGCGGCAGCCACTCGAGCGATTCCAGGTAGTCCGGAATCGTGCGGTTGGCATTGACGGCGAGCACTACCGGGCCCACCGGCAAACCCATCTCCCGCACCAGGATGCAGGCGAGCGCATTGCCAAGGTTGCCGGTCGGGACAATGAAACCCGGCTTCTGCCCGGTGCGACGGAAGTGCTGCAGGCTGGCCATCGCGTAGTACGTTGCCTGTGGCAACAGCCGGCCGATGTTGATGCTGTTCGCTGAACTGAAGCGAAAGTCGACCGCCAGTTCCGGATTGGTCAACGCACCTTTCACCAGCGACTGGCAATCGTCGAACGAACCTTCGACCGACAAGGACAGTACGTTGTCGCTCCAGCAGGTCAGTTGCTTCTGCTGGCGTTCGGACACCCGGCCCTGCGGGAACAGTACGACGACCCGCATACCGGGGCGTGAGTCGAATGCGGCGGCAACGGCACCACCGGTATCACCCGATGTGGCAACCAGGATAGTCAAAGGTGACGCCGGGTCGCCTTCGAGGCGCGTCAGGCAAGCAGCAAGAAAACCGGCCCCGACGTCTTTGAAGGCTGCCGTCGGACCGTGATACAACTCGAGCAATCCCGCCTTACCGGCAGCGGCAGAAACCGGGCTCACCGGGATGGGAAACGAAAATGTTTCGGCAAGAATGTCGTCGAGTTCCGGAAGCAGCGACGAACCCGCAAAGAATGGTCGCAACAGGACCGCAGCAATCGCCGCCAGCGAATCGGTTTCCCCGAAGTCGTCGGGCGTGAACATCGGCAGCGAACCGGGTACGTACAGGCCACCATCGTCCGCCAGGCCGCTGACCAGTGCCTGGTCGAGGCTGACGGATGCTCCGCCCCGCGTGCTGACAAACTCCATACTCATTCTTCGATATGGGCGCCACGCGCCGACATCGTGCTGACAAACGACTGGCAGTCGATACCCATTCCACGACAGGCCTGTTCCATCGCTGTCGCGACATTGGCGGCATCGTGGTCTCGACACAGGGCAAACAGGCTCGGCCCGCTCCCTGACAAGCTAAAACCCAGTGCCCCGTTGCGCTCGGCGGCTTCCTTGACAGCCGCAAAACACGGGACGGCCGCCGCGCGCTGCGGTTCGATGATGACGTCCTTCAGCGTCTTGCCGATCAGGTCGATATCATTGGATGCACAGGCAGCGATGAAGCCACCCATGTAGCCTTGCTGGCTGAGCCACTGGTCCAGCGAATAGCCCTGCGCCAGTTTCTTGCGCGCATGAGCCGTGTTGACCTGCAGTTCCGGGTGGATGAGCGCCGCGCTGACACCTGTCGGCACCGGCAAACGCACGACCTCGGGCAACAGGACCGGCGGGCAGAAAACCAGCCCGCCAAGCAGGCTCGGGGCCACGTTGTCGGCATGCAGTCCGCCGCTCGCGTACTGTTCGCCGACCAGCGCATACGCAAGCAGCTGCTCGACCGGCAGCGGCGTGCCGAGCAATTCGTTGACAGCGACTGCGGCTGCAACGGCGGAGGCCGCGGAACTGCCCATGCCGGATTGCAGCGGCACTCCCTTGTAGATGCTGAGCTCGACACCGGCATCGTCGCCATAGTCATTCCACAACGCCTTCGCTGCAATGGATGCCGTGTTGTGATCCGGGTCACTGGAGAGATATGGGTGGATCTCGCCATCCAGTCCGTAGACGTTCGCGACGCTGATGCCGGGAGAGTCCACCCGCTCGGCGGCGACACGGTCACCAACCCCGTCCATCGCCAGGCCGAGCATATCGAAACCGACTGCGACGTTGCCGATCGATGCCGGCGCAAACGCGGTGACTTTCTCAGCCATTGCTAGGCGTCCACCCGCAGAAATCGCGCCAGCCGCAGGAGTTCGCTGAAGACGCCGCCTGCTGTCACCTCGGGGCCGGCACCAGGTCCTTGTACATACAGCGGGTTGTCCGAATAGCGCGCGGTTTCAAATTGCACAATGTTGTCCGTCAGGTTGATGTTGGCAAAAGCGTGATTCTCGTCCACTGACTCGAGTCCGACGGCGACGCCGCCATCTGCATCGAGTTTCCCAATGTACCGCAGGCGCTTGCCTTCTGCCTGCGCCGATTCGTACAGCTTCTGCATGTCGGCGTCATAATCGCCGAGCGATGCCAGGAACTCATCGACACTGACATCCCGCAGGGCTTCCGGTACCAGGTTGGCGACCGGGAAATCACCCAGCGCGGTATCAAGACCCAGTTCGCGAGCCAGGATTACGAGCTTGCGTGCGACATCCATTCCGGAAAGGTCATCGCGGGGATCGGGCTCGGTATAACCGCTCTCCTTCGCCTGGCGTACGATCTCCGAGAACGGCACGGTTCCGTCGTAGACGTTGAACAGGTATGCCAGGGTGCCGGAAAAAATACCCTGCACCGAGTAGATGTCGTCGCCGGTATCCACGAGGTCACGCAGTGTAGAGATAATCGGCAACGCGGCACCGACGGTGGTTTCGTAGAAAAAGTGTGCATTCTCGGCCGCGGCCAGGCGCTGCAATTTTCGATAATCGTCAAAAGGTCCGCTGCAGGCGCGCTTGTTTGGCGTAATGACGTGAATGCCACGCTCGAGCCAGCCTGCATAACGAGCTGCAACTTCCGCATTGGCTGTGCAGTCGATAATGACGGCGTGCGGCAGGTGATCCGGGTTGACGCACTCCTCGAATGCCTCAAAGTCGATCGCAATGGCGGCTGCATCGAATTCTTCCCGCCATCGACCCAGGTCGATTTCGCGGTCGCTAAGCAGCATCGACGACGAACGCGCGATCGCACGGACGCGCAACTCGAGGTTGAATTTTCGTGCCAGCAATTCGGCACGGCGTTCGATCTGGCGCAGTAAGGTCGCTCCAACGGTTCCCGGCCCGATCAGGCCGATCGATATCGTCTTGGATGACAGGTAAAAACCGGAGTGCGCGGCACGCAGTGCCCGGGTCGCGTTCGCGGAATCTACGACGGCAGAAATATTGCGCTCCGATGAACCCTGGGCGATGGCGCGCACATTGATCCCGGAGCGGGCCAGCGTACTGAAAAAGCGCGATGCGATGCCGGGCATACCTTTCATGTCGTCGCCTACGACCGCGACGATGCTTTGCGCATCCGTCCGGTCGACGCTCTGGATCTGGCCGGTTGTCAGTTCGACTGCAAAGGCATCCTTGATCACCCGGGTGGCGCGTTCGGCGACTTCCTGTGGCACCGCGATGCAAATCGAGTGCTCCGAACTGGCCTGTGAGATCAGCGTGACGGAAACACCCGCGTCTTTCAGCGCCGAAAACATGCGATCGGCCGTTCCTGGTACACCGATCATGCCGGCGCCCTCGAGGTTCACCAGTGCCATCCCGCCGATCGCGGTAATGCCCTTGATACTCTCGGACGAGTCCGACTGGTTCGCGATGCGCGTCCCCGGATGCGCGGCATTGAAGCTGTTGCGAATGATCAGCGGAATATCGGCATCGATCACCGGGCCCAGAGTCTGCGGATGAATCACACTGGCGCCGAAATAGGCGAGTTCCATGGCTTCGTTATAGGTCATGCGTTCGATCACGCGCGCTTCCGGAACCCGGTTGGGATCTGCGCTCATAACGCCGTCAACATCGCTCCAGATGGTCAGCTCGCCCGCCTTGCTGAGTGCGGCAAAAATCGCAGCGGAGTAGTCGCTGCCATTGCGCCCCAACGTCGTTTGCAAACCATCTTCGTCGCTCGCGATGAAACCGGTAATAACTGCGATCCCGGCGAACTCCGCCGGTACACGCTGGCGGAAATTTTCGCGCGACTTGTCCCACTGTACCGTCGGTCCCAGTTCCGTCTGGCTGACGATCAGCACTTCGCGGGCATCGATCCAGTGACCGCCCCGTCCTGGAGACATCTGCTGCAACACTGCGGCCAGCAATCTGGCCGACCAGATTTCCCCGTAGCCCGCTACAACGTCGCGACTGCGTTGCGGCGCGGACTTGACCAGTGCAATCGCCTTGAGCACATCGATGATGCCGTTGGCATCGGCACTCCAGCTATCGAGCAACTCCACCAGGGGCTCGCCTTCCAGCAGTTCCCGTGCCGTCTTCGTGTAGCGCTCGCCGATCGCAGCCAGTTCGGCGCTAAAACTGTCGTCATCCTGTTCGGCCAGCACCGCCAGGTTGAGCAATGCGTCGGTCATGCCACCCATCGCCGAAACGACGACGCCCACGTGCGTATCGTCCCGGTCGAGCAACAGGCCCGCGACACGGCGAAAACAGTCGGCATCGGCAAGACTGCTGCCGCCGAACTTGTGGAGAATCCATCTGCCCTTCAAGAAAGCTGCCCCTTCGCAAAACGGTGCATGATAGCGACAGATCCTCAGGGCGTCGCCTGTTTTATTTGAAACCGTTTGCAGCAAACGCGCCACGACGAAAAGGGTGTGGCGGGAAAAATGGTGAGGCCTGCGGATTAAATGGTGGGGCGTGTAGGGATCGAACCCAGCCGAAAGAGGCCTGCGGATTAAATGGTGGGGCGTGTAGGGATCGAACCTACGACCAGTCGGTTAAAAGCCGAATGCTCTACCTCTGAGCTAACGCCCCGCAGGATCAGCGGCCGGCATCATACCGAACCCTGCCAAAATGACAACTCTCAATCAGGCCGGACAACTACACCCCTTCGGATTCCATCCGCTTGAGATACTGGTCAGCCAGGCGCGCGGCCGTCGTTGTCGGGTAATCGGACTGCACCCGGCTCAGGGCCTCGCGCGCATCGTCCCAGCGTTGCAGGCTGTAATTGCAATAGCCCATCTTCAGCAAGGCATCTGGCACCTTGGACGACTGTGGATAGTTGTCGATGACCCGTGCGAAGTCGGCCAGGGCCTTCTCGAATTCATCCGACGCGTAATAGGATTCGGCCAGCCAGTACTGCGCATTGGCGGCCAGCTGGCTGTCCGGGAATGCTTCCAGGAACTCATTGAACGAAGCGGCCGACTCCTCGTAGCGCTCATTGCGCAGCAATTCCAGCGCGATCTGGTAGTTGTCCCGGTCCGAGCCATCCGGAACCGGCAATTCGCCCTCCCGGAATGTGCCGCCATCGAGTACATCCGTCGATTCGCGAGCCTCGATGCTGGCTTCCAGTCCCTGGATTCTTGCATCCAGGTCGGCGTACAGCTGGCGCTGGCGTTCGGCAGTCGTCTCGGCATTGTATGCGAGTGTTTCACCGTCGCCCTGCAGCTCGTCGGTACGCCGTTCCAGCGCACTGACACGCTGTGTCAGCTGCACGAGGCTCTGGTTCTGCATGACCCGTTCCACGGCCTGTAACCGCTGATCGAGTTCCTCGAGCTTGATCAGTACCGGGTCCTCGCTCGGCGGAGTCAGCACCGAACAGCCGGCGGCAAAAACTGCCGGCGCGACCACGAGCAGCCGCAAATTGGCCTTTGTCATCATGTCCAGGTCGGGCCTAGTCCGTGTAGGCGATCTCGACGCGGCGGTTCTGCGCATAAGCGGCTTCGGTACTACCCTCCACTGCCGGACGCTCTTCGCCGAAGCTGACCGTTGAGACCTGCGACGCGCTCGCACCCTGGATCAGCAACAGGCGCCGGACGGTCTGCGCACGCCGCTCCCCGAGGCCGATGTTGTACTCGCGGGAACCGCGCTCGTCACCGTGCCCTTCCAGCCGGACCGTCATGCCCGGGTTCATGCCAAGCTGGCGAGCATGGCGCGCGACGATGTCGGTATCCTCCGGCCGCAATTCTGACGAGTCATAGTCAAAGTAGATGACGTTGGCCAGTTCCTCGTTCATCGAGTCGTACGGAACATTTTCACCGTCATTGAGGCCGCCGCCGCTGCCATAGTCGTCGGTCATCGCATCATTGCTGCCACCTGCAGATTCGGTCGGGTCCGGGTCCGGAATCGTATCCTTGGAACCGCAGCCGGCCAGGACCAGGGACAACAGGCCGAGAATCAATACATTTTGCTGAGTCATTTCGAAATTCCTTGTATTCGCTTTCGAATAAACTTTAAAAAACAGTTTCTTATACAATTAATATAAAGTAAATAATAACTAAAACCGCTGGAATGGCGACCAGACCGGCTCACGCACATCGCCCTCCCCGGACGTCAGCCGCTGCCGGATCAGGCCATCAGCGGTTACCATTTCCAGCACCCCGTTACGCGTCGTCCGGGTTGCGTAGATCAGCGTATCGCTGTTCGGCGCAAAACTGGGGGACTCGTCCTGCTGACCGGCGGACAGCACCAGCAGGTCCCTGCGCTTCTCGTCGATCATATCCACGACGGCAATCCGGTAATCGCCCTGGAACAGGTGCACCATCGCGAGCCGTGTGCCATCGGGCGACATTCTCGGACGCGCATTATAACTCCCCTCAAAGGTGATGCGCTCGGGCGTACCTCCCGAAACGGGCACCCGGTAGATCTGCGGCCCGCCGCTCCGGTCGGATGTGAAATAGATAAAACGGCCATCGGGCGACCAGCTACCCTCCGTATCAATCGCACGGTGTGTCGTCAGGCGTCGCGTCTCTTTCGAGTTGATATCCAGGATGTAGATATCGGGATTGCCATCCACGCCGCCCAGTGTGACGACAAGCTGCCGGCCATCCGGCGAAAACGCCGGTGCCCCGTTGATGCCGGCCCTGCTTGAAACCTGGATCCGGCTGCCGGTGCGCAGGGTCTGGACGAATATCGACGAGCGATTGCCCTCGAAGGATACGTAAGCCAGGCGACGGCTGTCTGGTGACCATGCCGGCGACATAATCGGGTTGTTGCTTTCCATGATCGTATTGGCATTTTCGCCATCCTGGTCCGCGACGATCAGAGAGTACAACTTGCCGCCATTGCGTGTCTGCGCCGTGACGTATGCGACCTTGGTATCGAAAACGCCCTGGATTCCGGTCAGCTTCTCGTAAATCATATCGGCCGCCCGATGGGCCACGCGCCGGACAGTCCCGCGACTCGCCGGCATGCGATAGCCAACCAGCTGATCGCGTGCGAATACGTCGAATAACTGGAACTGCACGTTGTAGGCGTTCTCGCCGGTTTGCTCGATGCTGCCGACAACGACCGCTTCTACACCGAGCACCGCCCAGTCGTCAAAATCGACATCAACACCCCGCGTCGGCTGTTGCAACATGTCTCCTGTCGGAATCGGCGCAAAACGGCCGCTGCGGGTCAGGTCATCGTTGATGACCTGCGCCACATCCAGCGGGCCGGACGCCGCGTCGCCTTGCCAGCCGAAGGGCACGATCGCAATCGGGCGACGTTTGATACCTTCGGTAATTTCGACGACCAGCTCGGCACAGGCCGGGCCGGCGACCAGCACCGAGAAAACCAGTACAGACAAGACTTGCAGTCGGGCCATTGATCTAAACACGTTTATCCCTGTTCCCAAATTACTGAGACGCCACTCTCAGGTGTTGAAATTGATGGTTACTTCACGCTCGAACACGGACGGATCCCTCGGCGCCGGCAATGGCGACGCTTTGCGGATTGCCGCATCAATGGACCGGCGAACGGTCGCATCACCGTTGCAACTGCCGAATTCTACATTCGTAACCACTCCGCCCGGAGTCTGCGTGACTTTGACCGCACATTCCAGACCCTGTTCGGCCGTTACCGGTTGTACCCAGTGGCGTTTTACCTGCTGCTGGATGGCAAAAACATAGGCGGCCTTCGCATTCGCCGTCATTGATTGCACCAGGCGGGACTCCTGCTCCAGCGCCGCCTGGCGCTCCGCGTCCTCCGCCTCGCGGCGCAATCTTTCGTTTTCCTCGCGCTGGCGCTCGATATCGGCCAGGCGCTGTTCCTCGGCCTCCTGCCTGCGCCGCTCTTCCTCGGCCTCCTTGCGACGCCGCTCCTCGGCTGCCTCAGCCTCCTTGCGCTTGCGCTCTTCCTCGGCCAGTCGTTGTCGTTCTGCTTCCTGCTTTTCCTGCTCGATCTTCTGCAGGCGCGCTTTTTCGGCGCGGGCCTCCTCTTCGCGCATTTTCTGCTCGGCGGCAATTCGCTCTTGTTCCTGTGTGTCCGGCTGCGGTTGCGGCGGCGGCGTTTCTACCTTCGGCGGCTCTTCCGCCTGCGGCGGGATTACTACAGCGTTCTCGGTTACGAGCGTCGCATTCATCGCCAGCGGTAGCGCCAGGTCAGGCTTGCGATCGAAATCGAAAGCCACCACCAGCGACGCGAACAGCGCTGCATGCAACAGCAGCGAGATCGTGACAGGAACGGCAGTGACAGTCGGGCGACTCACAATACTCAGGACCTATTCGGGAACCGGGTAGGTGTCCAGCGGATCAGTGACGAATCCGATCGAATCGACACCGCCCTGCTGCAAGACCACCATGGCCCCGACCACGTTGCCATACGGGACCGCTCGATCCGCCTTGACCAGCACGGGCGTGTCCGGCCGATTGCGCAGTACCGCTCCGATTTGCGCCCTTATGACCTTGCCGGTTTTCGGTGAGTCTTCGTCGTCACCGAGATTAATGTACAGGTTGCCTTCTGCATCGACGCTGATGATGATCGGCGGATGGTCCGGCACGTCGGCGATCGGCTCGGCACCGGCCTTCGGCAGTTCGACCTTGACCCCCTGCGTCAGCAACGGCGCCGTTACCATGAAGATCACCAGGAGGACCAACATCACGTCGATATACGGCACGACATTGATCTCGCCCATCAGTTTTCGCTTCTTCTCCAGCGGCGTCGGCATTTCAGCGCCCCTGTTTATTGCGCGCGTGGCGTTGCAGGATACTGGAGAATTCTTCGGTGAAGCCGTCGTAGCGGTATTCCAGTCGTACCACCTTGTCAGCGTAGCGGTTGTAGGCGATTACTGCCGGGATAGCAGCAAACAGACCCATGGCCGTTGCGATCAGCGCTTCGGCAATCGGCGGCGCAACGACAGCCAGTGTCGCCGTTTGCATGCCTGACAGCCCGATGAACGCGTTCATGATGCCCCATACCGTACCAAACAGGCCGACGTAGGGACTCGTTGAGCCGATAGTCGCGAGCGTCGCGAGACCCTGTTCCAGGCGATCCATTTCGCGCATGTGCGCCACACGCATGGCCCTGCGGCACTCCTCCACGACCTTGTCGGCACTGATGCCGCTCTGTTGCATCGCCCGGTTGAACTCGCGAAACCCGGCTTCGAAAATGCTTGCCATGCCAACCACACCGCCACGCGCGTGCGTTGCGCTCTGGTACAGCGTGTTCAGGTCGCCACCGGACCAGAAACTTGCCTCGAACTCGTCGGACGCGGCCTTGGTCCGGCGGATCAGTCGCCGTTTCGCGAAAATAATGCTCCATGACATTACCGATGCCAGTATCAGCAATAACATGACAAGCATGACCGGGATGCTGGCATCCAGAATCAGGCCGAGAACCGATGTATCCGTTGTCATCAGGAATTTTCCTCAAAAATATCTGCCGGCACACGCAAGGGTCGCAGGTTGTCGGCATTCAAAAATGCAGCTGTGATGTTTCCGCGAACCAGCAACTTGTCGTTGTGACCCGGCAGGAAAATGTTTTGTTCAATCTCGAAGGTCGCCCGCGACAGACCGGCCAGGCTGGCGGTGACGACAATCTCGTCGCTGAAGCGTGCCGGCGCCAGGAATTCTGCCCGGGTTGCCGTCACAACAAACATGCGCCTTTGTACGTTCAGTAATTCGGCCTGGTCAACACCCAGCGCCCGCAACCATTCCGTACGCGCACGCTCCATGTAGCGGAAATAATTGGCGTAGTAAACCACCCCTTGCGCGTCGGTATCTTCATAGTAAACGCGGATTCGCCATTCGAAGGGTTTCGACTCGGTAGCCACCCGCGTCAATCCTCGTCG
>JAUIDP010000036.1 GCA_030429005.1 Gammaproteobacteria bacterium | reverse complement strand
GCGCGTTCCTGGTCCTGGGTGGCTGCGGCGGCGACAAGGTCGCGGTATTCGGCCTCAACGGCCCGCCGAGCCCGACGTTGTCGCTGCAAATTACCGAAGCCAACGCCAACCAGGTGATGGCGGTGCACGCTGCCGCCACCGAGACGTTGATGCACCTGAGTACACTCGGTGTCGACCTGCTCGTTCGTACCGCGGAGTCCGGCATGACCGCTGTGACGCTGCCGTGTGCGTCGGGCTCGGCATCGGTCACGCTGAATGACCTCGATGTCGATGGCCTGCCGAGTGCGGGCGACACGGCTATCTTCGATATCAACAATTGCCAGTTCGCAGATACAGGCTACCTGTCGGACGGTTCGGTCGAAGTACTCATCCGCAACTTTTTTGCCCGCTCGAATGCGTCGTCGCGGGCGAAGTTCCAGTACGATTTCTCGGTTTTCATGGTGTCGCGGGGCTCGACATCAATTTCATTCAATGGCCTGCTGGATGCCGATTTCATCGGCAATACAACATCGCAAACCCTGGTCGCTACGACGCGGTTTCCCAATTCGATCTTCACGCGCGCCGAAACTCAGTCAGGTGTGGTCACGAACAACTACCTGAACGTCACGATTTCCCGTGACATCTCGTCGCTGAACGAACTGACGACCAGTTCTGCGATGAGTATCGAGAGCTCCGAGGTTGGCGGCTCGTTTGCCTGTTCGTCGAATGCGCCACAGTCCGGGCAACTCGGCAGCCTGCCGGATGCCGGACAATTCCAGTGCAACGGAGCGGCCGCGTCCTCTGCCCGTTCGACCGGGTCAGACGGCGGTACTGTCACCGTGACCGTGGACCCGGAAGGTGACGGGACTTACGCGATGGTGCCGCTTGTGCCAGGTGGTGTCGGCAACTGGTACGATTTCTTCCAGACCGAGTTTTTCGCCTTCGTCAGTCGAATTGCCGGCGAAATTCCCGAAGAAGAGCCTCCGGTCGTTACACCGACCAGCGCTCCCTACGATGTCAGCGACATCGTTGTCAGTCCCGACGCGACGACGTTTTACATTGCCAATGATGCAGGCCTCACGGCCGTCAGTGCTGCCACACTGGCGCAGGCGAACCAGGTTGCGCTGGCGGATCGTCCGCAGACCATTGCAATTGCCGACGACGGCAGCACTGTCTGGCTCGGTTTTGCCGACGCCGAAGCGATTCAGTCCGTGGATGCGGCGACATTGACGCCCGGCGCGCGTGTCGCGCTTGGCGCCTCGGCAAGCTACCCGAACCGGATCGCATCCCGTATCCGTGTCGCACCGGGCAGTCCGGATACAGTTGTCGTCGCGATGGACAACGATGGCGAACTCGTCGCCTATCGCAACGGGGCTGCACTGCCGGGGATCATTGACGACGTCAAGGCGCCGCTGCTGTTCGAGTTCTCCGACGCGGGCACGATCGTCGGTCACAACAACGTCGATGCCGAGTTTCCGGCGAGTGTCGTCACGCTCGACGGCTCCGGACTGACGCTGCAGTCGTCGTTGCGGGAGTTCGACGTCCTGCCGGCGAACGAGGTCGTACTGGGCAATGCCAACCTGTTTTCGACAACGGGACGCGTAACCCACCCGCAGACGGTCTCGATCGAAGGCAGGATCAAACTTGACCAGGTGCGTACGGCCGACAACCAGGATGGCATTGCCATGGACAAGGCAGCAGGTGTTGTCTACACGTTCAACGCATCCGAGTCATTGCTGGAGTCCTATTACGAAGCGACGATGGTGCTGCGCAGCGCGCACGAGGTGCCGATCAGCGGTGAGTTCGTGCGCTTGCTCGATGCCGGCAGCCAGGTCCTGCTCGCAACGGATACAACCATCAGTATCGTCGCCAAGGCCTCGCTGCGCCCGAACAGAAACCTGAGCCCCTGCGAGACATCCGACCTGAGCGGCGTACGGACGCCGGGTTTCGTGGCACAAATTGACTGTGCGTTCAATGATGTGGTTTACGACCCGTCCCGCAACATGATCTACGGCACGTTGCCGAGCTTTGCCGGCGTCAATGGCAATTCGGTGGCGTTCGTTGATGCAACCACCGGCATAATTGCCGGCGCCGTGTTTGCCGGTTCGGAGCCGGGAAACCTGTCAATGTCGATCGATGGCAATACGCTGTACGTGGCACTCAGGGAGTCAACCCGTGTCGCCGTTATCGACCTGCAGGCGATGACCGCTGCTGCGCCGGTCAACCTGAGACTGAACAAGCTCAACCGGAAACCGGTTTTTCCGATTGATGTCGCCGTATCACCAAAAAGCGGCAGCACGCTGCTGGTCGCTGCCCAGCAGGAAATTGCCATCTACGAGAGCGGCCTGCGCTTGCAGGACGTGGTGTCGTTCTATGGCCCGATTCGCGATGCGCTGTTCGACGCCGACGGCATTACGGCTTTTGCGCAGAAGTCGGGTGCAGCGGGCGACGTGCTGGGCATCCTCGATGTCGACACAATGGGTGTTTCGCTGGCCGATGAGGACAATACGACGTTGCGCGCCGGCAGCCTGAAACTGGCGGATGGCAAGCTTTATGATCGCTTCGGCGTCATCGCAGATTCCGCAACGCGCACGGTGCTTGGCAATTGTGACGCATCCAGCCCGTTTGGTACGCGGCTGGTCGAACCGAGTGAGAATTCGAACGATGTCTTCTATGTCGATCGTTCGGCGGACAGCGTGCTGACTGTCTGTACGGAGAACACCTACGCCAATACAAAGCAGGTGCAGGTGCCGCTGTCCGGGAGCCTGAACAGTCCGCCACTGGCCCTTGAAGAGGCAGGTAATAATCGCCTCGTCATGACCTCGAGCGACAAGCTGATCATTTTCCAGGTCGATACGCTGGAATAGCGCTAGAGTTCCCTGAGCAAGACGTAGACAGCCCCGGTGCCGCCATCGACCTGGCGCGCCGACACGAAGGCCAGCACGTGGTCCCACTGGCGCAGCCAGCGATCGACTGCGCGTTTCAGCACCGGGCCGCGTTCACCACTGCCGAGCCCCTTGCCGTGCACTATACGGACGCACAGCTTGCCGTTTTGCACGCAGCGGCTGATGAACTGCTCCAGGCACGGTTTGGCTTCGGCCAGGGTCATGCCGTGCAGGTCGATCTCCGCCTGGATGGCATAGCTGCCGCGCGTCAGCATGCGCATTGTCGTACGGCCCACCGAGGCGCGCTGGAAGCGCAACGATTCGCCGCTGCTTTCTTCGAGGTCGTCGATGTCGATTTCCAGGCTCTCGCCCAGGACCGCTTCGTCGTCGGCACGCCGAAAGCGTGCGCGTGGCAGCGGTTTTCGTCGCGGTGCCGGCACGCGCTCCTCGGCCCTGAGCGGTTTCGCGTCCGACATGAGCCGTTGAAACAGGTTGTCGTCGTCCTCGCTCAAAATCGGGTAACTCGAACTATGGTGCGGCGGGGACATTCAGTATAGTGAGCGCGTCCCGAGCCGCCAATGGATTGAGTCCGGAAATTCTGATGAAAATACTTGTAAGTAACGACGACGGATACCTGGCCACCGGGATCCGGACACTGGCCGGCGCGCTCGAAGCCATCGCTGACATCGTCGTAGTGGCGCCCGACCGGAATCGCTCGGCGGCGAGCAATTCGCTGACACTGAATGATCCGCTGCGTGTGTCCCGCAACGGCGAGCGACGCTTTCGCGTCAATGGAACGCCATCGGACTGCGTGCATCTCGCATTGACCGGCTTCCTGGACGAGGAGCCCGACCTGGTGGTATCCGGCATCAATCATGGCGCCAATCTCGGCGACGACGTGATTTATTCCGGTACCGTCGCGGCGGCAATGGAAGGGCGGTTTCTCGGCTTCCCGTCGATCGCCGTGTCGCTGGTCGGCAGGGAGTTCAGGCATTTTGATACGGCGGGACAGGTTGCCGTCGAACTCGTGCAAAGACTGGGTGAGCGCAAGTTGCCGTCGGACTTCATACTCAATGTCAATGTGCCCGACGTGCCGTATGCAGAATTGACCGGGATGGAAGTGACCCGGCTCGGGTTCCGCCACAAATCGGAGCCGGTCGTCGAGTCCGTGGACCCGCACGGGCGAACGATCTACTGGGTCGGCCCGGCCGGTCCCGGCCAGGATGCCGGCAAAGGCACGGATTTCGAGGCACTGGCTCGCAATGCCGTGGCCATAACGCCGCTGAAGATCGACCTGACCCGTCACGAAGCGCTCGACGAGTTGTCGGAGTGGTTGCAGGGTGACTGAAGCGCGCGCAGGCATTCGCGGCATTGGCATGACATCGGCGAGGACGCGGGACCGCCTCGTGCAGCGACTGGTTGACCAGGGCATTCGCTCGACCGATGTCCTGGCGCAAATTCGCAACGTTCCCCGGCACCTGTTTGTTGACGAGGCGCTGGCCAGCCGCGCCTACGAGGACACGGCGCTGCCGATCGGTCTTGGCCAGACGATCAGCCAGCCCTTTGTCGTTGCGCGCATGACCGAAGCCCTGCTGGACGGATTCGACGGCGAGACGGTACTGGAAATCGGGACCGGATGCGGTTACCAGACCGCAGTGTTGTCGCCACTGGTCAGGAAAATCTATACCGTCGAACGCCTGTCGGAGTTACAGCGCAGGACCCGGGAGCGGCTGCACCGGCTCGGCGTCTACAACGTGCAGTACCGGCCGGGTGACGGCTGGGAAGGCTGGCCGAAGTACGGTCCCTACGACGGTATCATCGTCACCGCCGCGGCCACCGAACTGCCCGAGAAACTGTTGCAACAACTGGCGCCCGGCGGGCGCATGATCATTCCGGTCGGGCCACCGGGTAAACAGGACCTGACACTGGTGACCCGCATGGCGGATCATTTTGAGCAGGTTTCTCTCGGTGCGGTCAGTTTCGTGCCGCTGGTGCCCGGCAAGTGAGAGTGTTCGGATCGCTTTACGACCGCGTCATCGAATGGTCGCGGCACCGGCATGCGGAGCGCTACCTCGCGGCGCTGAGTTTCGCCGAGTCGTCTTTTTTTCCGATTCCCGTGGATGTCATGCTGGCGCCAATGTGTCTCGCCCAGCGACCGCGAGCCTGGCGCCTAGCAGCAATCGCGACAATCTTTTCGGTACTGGGTGGCATCGCCGGATACGCAATCGGCGTGGCCGGTTTCGAACTCATCGAGCCGTGGTTGCGCGACTCGCCGCGCTACTGGAGTGCGTACGAAGCCAGTCGCGAGTGGCTGGACCAGTACGGCTTCTGGGTCATTTTTGTCGCGGGTTTTTCGCCGATTCCGTACAAGGTTTTCACCATTGCGGCCGGCGTAGCGGCACTGAATCCCGTGATGTTCGTTGTAGGCTCGGTCATCGGTCGTGGGGCACGGTTTTTTCTCGTGGCCGGACTGATTGTCTGGGGCGGCGACAGGCTCGAAGAAACGCTGCAAAAACACGTCGAGCGTATCGGTTGGGCCGTGGTGGTCATCGTGGCGGCTGCCATTGCCTGGTTCATGGTCCGTGGCTGATGCGGGCACGGATCTTCCTGCTGCTATCGGCGGTCATGTTCGTAGCGGCATGCAGTACGCCGTCCTATCTCGACGGCCCGCCATCGCAACACATTGTCCGGCGTGGCGAAACGCTGTTCAGTATCTCGTGGCGTTACGGCAAGGACGCGGGCGACCTGGCACGCTGGAACCAGCTGGGCGATGGCTCGCTGATCTATCCGGGGCAGGTAATTCGGCTGACCCCACCGCCGGGTGGCAGCAGTCGTAGCGGCTCCCCGGGCAACCGTCGCGCAGCGCCACCACCTCTGCCGCCCGTTCCTGCCGAGCCGCCGCCGCCGTGGTCGTGGCCGACGTCAGGTACTGTCAGTGTCCGGTTTGGCGGAAAACCGGGTACCGGAACCGGCATCCTGATCGACGGAAAAAGCGGTCAGGCGGTACGCGCAGCCGCATCCGGCACCGTCGTTTATGCGGGTAGTGGACTGATCGGTTATGGACAGCTTATTATCATCAAGCATAACGACACCTACCTGAGTGCCTACGGGTACAACGCGTCGTTGCTGGTCGAAGAAGGCGAAAAGATAACAAAGGGCCAGCGCATAGCGACGATGGGAGAGGGGCCGGAACGCAAGGCGCGGCTGCATTTCGAGATCAGGCGCAATGGCAAGCCGGTTAACCCGCAACAGTATTTGCCTGCGAGGTAACCCGGCGACCGCCTGACAGGCACCGCACCCTGGCAAACTGGGGACTGGCTGTGCGAGCAGAGAAGCACACAGCGGCCGCATCCCGTTCGCTGGATGCGACCCGCATTTACCTCAGCGAGATCGGTATCTCGCCACTGTTGACTGCGGACGAAGAAAAGCACTTCGCACGCCTTGCACAGGGCGGCGACGAGCCGGCGCGGCACCGCATGATTGAAAGCAACCTGCGGCTGGTCGTCAAGATTGCGCGACGCTACCTCAACCGCGGACTGCCACTGCTCGACCTGATCGAGGAGGGTAATCTCGGCCTCATCCATGCGGTCGAGAAGTTTGACCCGGAGCGTGGCTTTCGTTTCTCGACCTACGCGACCTGGTGGATCCGGCAGACGATCGAACGTGCGATCATGAACCAGTCGGGGACGGTGCGGATGCCCATCCACGTCATCAAGGACATCAATTCCTGCCTGCGTGCGGCGCGCAACCTGCGCCAGCAGAACGACCGTGAACCAACGGCAGCAGAAATCGCGGCAAGCATGGAGCGCGGCGTCGAGGAAGTGGAGCGGCTGCTGGCGCTGCACAATCGGGTCACGATCCGGACGCTCGGGCCCGACGACGACGCGGCACCGGTGGACCGATTGCAGGCGGGACAGGAAGCCGAGCCGCCCTGCCGCGCGCAACAGGACCGGGTCAGGAAGATGGTCGATCTGTGGGTGTCGCAACTGGACGAAAAACAGCGTGCCGTGGTCGACCGGCGCTTTGGCCTGCATGGCCATCCCCGCGCAACCCTGGAGCAGATAGGCGCCGAGATCGGCGTTACCCGCGAGCGTGTCCGCCAAATCCAGATCGATGCATTGAAGAACCTGAGAGCCATGATGGAGCGCTGCGGCGTATCCGGCGACATCGTTCTCGACTAGGCGATTCGCTTGCGGATCGGGTCGCAGATTGCGGTATCCTGTGGCGAATTCAACAGGAGCAGCAATGAACACCAGACCGGCCAACACCCACCTGCCTCTCGTCTTTGCCGCTGTCGCGGTCGTACTCTTCGGTTGCGGCAAGAATGACGAGACTGCGGCGACGGGCGGCGCGGCAACGAGCGCCGTATCGACCGAATTGCAACCGCACCAGCAGCTGGCAAAGGATGTTTTCAAGGAACTGGTTGAAACCGATACGACGTTTACCGGCAACACGACGATCGCGGCAGAGCGGCTCGCGGCACGGGCGATCGCCGCCGGATTTCCCGATGAAGACGTGCATGTTGTCGGACCGTCGGAAACGAAAGGCAACCTGGTCGTGCGCCTGCGCGGCCGCGACAGCGGGCAGAAACCGCTGTTGCTGCTGGCCCATATCGACGTGGTCGATGCCAATCCCGAAGACTGGACGATGGATCCGTTTACGTTCATCGAGCAGGACGGCTATTTCTACGGTCGTGGCACGGCAGATGACAAGAATGAAGCAGCGATTCATTTTGCCAACCTGATCCGGTTGAAAGAGGAGGGCTTCCAGCCGGATCGCGACATCATCGTTGCGCTGACAGCCGACGAGGAGTCCGTTGACAATACGGACAACGGGGTACAGTGGTTGTTGGCCAATCGCCCCGAACTGATCGACGCTGCCTATGTGATCAATGAAGGAGGCGGCGGCGCGATGCGCAACGGCGAGCGCATTTCTAACAATGTGCAGGCCAGCGAGAAGGTCTACCAGAGTTTTGCATTGCGCGTGACCAACCCGGGTGGGCACAGCTCTTTGCCGACCAAAGAAAATGCCATCTACCGGCTGGCTGACGCGCTGATCCGGTTGCGGGCGCATGACTTCCCGGTGTCTCTGAACGAGGTTACCCGCGCATTTTTCGAACGCTCGAAAGAACTCGAGGACGGCGAACTTGCTGCTGCGATGGAAGGCGTGCTGCAGACGCCACCGAACCCGTCCGCGGTCGCATTCCTGTCAAGGACGCCGTACTACAACGCCCGCTTGCGCACGACCTGCGTTGCGACGATGCTGGAGGGCGGTCACGCGGACAATGCGTTGCCACAAAGTGCACAGGCCAGCGTCAATTGCCGCATGCTGCCGACCGATGACCCGGCGGCCGTCAAGGAAACCCTGGTCACCGTTATCGGCGACCCGCAGGTCGCCGTCACGCCAATCACGCCTCCGTACCCGGCGCCGCCGTCGCCGCTGACGCCGGAGATGCTCGGTGCCGTGGAGGCAGTGACCGAGGAGATGTGGCCCGGCGTCCCTGTCATTCCGACGATGAGCACCGGCATCACCGATGCCTACTACCTGCGCAATGCGGGTATCCCGGTGTACGGCATCAGCGGAATTTTTGATGACATCAACGAGAATCGCGCACACGGCCAGAATGAACGTGTACCCGTACAGTCGTTCTTCGAAGGCCAGGAATTCCTGTACCGGCTGACGAGGCGGCTGTCGAGCGGCGATGTAGAGTAGGCGGCTTTCGCTCAGGAATCGGTCGGGTATAGCACGGCCGCGACAGAGCGACCTTCATTGGCCAGCACGTTGAACGTCCGCGCAGCGGCAGCCGTATCCATCAGTTCCAGACCGATGCCGGCACGGGCCATGGCGAACATCAGGTCCCGGTCCGGCAACACCTGGCGAGAACCCGTACCGACAATGATCAGCTCCGGTTCATCCCGCAGCAGCGGCGCGAGCGCCGCGGTCGAGAGCTCGGCAACCGGCACGGACTTCCAGTCTGCCAGGACGCCATCGATGGTCAGCGCGATGGCTCCTGTCCAGCTGGCGTCGCCGATCAGGAATGTGCCGCCCGCGACACTGCGAATGGATACCGCCGTTGTATGTTCCAGTGTGAATTTCAATTCGGGATTCCGTTACCATCCGTGCTGCAACAGACATGATATGACATCGTGACACTACCATACGACAAATTCGCGGCGATCGTGGCCCTGCCGGAGACTGCGGTCGGCCAGGTGAACGACGTCGGCCTGCAGAAGTGGTTGCAGCGCGGCAACCTCGAGCGGGACACTCGACCGCGGGAAACTTTGCACAGCATCCTCGCGCAACTCGACAGCAGTGCAGTGCCCGACGGCGTCGCTGCGCTGCGCATGTGGGGCCAGACCGGTGACCGGCCAACAGTCTGGATTGCGGCGGCGGACCCGGTGTACCTGGAACCCCGGCTGGACCACCTGTGCCTGCACGCGTTGCAGGACGACGGCTTGTCTGCCGGTGAACTCGGAGCCCTGTTCGACAGCTTGCAGGAGCAGCTGGCAGGACACGAACGCTATGGCTTCGCGCGCATTGGCGCGCACGGCTATCTGCGGGCGAGCAAGCCGATGCCGACGTCCGAACTGCCGCCCGGTGCCATCGATGCGGAATTACCCAACGACTACCTGCCGGTCGATGTTTCGGGCAGCTACCATTCGTTGCGTGGTGAGGTCGAACTGGCGTTGCACGACCACGAAGTGAATCTGCGGCGCCAGGCACAGGGGCAGCCGCCGATCAATTCCCTGTGGATCTGGGGTGGTGGTTTTGCGCCGGAACAGGTGACACAGCCATACCCGCCACTGTTCGCCAACGCGCCGACGCTACGCGGGCACTGGTACAGCAAGACGGCCATGGTTGCCGACTGGCCCGGTTCAATCAATGCCTGCCTGGACGCATCGGTTGCCGGATTCGTGGCACAGCCGGCAGCAGGTGCGGCGGGCTGGGTCGATGATTGCCTGCGGGAATTGCGACTTGCGTTGAAAAACGATCGCCTGAGCCGGGTGACCTTGCTGTTTGGCAATCGCCTCGTGCTGCGCCTGGGTCGGTCGCCAGGCTGGAAATTCTGGCGGAGTCAAAACAGCCTGTTCGAGAACCTGGCGTGAAGCAGACAAGGCCTGTCGTCGTCCGCCGGCCGCCGTCCGCAGCCGAACTCGAAACCCTCGACTCGCTGGACCCCGTCCTCGCTCGGCTCTTTCTTGCCCGCGGTGTAACAGACCCGGCCGAGCTGGACTATTCACTGGCAGGACTGTTGCCGGTCAGCTCTCTGGAGAATGTCAATGCAGCAGTGGAGCTGCTGCTGGCGCATCGCAACCAACGGATTATTATCGTCGGCGACTTCGATGTCGACGGCGCGACCAGCACGGCCCTGCTGTTGCGCTGCTTTGCCGCGTTCGGCTTCAGTGACGTCGAGTACCTGGTACCGAATCGTTTCGAATACGGCTATGGCCTGTCGCCGGAAATCGTACAGGTTGCCGCACAGCGTAAGCCGGCGCTGCTTGTGACGGTGGACAACGGCGTTTCCAGCGTCGCGGGTGTACAGGCGGCAAAAAAACTGGGCATGGCCGTGCTGGTGACGGATCACCACCTGCCCGGCAGTGAACTGCCAGCGGCAGACGTCATCGTCAATCCCAACCTCGACGGCAGCCGGTTTGCCAGCCGCAATCTTGCCGGCGTTGGTGTTGCATTCTACGTGGCGGCGGCCCTCGGCCGGCGCCTGCAGCAGGATGGTCTGGCAGGTGCGGCAAAAGTCCCGGTCCGGTACCTGGACCTGGTGGCGCTCGGCACGGTCGCCGACGTCGTGCCACTCGACTACAACAACCGTATTCTGGTTGAACAGGGCCTTGCCAGGATTCGGGCGGGACAGACAGTCCCTGGGATTCGCGCGCTGCTGGAGCAGGCCGGACGGCAACTGCCGAGGCTGGTGAGCGCGGACCTGGGGTTTGCGGCCGGCCCACGTATCAACGCGGCGGGCCGCCTGGAAGATATTGCGATCGGTATCGAATGCCTGTTGACCGACGACGAGCTACAGGCAAGACAGCAGGCTGCAATCCTTGGCGAGATCAACAAGGAACGCCGGCAGATCGAGACGACCATGCGGGAACAGGCGTTCGCTTATGTCGATGCAATGACGAACCGACGCTGGCCATCGTGCGTCTGCCTGTACGAGCCATCCTGGCACCAGGGCGTTGTCGGGCTCATCGCGTCCCGAGTCCGGGAGCGCTGCCACCGGCCGGTCATTGCGTTCGCACGCGAGTCCGACGGTTGGCTGAAAGGGTCGGCGAGGTCGATCCAGGGTGTACACGCACGCGACTTGCTGGAAGCCGTCTCTGCTCAGCACCCGGACATGATCAGCAAGTTCGGCGGCCACGCAATGGCCGCGGGGCTGACGATTGCTGCGGATCAGTATGAGCGTTTCTCGGCAGCGGTTGCAACGCAGCTGGACCGGCTCTACCCGTCCGCCGATTTCAGTGGTGCCATCGTCAGTGATGGTGTCCTGCCGGCTGCGTCGTTCAGCCTGGACTTTGCGAAGTCATTGCGAGCGGCCGGTCCATGGGGCTCCGGCTTCGAAGAGCCGCTCTGGAGTGGCGACTTTGCTGTCGTCGAACAGCGCACGGTCGGCGACAATCATTTGAAGCTGCGAGTACACGCTGCAGATGGCGGCGATGTTGTCGATGCAATTGCATTCAACCAGGCGGGACCCGCCTACCGGGGGGTCGTGCAGCTTGCCTACCGGCTCGACGTCAACGAGTTTCGCGGGCGTGAAACGCCGCAATTGATCGTCGAGCAAATAAGCGCTTTGCATGATGGCAGTGCGTGATAAGATCGCGCGCCTATGGAAACGAGCTCGATAAAACAGTCAATAGTCGACCTTTCTGAACGCGTAACTGCGTTGAGGGGGTATCTTTGACTACGACGGCAAGGCAGAACGCCTGACCGAAGTTCAACGCGAACTGGAACAACCGGATGTCTGGAACGAACCTGACCGCGCCCAGGCGCTCGGGCAGGAGCGTGCGGCACTGGAACAGGTCGTCGAAACCCTGGATGCATTGACGACTGGCCTGAATGACGCGGGTGAATTGCTCGAACTGGCAGTCGCTGAAGACGATACCGGAACCGTCGATGAAGTCGTCAGTGACCTGGATCAGTTTGAACAGCGTCTTGCGGGCCTGGAGTTTCGGCGCATGTTTGCCGGCGAAATGGATGCCAACAATGCGTATCTCGACATTCAGTCGGGGGCTGGCGGGACAGAAGCGCAGGACTGGGCAGAGATGATCCTGCGTATGTACCTGCGGTGGGCAGAGGCGCATGAGTTCAAGGCGGAGATTATCGAAGCGTCCGAAGGCGAAGTCGCCGGAATAAAAAGTGCCACGGTACACGTGGTCGGAGAGTACGCCTACGGCTGGTTGCGCTCGGAGACCGGCGTCCATCGCCTGGTACGCAAGTCGCCGTTCGACTCAGGTAACCGGCGGCACACTTCGTTTGCTTCCGTATTCGTCTCTCCCGAGGTGGACGACGATATCGACATCGAGATTGACCCGTCGGATTTACGCATCGATGTCTACCGGGCAAGTGGCGCCGGCGGCCAGCACGTCAATCGCACCGAATCGGCCGTGCGCATAACGCATTTGCCGACGAATACCGTTGTGCAGTGCCAGAATGACCGTTCGCAACACAAGAACAAGGCGCAGGCAATGAACCAGCTCAAAGCAAAGCTTTACGAACTGGAGTTGCAGGAGCGGCGCGCACAGGCATCGGCGGTCGAAGACGGCAAGGCAGATGTGGGCTGGGGCAGCCAGATTCGCAATTACGTTCTCGACCAGAGTCGTATCAAGGATTTGCGTACCGGCGTCGAAACCGGTAACACTCAAGCCGTATTGGATGGTGGACTGGATGATTTTATCGAGGCCAGCCTGAAGCAGGGACTATAGACGCGTGAGCAACGACCAGACAGCAGACGAAAGCAAGCTAATCGCCGAGAGGCGCCGGAAGTTGGCCGAATTGCGGCAGCAGGGCAACGCCTACCCGAATGACGTGCGGCGCAACGCGCTGGCCGAGGAATTGCAACTCACATTCGAGGACCACGATGACGAACGGCTGAAACAGGAGAATATCGTCGTAGCCGTCGCCGGCAGGATGATGGTCAAACGCGTCATGGGCAAGGCCAGCTTCATCAAGCTGCAGGATCGCTCGGGGCAAATACAGGTGCGGCTCGAGCGCGACCACCTGCCGGATGGTGTTTACCAGGGTTTCAAAAAATGGGACGTGGGCGATATCGTGGCCGCACAAGGTGCTTTGTTTCGCACCAAGACCGGAGAGCTGACGATACTGGCGGACGAAGTGCGCCTGGTTACGAAGTCTTTGCGCCCGCTACCGGAAAAGTTTCACGGGCTCGCCGACCAGGAGACTCGTTACCGGCAACGCTACGTCGACCTGATCGTCAACGAGCAAAGCCGCAACGTTTTTCGAACACGCTCAGCGGTCGTTGCCTACATACGCGCATTCCTCGATGCACAGGATTTCCTGGAGGTCGAGACGCCGATGATGCAGACGACGCAGGGCGGTGCGGTCGCACGACCGTTCACGACGCACCACAACGCGCTGGACATGTCGCTGTATTTGCGCATTGCGCCGGAGCTGAATCTCAAACGGCTGATCGTGGGCGGCCTGGAACGCGTTTACGAAATCAACCGCAATTTTCGCAACGAGGGCGTCTCAACCCAGCACAACCCCGAGTTCACGATGCTGGAGCTGTACCGCGCCTATGCCGACTACGAAGACCTGATTGAAATGGTCGAGGCCCTGATGCACGGCATGGCGGACTCAATACTGGGAACATCCAAAGTGAATTACCAGGGCGAGGAGTTCGACTTCAGCCAGCCATTTGAGCGGTACACTGTCGAAGAGATCATTCGCAGGTTCAACCCGGAACTGGACGAGGGCAAGCTGCGAGACCGCGAGTATCTCGCTGGCATTTGCGCGGAATTAGGCATCCCCGTCAAGGAAAGCTACGGCGCCGGCAAACTGCAGATCGAGATCTTCGACAAGACCTGCGAGAACAATTTGCGCAAACCGACGTTTATCACGCAGTACCCGACCGAGGTGTCGCCGCTGTCGCGACGCAACGACGACGACCCGTTCGTCACCGACCGTTTCGAATTCTTCATCGCGGGCCGGGAGATCGCGAATGGGTTTTCCGAACTGAACGATCCGGAAGACCAGGCAGAGCGATTCAATGCGCAAGTGGCCGATCGGGAGTCTGGCGATGATGAGGCGATGGCCTTCGACCATGACTACATTCGTGCGCTGGAATACGGTATGCCGCCGACGGCCGGCATCGGCATCGGTATCGATCGCCTGGTTATGTTACTGACCGACTCCGCGTCGATCCGTGATGTGCTGCTGTTTCCACACATGCGCCCCGAAGTATTCGACTAGAACGCGTACGGCAGTTCCAACCGGGTCAACGGCTGTCGGCCCGTGAAGAGCGGCGTGCCGACAGCAGCCAGCGGCACGACAGCAAGCATCTCGCCGCCGATCGCATTGACGACTTCCCCGATTTCGCGGTGCTCATCCGCGATCTTGTCGCCGGGTTGCACCACAGCATCGCAGGCAAAGCGCAGGCAGCGCCGCCTGCTGGCGCCCCGGTAGTGGGTACGTGCGACAATCTCCTGGCCCGGGTAACAGCCTTTGTCGAGGCTGACCATGCCAAGCAGGTCCAGATTCAGCATATGCGGTGTGAATTTTTCGGTCTGCGCCTGTGCGATCTCGGGGATTCCGGCCTGGATTTTTTTCAACTCGGTAGCGGCGTCCGATGCGAGTCCGCCCGCGAGTTCGAAGTTGACCTTCGACCGGAAGCGAAACATCGTCAGGCGCTGCAGCACGCTGTCGGCAAGGTCAGCCGGCAGAGACAATACAAAACCGTCCGCCGACTTGCCGATCGTCGGTGTGCAGATGACACGGCCTTTCGGGTTGCACCAGGCCGAGCGCTGCATGGTGTTAGCCGGCCGGTCGAAATCTTCATCCGGATTCGCGACGCGTGTCAGGTCGGTTGCGAGCTGTGCCTGCAGAAATTCGAAGGCGTCGGCACCGCTGACGGCAATGGTTGAGTAGTCGAACTCTGACATATTGATCCTGTGTCTGGCATACTTTCGCCATGGCCGAGAAGGATACCGAAAAAGACGAGCTTGATGAGCAGTCCGAGCCCGAAAAACCGCGCGAAATTGGCGGGCGGGACGGTCCGGACCCGACCCGTTACGGTGACTGGGAGAAAGCCGGTCGTTGCATAGATTTCTGAATAATAACTCAGTGAAAACAGAGCTTTATGAGCAATACTGAAAGGCCTCTATCACCACATCTTTCGATCTACCGCTGGCCTGTCACAATGACGCTTTCGATACTGCACCGGATCACCGGTGTGGCAATGTCGGTTGGCCTTTTCGTGCTCGCCTGGTGGCTGTATGCCATCGCGGCCGGCGCCGACGCGTATGCCGATGTGCTGGCGTTGTTGTCCAGCCTGCCGGGCAGGTTGTTGTTGATCGGCTGGAGTTTCGCGTTCTTCCTGCATCTCGCCAACGGTGTGCGGCACCTTTTCTGGGATAGCGGCCGCGGATTCGAGAAAAGCCAGGCAAATGCGTCAGCGTGGTTTGCGCTGGTGTTTGCGATCGCGATGACGGCCGGCTACTGGGTGTTGTTGTGAGCGGCTCGGCGACGCGGCATTTCATCCACCAGCGGGTGTCTGCCGTCATCGTGCTGGTTCTCGGGCTGTGGTTCCTGTGGTCGCTGCTGAATCTCGACAGCATGCAGCACCAGGTCGTTGTCGGCTTCCTGTCCCGGCCCTTGCATGCGGCGATGTTCGGGTTGTTGTGCGCCGCGATTGCCTACCATTCCTACCTCGGCGTGCAGGTCGTCATCGAGGATTACGTGCACGCACCGCGTCTGGGCTGGTTCTCGTTGCTGCTGTCGCGGGCAGTGCATCTCGCAGTCGGTATTTTGTGTCTCTACAAAACGTATGAAATCGGGTTCGGCGCATGAGTGACTACGACTTTATCGATCATGACTATGACGTCGTTGTCATAGGGGCAGGCGGCGCCGGCCTGCGTGCGACCTTCGGCCTTGCGCACGAGAACTTCAAAACGGCCTGTGTCACAAAGGTCTTCCCGACGCGCAGCCATACGGTGGCGGCACAGGGCGGCATCAGCGCGGCACTCGGTAACATGGGCGAAGACGACTGGCGCTGGCACATGTACGACACCGTTAAAGGGTCGGACTGGCTCGGCGACCAGGACGCGATCGAGTACATGTGCAAGGAAGCGCCGGACGCCATCATCGAACTGGAGCACTACGGTGTTCCGTTTTCACGGACGGAAGACGGCAAGATCTACCAGCGGCCTTTCGGTGGCATGACGACGCGTTTCGGCGAGGGTACTGCGCAACGGACCTGCGCTGCGGCAGATCGCACCGGTCACGCGATGTTGCATACGCTGTACCAGCAATCGCTGAAACACGAAGCCGAGTTTTTTATCGAGTACTTTGCTGTCGATCTGATCATGGAAGATGATGCCTGTCGCGGTGTCGTCGCCATCGATCTTGCGACCGGGCGGCTGCACCGATTCCGCTCACACCAGGTTATTCTTGCGACCGGCGGCTATGGCCGGGCATATTTCTCCTGTACGTCTGCGCACACCTGTACCGGTGACGGCAATGCCATGGTGATGCGAGCCGGGCTGCCGACACAGGATATGGAGTTCGTACAGTTTCACCCGACCGGTATCTACGGTGCTGGCTGCCTGATCACCGAAGGGTCACGTGGCGAAGGCGGCTACCTGACGAACGCAGATGGTGAGCGTTTCATGGAACGCTACGCGCCCAGCGCGAAAGACCTTGCCTCGCGCGACGTAGTCAGCCGCTCGATGACCATCGAAATTCGCGAAGGCCGTGGCGTCGGCGCCGAAAAGGATCATATTCACCTGCACCTCGAGCACCTCGGTCCGGAGGTCATCGACGAGCGACTGCCCGGCATCGCCGAATCGGCGCGTATCTTCGCCGGTGTGGACGTCAACCGCGAGCCGATACCGGTGCTGCCGACCGTTCACTACAACATGGGTGGCGTTCCGGCGAACTTTAACGGCCAGGTCATCACCAGCAAGGATGGCGACCCGGAATCGATTGTGCCCGGCCTGATGGCTGTCGGTGAGGCGGCTTGTGTCTCGGTTCACGGCGCCAACCGGCTCGGATCGAACTCGCTGCTCGACCTCGTGGTATTCGGCCGGTCGGCCGCGCATTTCTGTGCCGAAACGATGACGCCTGGCGCGCCGCACGCACCGTTCGCGGCAGATGCCGGGACCAACAGCGTAGAGCGTATCGACCGGCTGCGGAACGCCAACGGTTCCCGCTCGACGGCTGAAATCCGGCTCGAGATGCAAAAAATCATGCAAAGCCATGCTGCCGTTTTCCGGACTGGCGACACCCTTGCGGAGGGGGTCGAGCAGCTCAAGGCCACGTTCACAACCTTGCCGGACATCAAGGTGAGCGACCGCTCGCTGATCTGGAATACCGACCTGGTCGAGACGATGGAGCTGGAGAACCTGATGCTGAACGCAACCGCTACGATACAGTCGGCGGCGAATCGCCTGGAAAGTCGCGGGGCGCATGCCCGCGAGGATTTTCCGGACCGGGACGATGTGAACTGGATGAAACACACCCTGTCCTGGGTGAGCGAGGCCGGCGACGTGCGCTTCGATTATCGTCCCGTTCACCAGGAGACGTTGACGGATGAAGTGGATGCAATCCCGCCCAAGGCACGGGTCTACTAGAGGACACCAGTTTGGCTGAATTCAGACTTCCTGCAAATTCGAGAATTCGCAAGGGGCGCCACTTCTCAGCGCCGGCCGGGGCATCGAATACACGCCAGTTTGCGATTTATCGCTACGACCCGGATAGCGCGGAGAACCCGAGTATCGACACCTACGAGGTCGACCTCGATAGCTGCGGTCCGATGGTTCTCGATGCGCTGATCAAGATCAAGAACGAAATCGATCCCACGCTGACGTTCCGGCGTTCCTGCCGCGAGGGTATCTGCGGGTCCTGCGCCATGAATATTGACGGCGGCAATACGCTGGCCTGTACGCGGGCCATTGACGCCAGTCCCGGTGAGGTCCGCATCTATCCGTTGCCACACATGCCGGTCGTCAAGGATCTCGTGCCGGACCTGACCAACTTCTACGCCCAGTACGCGGCCATCAAGCCCTGGCTGCAGACGACGACGCCGGCGCCCGACAAGCACGAACGGTTGCAAAGCAAGGAAGACCAGGAACTGATCGACGAACCGGCGGCCTGCATTCTGTGTGCCTGTTGTTCGACCAGTTGCCCGAGCTACTGGTGGAACAGCGACAAATATCTTGGTCCGGCGGCCTTGCTGGCCGCCTACCGCTGGCTGGTTGACAGCCGCGACGAAGCCAGGGACGAACGGCTGGATGCGCTCGATGACTCGTTCAAACTGTATCGCTGTCACACAATCATGAATTGCACGCAGACCTGTCCGAAACATCTCAACCCGGCCAGGGCGATCGCAGAAACCAAGAAAATGCTCGCCAAGCGCCGCATCTGATGCCACAACTTCGCTGGCAGTGCCGGCGCGGAATGCGCGAGCTCGACGAGCTCCTGCTCCGTTACCTCGACGGTAATTACGACCAGGCCGGCGAGCAGGAAAAGCACGCGTTCGAGGCACTTTTGGCGCTGTCCGACCCGGAGCTGATCGGCTACCTGTTACAACAATACGAGCCGCCGGCGGAGTTGCAGGGTGTCATCCGGAAAATACGCCGCAGAGCTGCATCCTGACTCCTGTCTGCGTCGCCTCGTCGCGTCGTCCAGCCTGGTCTCGCTGCTGGCCGGCGCCTGGGTGCTCGGCAACCTGCCGGTCGATCCGATATTACGGTGGCTGGCCGTTGGCGGCTGGGTGGGCTATCTCGTCGCTGTACACCGCCGGCGACAGGTCGCTGAGGCACGCTTGCAGCGAATCCGCGTTCACGCCGATGGCAGCGTGGCAATACGGGCACCGGGCCGTACCTGGCTGCCGGCAACGCTCGGCAGGGACTCTGTGGTCCTCGAGCGGGTGGCATGGGTCAGGCTACGGCTCGCCAACGGCCGCAAACATGCCGAGTTGCTGCGCGGCGATGTCCGTGACAACGAGGACTGGCGCCGCTTCCAGGTCATCTGGCGGCACCTGCCGAAACGCCCGCCAGCGAGTCCGGAGTCCTTGGGAAGCGGCTCGTGAAGCTGCTACCATGCCGCATTCGGGCCACTTTGAGCGCCTCCGGGAACCGTGTCACATAATGCATTCGTATAAGGGCTTTTCGAGAGAACTTTCAGTAGTCCTGCCGGTCTATCCCGGTGTCGAGCGGTTGTGCCTCGATGATGCCAGGACACAGCCGTATGTCGAATGAGTCGACCGACAAGGAACTGGTCAAACGTGTGCAAAAGGGCGACAAAGGCGCGTTCGACCTGCTGGTGCTCAAGTACGAGCACAAGATTGTCAACCTGGTGATGCGATATGTGCGTGATCCGGAAACAGCGTTGGATATCAGCCAGGAAGCCTTTATCAAGGCCTACCGGGCGCTGCCCAGGTTTCGCGGCGACAGCGCTTTTTATACGTGGCTGTACCGCATTGCTGTGAATACGGCCAAGAATCACCTGGCGGCGCTCAGGCGGCGGCCGTCGGACATTGAGCTGGACCTGCAGGACCCGGACCAGTATGGCCTGCATGCCAAGTTGAAGGAGACCGATACACCAGAGGCGGTATCGCTGAGCCAGGAATTGCAGGAAACACTGGAAAAGGCGATCCAGTCACTGCCGGACGATTTGCGGACTGCGATCGTTCTTCGGGAGCTGGACGGTATGAGTTATGAAGAGATTGCACAGACGATGGATTGCCCGGTCGGTACAGTGCGCTCGAGAATTTTCAGGGCCCGCGACGCCATAGGCAAGAAGGTCGGGACCTTAATACGTTAAACAGGCGGGAAACGATGAATGAAGGGATAAAAATGCAGATTTCTGCTTTCGTGGACGGCGAATTGCCGGATGCAGAAGCACAACTGCTGGTGCGCAGGCTGAGCCAGGATACGGAGCTTCGGCAACAGGCGGCGGAATATTTTGCGATCGGGCGCGCGATGCGTGGCCAGGGCAGTCTTTCCGCAACCGGCAACCTGCGCGGTCGGATCGCCGCAGCGCTTGACGATCGGCTGGACGAAGGCGAACTGCAGGACGTTGAGCCAGCCGTGCGCCGTTACGGGCGCCCGGTGGCCGGGTTTGCGATTGCCGCGACCGTCGCTATCGCAGCGATTTTCGGCCTGCAGCAGCTTGCCCGGGATCCTGCAATCGGTGTCGACCCGGCTGCTCCCGCCGTCGCAGAAGGGTTGACCGACGATTCGTATACGGTCCCCGAGATCGACTATTTTCAGCGTCACAGCGAGTTTTCGTCCGAGGTAGGCAATAACAGCTTCGACTTCCGCCGCGTCAGCGCCGAAGTGGGTGCTGATGCCGAAGAAATTGCGCCGCCGGGCGAGGAAGATGCCCGCGCAACGTCCGGCGAAGAATCGCCCGCGGAAGCCAGGACCGAATGAAACTTTTTGCGAGCGCTGCGGTTCTGAGCTGTGCGCTGGCAGTATCGAGCGCGTTTGCCGACGACGAATCGCCGGGTGACTGGCTGCAGCGCATGGCGCAGGCGGTGCAGACGACCAACTACGACGGCACGGTGGTGCGCATCCAGAACGGCAACTCGGAAGCGCTGAAAGTCGTGCACACCGTCAGCGATGGCGTCATTCGCGAAAAAGTGATCGTCCAGGAAGGCAGTGGCATGGAGATCATTCGCAACGGCAACGAAGTCCATTGCATTCTCCCGGATCGACAATCGGTTCTCGTGGAGGAATGGGACGACCAGAGCACACTGTTTTCCACGCTGCCGTCGAGCGACATCCGCTTCGGCAGTGAATATGACGTTTCCGTCGTCCGGCTTGAAAGAATTGCCGGACGCAAGGCCGTGATGCTGGCGATCCGGCCACATGACAATTTTCGCTATGGCCATCGTTTGTGGCTTGACCAGGAAACCGCCTTTCCGTTGCAGACCAAGTTGATGGATGGCAACGGCGCTGCCATCGAGCAGGTCAAATTTGCGGACATTCGGCTAGGCCAGGAGATTGGCGCCGAGCAACTGGAACCGTCGATCGACATTGGCGATTTTCGCTGGTATTCGCAAAATCGCGATGTCAGCAAAGTTGCAGTAGAAACGGACTGGGTCAGCACCGGATTGCCCGCCGGTTTTCGTATAACGCGGTCGCATGCGGAGGTTTCGGACGGCGAAACCCGGCAGGTCATCCACATGATGATCAGTGACGGGCTGGCCAACGTGTCGGTCTTTATCGAGCCGGCCGGCGATTCCCGGGAGCCGCACAGCGCCAAGGCTGGCGCGGCCAATTCCTACAGCGTCACGCATGGCGAATTTCGTGTAACCGCGGTCGGCGAGGTGCCCCCGGCGACGGCCGAACTCATCGCGCGCTCGATGCAGCCGAAGTAACGCAGCTCCGCGCTGCAATTCGGGATATCATCCGCAGCGATGGACAATCCTGCAGGCACAATCCGGTCAGTATACGCAACGCCAGCCGGCCAGCGGGTCGCCGTTGAAGTCGACGGCGGCGTGGTTTGCGCGCGTTGCGCGTCCGGCAAAGGCTGCGGTGCCGGGCTGCTGGGCAGCCGCAGAACGGGCGGCGTGATCGAGGCAGTGGTCGGACCGGAAGCGGCGCTCGCTGTCGGCGACAAGGTGCGGTTGCACCTGGCCGGGACGAATCTGCTTGCGGCGGCCTGGTTGGCCTATGGTTTGCCGCTCGGCGGTGCACTCGCCGGCGCGGCGCTCGCGTTCATCATGCGGCTCGGTGACCCGGCTGCGGCCGGCTTTGCGATCGCCGGCCTGCTTGTCGGCCTGGCGGCAGGCCGCTGGCGTTTGCAGAGGGCTGACTGCCTGCAGAATTTCGTGCCGTACGCCGACAAAAGGCTATAACGTGGCGGCGATCGAGGTTTACAGCCGGCGCGGCTGCCACTTGTGCGAGGTGCTGATCGAGGAATTACTCGAGCTGAGTCGTGGGCGGATGGACGTTGAAGTCCGTGACATCGATTCACACAGCGAGTGGCGCGAGGCATACGACACGCGGGTTCCGGTCGTCAAGTATGACGGCAAGGTCATCTGCCAGTATCATCTCGACCGCAACGCACTGGCCAGGATTCTGAGCACCGACCCCTGATGAAGCACATTCGAAATTTCTCAATTATCGCGCATATCGACCACGGCAAGTCGACGCTGGCTGATCGTTTCATCCAGCATTGCGGCGGCCTGACCAATCGCGAAATGGCGGAGCAGGTACTGGATTCCATGGACCTCGAGCGGGAGCGCGGCATCACGATCAAGGCGGCCAGTGTTTCGCTCGATTACAAGGCTAACGATGGCGAGACCTACCAGCTCAACTTTATCGACACGCCGGGCCATGTTGATTTCTCCTACGAAGTCTCGCGCTCCCTGGCCGCCTGCGAGGGAGCACTGCTGGTAGTGGACGCAGCACAAGGTGTCGAAGCACAAAGCGTAGCGAACTGCACAACGGCGATCGACCAGGGCCTCGAAGTGCTGCCGGTCCTGAACAAGATCGACCTTCCCGCGGCAGAGCCGGAGCGTGTGCGGGCGGAGATCGAAGACATCATCGGCATCGATGCGTCCGAGTCCGTTGACGTGAGTGCCAAGACCGGCGCCGGCGTGCCGGAGCTCCTCGAGGCGATCGTACAGCGAATACCGCCGCCGGCAGGCAATCCGGACGGCCCGTTGCAGGCATTGATCATCGATTCGTGGTTCGACAATTACGTCGGGGTCGTGTCACTGGTGCGCGTTGTCAACGGCAAGTTGCCGAAACGCAGCAAGATCACCGTAATGTCGACGGGTGCTTCTCACCAGGCCGACAGGATCGGCGTATTCAATCCGAAGATGGTTGACCGGGACCTGCTCGACACCGGTACCGTAGGTTACGTCATCGCCGGCATCAAGGATATTTACGGCGCACCGGTCGGTGATACGCTGACATTGACCAACGAGCGGTGCGCCAAACCGCTGCCCGGGTTCAAGCAGGTCCAGCCACGGGTATTCGCCGGCCTGTTCCCGATTTCCTCGGATGACTACGAAAACTTTCGCGAGGCGCTGCAAAAATTGCGCCTGAACGATGCGGCATTGCATTTCGAGCCGGAGACGTCGGTGGCGCTGGGCTTTGGTTTTCGTTGTGGTTTCCTGGGCATGCTGCACATGGAAATCGTGCAGGAGCGACTGGAGCGTGAATACGACCTTGAGCTGATAACGACGGCGCCAACTGTCGTCTTCGAGATCGTGGATACGAACGGTGCCGTGGTACACGTCGACAATCCGTCCAAGCTGCCGCCGGTGAACGAAATTGCCGAGTTGCGCGAACCGATTATCGGGGCAAACATACTCGTGCCCGAGAAGTACGTTGGTGCGGTGATCAAACTGTGCGTCGAAAAACGCGGTGTGCAGAAACAGATGCGCTACCTTGGCAGCCAGGTGTCGCTCGAGTACGAGATGCCGCTGGCCGAGGTCGTCCTCGACTTCTTCGATCGCTTGAAATCGGTGAGTCGTGGCTTCGCGTCATTTGACTATCATTTCGAGCGCTTCGAGACAGCAAACCTCGTGCGGCTGGATGTGCTGATCAACAAGGAACGTGTCGATGCGCTGTCAATCATCGTGCACCGGGACCAGGCACAGCGACGCGGCCGTGAACTGGTTGAAAGGATGCGCGAACTGATTCCAAGACAGATGTTCGAGATTGCTATCCAGGCAGCAATAGGCAGCCAGATCATCGCTCGCAGCTCTGTGAAGGCATTGCGCAAGAACGTGACAGCAAAATGCTATGGCGGCGATGTCTCGCGAAAGCGCAAATTGCTCGAAAAACAAAAGGCCGGCAAGCGCCGAATGAAACAGGTAGGATCGGTCGACATTCCGCAGGAGGCATTCCTCGCGGTCCTGAAAGTAGATAAGTGAGAGTTGGAATTTGAGTATTAACCTGGCATTGATTCTTACGCTGTTGACATTGTTTACCGGCGCCATCGTCGCGCTGGACAAGCTCGTCTGGCGAACCAGTACAAAGCGCGGGGCGTCGATGGGCCTGCTGACGCTCGTCGAGTATTCGCGGTCGTTTTTCCCGGTCCTGTTATTCGTCCTGGTAATCCGGTCCTTTGTTTTCGAACCGTTCAGAATTCCTTCCGGCTCGATGATGCCTACCTTGCTGCAGGGCGACTTCATATTCGTCAAGAAATATTCCTACGGGCTGCGACTGCCGGTGACCGAAACCAGGATCATCGAAACCGGCAGCCCTGAGCGCGGCGACGTCATTGTGTTTCGGCTGCCAAGTGACCCGAGTATCAACTACATCAAGCGCGTCGTTGGCTTGCCCGGAGATGTTGTCAATTACAGCAACCATCGCCTTACGATCAATGGCGAGTTGATGGACCTGCGGGCCCATCCGCATGCAGGCCGAAACGACCCGCGGTTCGTCGAACAACTCGGCGAGCGCAGCCATGAGATCCTGATCACCCGGGAACACAATACCGAGAGCGATGGGGAGTATGTCGTGCCGGAAGGGCATTTCTTTGTCGTTGGCGACAACCGGGACAATAGCCGCGACAGCCGCTACATCGGTTACATCCCGGAAACGCACCTGGTCGGCGAAGCCGTGCGCATCTGGATGCACATGGACGGGCTCTCGTGGCCGCGCTGGGACCGGATCGGCAACAAGATTCAATAATGTGGTGCAAGTCACTGAAAAGGCCTTTAAAATTACGTTAAATCTTGGGTAATCGGCCATGGAGACCGCAGCTCGCGGTACCGTAATGATGCAAGAATCCGGACGACTGAACAGAAGGCTTTCTCAGCGCCTGGCGCGGCGCCAGGCGGGTATGACGACGCTCGGCCTGATAATCCTAGTCGCATTCATCGGGATATTTGCATTTGCCATGATGCGGCTGACGCCCGTGTACCTGAATTACATGAAAGTCGTCGGTGTTATCGAGGGTGTGGTCGATGAGTTCGAAGGCCAGAACGCCAACAGTGCCGCATTGCGCCGCTCCATATCTCGCCGCTTCGACGTGGAAAGTGTCAGTCAGATTACCTACCGGGACGTCAAGGTTACGGCGGTTGACGGCGGCCTGGAAGTGTCTGCGGTCTACGACCACACCACGCCTTTCATCAACAACATCTCGTTCACGGTACATTTCGACAAGACAGTCGTTGTGCGTCGCTGAAGTCTGTGACGACAAAAGCATCGATCTGGTTGGCCGACACGCTCGGCTACGAATTCAATGACGTGCAATTGCTGCAGCAAGCGCTGACACATCGAAGCGCTGTCGGGGCAAATAACGAACGGCTCGAATTCCTGGGTGATGCAATCCTGGACTTCGTCGTTTCCGACACGATCTACCAGGCGTTGCCAGATGCTTCGGAAGGGGACCTGAGCAAGCTGCGGGCTTCGCTCGTCAAGAAAACATCGCTGGCACGACTGGCAACGGAGCTTGGCGTCGGGGACTTCCTGGTCCTCGGCGGCGGGGAACGCAAGTCCGGTGGGCACCGTAGGAACTCCATCCTGGCCGATACGCTAGAGGCAATATTCGGTGCAGTTTTCCTCGATTCAGGATACGTTGCCGCTGCGGACGTAATCCGCCACGTGTTCGGCAAGCGGCTGGTCGAGTTCCCGTCGATCGACGAACTGCGCGACCCGAAGACCCGCTTGCAGGAATGGCTGCAGGCGCGCGGGATGGCACTGCCGGAATACCGCTTGCTCGGCGTCACCGGAAAGTCTCACAATCAACACTTTGAAGTGCAGTGCAGTATCAAGAGCGGTGCCGAAACGGCAATTGGCGGCGGCACGTCGCGGCGCAAGGCCGAGCAGGATGCTGCGATGAAAATGCTGGCGATGCTGGGCGAGGATATACAAGGCGAATGACAACACGTTGCGGATTTGCCGCGGTGATCGGGCGGCCCAATGTCGGCAAGTCAACGCTGATCAACGCCATCATGGGGCGCAAGATCAGCATCGTTACCAACAAGCCGCAAACCACGCGACACAGAATTCTTGCTGTGCATACCGATAGCGATAACCAGATCGTTTTCGTCGACACACCCGGCATTCACCGCAAGGCAAGCCGTGCAATGAATCGCCTGATGAATCGCACAGCCGCCAACGCGCTCGCTGATGCCGATGTTGTGTTGTTCGTCTGCGAGGCAACACGGTGGACCGACGAAGACCAGGACGTATTGCAGCGGTTGCAATCAGTCGAAGCGCCGGTCATCGCCTTGTTGAACAAGGTAGACCGGGTCCAGCCAAAGGAGCGCCTGCTGGCGGCGATCGGCGAATTATCCGCCCGACGCGAGTTTGCGGAAATCTTCCCGATATCCGCGCTGAAAAAGGACAATTTGAAGGAACTGCTGCAGGTCATTCCGAATTACCTGCCAGAGTCACCGCCGCTGTTTCCGGAAGACATGCACACGGATCGCAGCAAGGAATTCCTGGCGGCCGAAGTCATTCGTGAGAAGCTGACCGAGATGTTGCACCAGGAAGTACCGTACGGACTGACAGTTCAGATCGAGCGCTACGCGGTGGCGGCGGATCGCGTGTCGATCGATGCGGTGATACTCGTCGATCGCGAAAACCACAAGGGCATCGTCGTTGGCAAGGGCGGCCAGGTACTGAAGCGCGTTGGCCAGTCGGCTCGCCTGGACCTGTGCGACCAGCTGGATTCGAGGGTGCACCTCGAGCTGTGGGTAAAGGTCAAGGACAACTGGTCGGACAGCGAACAGGACCTGCTGCGACTTGGCTACGAGTGAACGGATGTGCGCGTAGAACAGCAAGCGGCTTTCATCCTGCACCACCGCCCGTTTCGTGATACGAGCCAGATTCTCGACATCATCAGCCGTGAGCACGGGCGACTGGCCCTGGTAGCCAGGGGCAGTCGCGGCCAGAAGTCCAGGTTGCGCGGCATCTTGCGGCCATTTCTGCCGCTGTCCGTTTCCTGGGTACAGCGATCGGACCTGGGCACGTTGACGGGCGCTGAAATGGGGGGCGGACCCGTACAGCTGAATGGTGACGCACTGCTGGCCGGATACTACGTCAACGAGCTGTTGCTGCATTTTCTGCACCGGCACGACCCGCAGCCGGAAATATATGACCTGTATGTGCAGACTGTGAATGCCCTGTGCGCGAACGGCAGCGTCGCGCCCTGTGTACGGCAGTTCGAGATCGAGCTGCTCCGGCAACTGGGTTATGCGCTGAACCTGGAGCACGAGGCCGAGTCGCACCAACCCCTGCAGGCCGAACAGAACTACGAGTTTCGCTTCGAGCAGGGGCCGGTCAGGGTGGCTCGCAGCAGCGGATCGCTGGTGTTTTCAGGTGCAATCCTCAGCGGAATTGCGAACCAGGAGTTTGAAGATGCTGCTGTACTCAAGGCCGCGAACCGCCTGTTGCGCGAAGTCGTCGGATTTCATCTTGGCGGCAAAGAGCTCAAAAGCCGCAAGGTACTTCTCGAATTGCATCGACAACGAGGCTCTGCAAGCTAGAATACACCGCTATGCTTGCCAATCCGCTCTATCTCGGGGTCAACATCGATCACGTCGCGACCTTGCGGCAGGCGCGGGGTACGCCGTACCCGCGCCCTGCTGAAGCTGTGCCGCTGGTCGAAAAGGCGGGGGCGGACAGCATTACCGTGCATTTGCGGGAAGACCGGCGGCATATCCAGGACGGCGACCTCGATGCGATTATCGAAGTGATGCGCACACATATGAATCTGGAATGTGCGGTGACCGACGAAATGCTCAGCATCGCGGTGGCTGTGCAACCGTCTGATGTCTGCCTGGTGCCGGAAAAGCGTGAAGAACTGACCACCGAAGGCGGCCTCGACGTCGCAACCAATCTTGAAAAAGTCTCGGCCGCCTGTGCACGACTCGCGGATGCGGGCATTCGGACGTCGCTGTTCATTGATCCTGACCCCGTACAACTCGATGCGGCGGCTGCTGCCGGCGCACCGGTCGTGGAGTTGCACACGGGCGCCTATGCCGATGCGGAAGGTGCCGCGCAGGCAAAGGAACTGGGTCGCGTTGTCGAGGCCGCCACCTACGGCAGCAGCCTCGGGCTCGTTATCAA
>JAUIDP010000035.1 GCA_030429005.1 Gammaproteobacteria bacterium | reverse complement strand
TAGACATGCACCTGGCCGCGGCCCTGCTGCTTGGCAACGTAACAGGCCGAGTCAGCCGCGCTCATAACGTCCTGCAATGAGCCGCTGACATGGCTGATCTCGACGAGGCCGATTGAAATGCCGATATTGAAGATCTTGTCTTTCCAGACGAAACGGTAATCGGCGATGGCATTGCAGATATCGGTCGCGATCTGCCTTGCTTTTTCAATCGGGCAGCCGATTAACAGTGCACCGAATTCATCACCGCCCAACCGGCCGACGAAGTCGGAGTCGCGTACCTGGTCCTTGATGAGTCCCGCCACCTCGCGCAGCATGTTGTCACCCGCCAGGTGACCGCAGCTGTCGTTGACGGCCTTGAAACGATCGAGATCCATATAGAACAGCATGTGCACTGCTTCTTCGGCGTGCGCGGTATCCATGCTCTCATCGAGCCGCCGCTCGAACTCGCGACGATTGATCAGGCCGGTCAGCGGGTCATGCGTCGCCTGGTAGCTCATTTGCCGTGTCAGGCCACGAATCTCACCGACGTCGTGGAATACAACGACCGATCCGGAAATGCTGCTGCCCGGTCCGCGAATCGGCGACGCGGACAACTCGACCGAATGCTCGTGCTCGCCATCAGCACTGACCATCACGGCACGGCGCCCCATATTGACGCGCCGGCGCATGGCGAGGCAGCGCTCGACAGGATCGCCCAGCGGCCGCCGGTCCCCGTCGTCGACGAGCGTGAACAACTCGCCGATCTTGTGCCCGGCGGCGTCGTCGCGATTGGCGCCGATAAGTTGTTCCGCCGCGATATTCATGTAGTCGATGCGGCCATCGTTGTCGGTCGTGATGACGCCCTCCGCGATCGACTCCAGCGTATACTGTGCCTGCCGCTTGCTGCGGCTGAGCGAAACCTCGAGGCTCTTGCGATGACTCACATCGCGCGCCACCGTCAGGATCGCCGGGTGCCCGTGAAAAACGATATTGGAGCTCTGCGCCTCGACCCAGAGCCCGGACTCGTTGCCGTTGATCAGCTGAATCTCGAGGCGTCGCGGTACCGTTTCGCCGGCTGCCCGCTTGGCCATCGTATTGCGAAACAGCGCCCGGTAGGCCGGTTTGACCAGGTCGACAATCTCCCGGCCGACGAGCTGGCTGGCTTCCAGCCCGATCAGGCTGGCAGCGGAATCGTTCGCCAGCAGAATCTTCTCGTCATGGATGATGACTATCTCGGGCAACGTCCGGGCGAAATCGCGAAACAGCCGGTCGCGACCATGAATCTGCTCATCGCGTTCGCCAAGCGCATCGAACAGGCGGTTGATCGTCGTCACCAACTGCGCGGCGTCCGGGTCCTTGGGCACCGTCAGGCGACGGCCGACCGAGGCGTCCGCCGAGGCCTCGACGATCTCCCTGTTCATGCGCTCGATCCGGCGGTTTGCGCGGCGCTTCTGCAATGCAAAGGCAATGCCGACCGCCACAGCCAACCCGAGCAGGATCGACAGCGCAACAATAATTTTCATGGACGACACTTTTTTATTATTCTCTGACCACGCCGAAGCCCAACGCTAATATCCCAGGGCTTCGCAGGACGAATGACTCCGGTAATTTGCAGCATATCCCAGCAAGGCCAATGGGCTGCTGCTATTCACCATAATAAGGCGACACAACGAATGAACATTGAGCTCGCGCGACAACAGATGGTGCAACAACAGGTTCGCACCGTCGAAGTTTTCGATGCTGACATACTGAAAGTACTGAGCCGCGTGCCGCGCGAGCAGTTTGTGCCGAGCGGCCTCGAAGCGCTGGCTTTCGCTGAAACAGAGCTGCCGCTGGCCCACGGCCAGGTGATGATGACGCCCAACGTCGAAGGCCGCATGCTGCAGGCGCTGGCAATCCAGCCGACGGACAGGGCGCTGGAGATCGGCACCGGCAGCGGTTTTATCACGGCCTGCCTCGGCTGCCTGGCCAGCGAAGTGACGAGCATCGACCTTTACGAAGATTTCCAGGCCGCGGCTGCCGCCAACCTCGAAGATTCAGGCGTAACCAATTTCGACCTGCAAATCATGGATGCGACGCAGGAACTGCCCGAAGGCGAGTTCGATGTGATCGCGGCGACCGGGTCTATCGAGGTTTTCGATCCCCGCCTGGTCATGGCACTGAACCCCGGCGGGCGACTGTTCGTCGTCGTCGGCGCCTCACCCAACATGGAGGCCCGGCTGGTCACCCGCACCGGTGAGAACGACTGGCAGACACGCAGCCTGTTCGAAACCGATCTGCCGGCGCTGGTCAACGGCGGCCTGCCGGCACAATTTTCTTTTTAGAAAACGAAACCACTTGGGGGGTTGTTGCATCTAAGGGGTAACCCGAAAAAGACACAGCAGCCCGCGTGCCGGATGCTATCTGCAGCACGCGACAAACCGGTGTTGACTGATTTAGTGATATAGTCCACTATAACACCACCCGGTCTTTCCACTCCTGGCGCTTGTTGCCGCGAAACGTAAGAAGATGAATAAACCTATGAATATCAAGCAGATAATCGTCATTATCGCCGCTTTCGGCCTGGCTTCACCGGCACAGGCAGAGTCGCTGCTCGAGGTCTACCAGCAGGCATTGCAAAGCGATCCGCGGATTCACGAGGCCGAAGCGCGCCGACTGGCCGCCCTGGAAGCCGAGCCGCAGGCCCGCAGCCTGTACTTGCCGCAAATCGAGGCAAACGCCAGCTTTGACGACCTGGAATCATCCGGTACCAGTATTTTCGAGGACAGTTCAGGACTGCCGGTGTCGGTGTACACCAAGAACGAGGTCGAGGACACGCAATGGTCGATCGACCTCAGGCAGACAATATTTCGCTGGGACCAGATCGTCGGGTTGCGTCGGGCCGACAAGCTGGTTGCCAAGGCAGAAGCCGATCGGGAAGCCGCCCAGCAGGACCTGATCATTCGCGTCGGCCAGGCCTACTTCGACGTGTTGGGCGCTGAAGACCGGCTGACAGCCCGGGACGCCAATCGCCAGGCAATTTCGCGCCAGCTGGAACAGGCCAAGCAGCGTTTCGAGGTCGGACTGATCGCGATCACTGACGTACAGGAGTCGCAGGCGGCCTACGACCAGGCTGTCGCGGACGAGATTGCGGCGAAACGAAACTTGGCCGTCGCCCGTGAAGGTTTGCGCGAAATCACCGGCACCTACGTTGCCAAGCTGGATGCGCCTGGCGAAGAACTGCCATTGCGCGACCCGGAACCGGCTGCCGAAATCGACTGGGTAGACCTGGCGCTGGACCAGAACCTGGCGCTGGTAGCCAGCCGCCTGGACGAACAGCTCGCGCGCGATGAAATCTCGTTCCGGCGCAGTGGCCATTACCCGTCGCTGGACCTGGTTGCCAGGAAGAGCGACTTTGATCGCGATGCGGATCGCATCGTCGGTGGCATATCGACAATTGCAGACACCGATCTCGCATCCGACTCGATCGGCATCCAGTTCAACCTGCCGATTTTCAGCGGCGGCGGCACCAGCTCGCGTGTAAAGGAGGCGGTATACCTGCATCGCGCGTCAATGCAGGTGCTGCAACGCATTACTCGCGAAACGGAACGGCAGACGCGTGACGCCTATCTCGGCGTGTTATCCGAAAAGCGTCGTGTCGAGGCGCTTGCCCAGTCGGTGAAATCCAGCCGCACAGCACTGGAAGCCACCCAGGCGGGCTTCGACGTCGGTACGCGGACGATCGTTGACGTGCTGAACTCGCAGTTCTCGTTGTACAGCGCCATCACGCTGCACTACCAGGCGCGCTACGACTACCTGATGAACTACCTGCGCCTGAAACAGGCAGCGGGCACGTTGCAGATCCAGGACCTCGAAGCCATTGACCAGTGGCTGGAGGACCGCGAGACGCCCGAGGAAAAAATCGCCGACCGCGAAAGGCAGGAAGCAGAAAGCTAGGCCGGCAAGTCACCGGCTGGCGCGTCAGGCGTCGCTGATCAGCGGCTCCAGCAAACCCATCAGTTTTCGCAGCGAGCCGCGGTTGGACTCGACAATGTCGCGGCCGCGGTTGCCGGTCGCGGCCGCGGCCGCGGGATCGGCCAGCAACCTGGCCAGCGCGCCGGCAAGTTCGTCGGCATTGCGCACGATTTCACAGGCCCCTTTCTCGACAAACATGTCGGCGATTTCCTGGGCGTTGAACACATTCGGGCCACTGACAACAGGCAAGCCCAGCGCGGCCGGTTCCAGCAGGTTGTGGCCGCCAACCGGCACGAGGCTGCCGCCAACGAAAGCAATGTCGCTGGCCGCATAGAACAGCGGCAGCTCGCCCATCGTATCGAGCAGGAAAACGCTCGTGGCCGGCGAGCAGCGATCCGCGGCCGTGCGGCTGGCGAACCGGACCTGGCGCTGTTCCAGCAGTCTGCGCACCTCGCCGAAACGCTCCGGATGGCGCGGCACCAGGATGAGCAGCAGATCGGGAAACTGTTCCTGCAATTTCGCGTGTGCCGTCAGTACCTGTTGTTCCTCGTCCTCGTGCGTACTTGCCGCGACCCAGACGGGCCGATTGCCGAACATGTCTGCACGCAGTTGCCTGCCATCGCCAGCCAGGTTTGGCGGCAGCGCGATATCGAACTTGATATTGCCGATGACCCAGGTCCGTACCGAGCTGGCACCGAGTTCACGGAAGCGGTCCGCGTCGGCCTTGCTCTGTGCCGCGATTATGATGCCGTGCGAGAGCGTCTCCCTGAACAGAGGCAGCACGCGCCGGTAGCCCTGTAGCGAACGCGGTGAGATGCGGGCGCTGACCAACACGAGGGGAATCTCGCGGATACCGCAACCCCGGTACAGGTTTGGCCAGATCTCGGTTTCCATGATCAGCGCAAGTTCCGGTTTGACGTGACGGAAAAAGCGCCGGACAGCGGGCGGCAGTTCAAACGGTATATAGGAGTGCGTCACCGCATCGCCGAACAGCGCACGGACGTGCGCGGCGCCGGTCGGCGTCACGGTCGTCATCAGGACCGGGTGGCCCGGGAAGCGTTTGAAAACCTCGCGCACGAGTGGCGCCGCAGCCTGGACCTCGCCGACGGACACCGCGTGGATCCAGATGCTATGCGAGAGATTCGGGTAGCCGATGCCGAATCGCTGCCAGAAACCCCGGCGATAGGTACGGTTGCCAATCGCGCGCACGACCCAGTACGCCGCCACCGGAATCTGCAGCAGCCAGGTCAGCAGGTTGTAGAGTATGCGCACAGGTCTGGCGGCAGTTAGCCGCGCGTATTGCCTACCCGCACTTCGAGTCGCCGCAAGACAGGCAGGTCTTGCAGCCGTCCATCATGATGACTGCTGCTGTGCTGCACTTGGAGCAGAGTTGCGCCCCGGCCGGGTACTCATTCCTGGAAAAAGCGTCCTGCTGTTTCTGGCCCTCTTCGAACTCGGCGCGTTTCTGCGCGATCAGTTCCTTCTGTGCCTCGTCCAGCTCCGGCTGGCTGAGGAGGCCGATCGCAATGAGGTGCTTCTCGACGATATAACCCAGCTCCGCGATGATCGACGGCATGAACTTGCCGCCCGGCTGCCAGTAGCCGCCACGCGGATCGAATACCGCTTTCAGTTCGTCCACGAGAAACGCAACGTCACCACCCTTGCGGAATACCGCTGACATGATTCGAGTCAGTGCGACAATCCACTGGTAGTGATCGAGATTCTTGGAATTGATGAAAATCTCGAACGGCCGGCGCTTCTCGAACTCGGTTCCCTGGTTCAGGACAATGTCGTTGATCGTCACGTACATTGCGTGGTCCGACATCGGCGTCTTGACCTTGTAGGTCGAGCCGACCAGGACTTCCGGGCGCTCCAGCTTCTCGTGCATGCGAATGACTTCCGCACCACTGTCGCCACCGCCCTCGCGCCGGTATTCGGGCTTTTCCGTCTTGCTTGCAGCTTCCGGCTTCGACACTGCATAGCCTACAATTTTTTCGTCAATCTTGATCATCTTGCCTGCTCTTGTCCGGGGCTAGAACTTGCCGTAGTAGCCTTCTTTTAATGCGTCGAACAAATTGGCGGCGGTGTGAACCTCGCCATCGTATTCGATCTCTTCGTCACCCTTGAGTTCAACGGTCGAACCGTCGGCCAGCTCAAAGGTGTACACGGTATTCTTCAGGTCCTTTTCCTTGACCAGCACGCCCTGGAATGCCTCCGGGTTGAACCGGAAGGTCGTACAGCCCTTCAACCCCTGCTCATAGGCATACAGGTAGACGTCCTTGAAGTCTTCGTACGGAAAATCCGTGGGCACGTTGGCTGTCTTGGAAATCGACGAGTCGATCCACTTCTGGGCCGCGGCCTGGATGTCCACGTGCGCCTTCGGCGAGACGTCTTCCGCCGTAATGAAGAAGTCCGGCAGACTGTTGCCGCTGTCGGCATCACTGCCTGGCGGCATCGCTGCCGCATCCACCAGCGCGCGGTAAGCCAGCAGTTCGAAAGAAAACACGTCGACTTTTTCCTTGGTTTTCTTGCCCTGCCGGATGACGTTGCGGAAGTAATGGTGCGCAAAACTCGGCTCGATGCCATTGCTCGCGTTGTTCGCCAGCGACAGCGATATCGTGCCGGTCGGCGCTATTGAGCTGTGATGCGTGAACCGCGCACCTGTTTCGGCCAGCTTGTCAACCAGCGCCGGGTTTTCGGCAGCGATACGCTGCATATAGCGGCTGTAACGCGCATGCAGGATTCGGCCGGCAACCTTGTCACCTGCCTGGTAGCCGTCTTTCAGCATCTCCGGGCGTTTGCGCAGCATCGCCTCGGTGACCTCGAATTGCTCGTTCATGATCGGTGCCGGACCCTTTTCCTCGGCCAGCTCCAATGCTTCCTCCCAGCCGGCCAGGGCCAGCTGCCGCGCCACCTCTTCGGTGAACGCGACCGAGGCCTCGTCGCCGTACTTCATGCACAGCATCGTCGTGGTCGAACCGAGGCCCAGGAAGCCCATGCCGTGCCGCCTCTTTCTCTGGATCTCGTTGCGCTGCTGCGGCAATGGCAGACCGTTGATTTCGACGACATTGTCGAGCATGCGTGTGAACACCTTGACGACCTTGCGGAACGCGTCCCAGTCGAAGCGCGCATCGTCGGTGAACGGATCCACGACAAAGCGCGTCAGGTTCACCGAACCCAGCAGGCAGGAGCCGTACGGCGGCAGCGGCTGCTCGCCGCAGGGATTGGTGGCCCGGATGTTCTCCTCGAACCAGTTGTTGTTCATCTCGTTGACCTTGTCGATCAGCACGAAGCCGGGCTCCGCGAAATCGTAGGTCGAGGCCATGATCAGGTCCCAGACGCGCCGCGCCGGCATCGTCTTGTAGATCTTGCACGCCACCAGCCCCTGCGGGTCGGTCACGTAATGACCTGCCTCGGGCCACTCGCGCCAGACGAACTGGCTGGCGTCACTGATATCGAGGTCCTCGTCATCAACCTCTTTCTGGGTCACAGGGAACGCGACTTGCCAGTCCTGCTCATTAATAACAGCCTGCATGAACTCGTCAGTGATCAGCAGCGACAGGTTGAACTGGCGCAGGCGCCCGTCCTCGCGTTTGGCCCGAATGAACTCCAATACGTCCGGATGGCCGACATCGAAGGTGCCCATTTGTGCGCCGCGCCGGCCGCCGGCCGACGACACGGTGAAACACATCTTGTCGTAGATATCCATGAACGACATCGGACCGGACGTGTAGGCGCCGGCACCGGTGACATAGGCACCCTTCGGTCGCAATGTCGAAAACTCGTAGCCAATGCCGCAACCGGCTTTCAACGTGAGGCCGGCTTCGTGCACCTTGTTGAGGATGTTGTCCATCGAATCGCCGACTGTCCCGGACACCGTGCAGTTGATCGTCGATGTCGCCGGCTTGTGCTCCCTTGCACCCGCGTTCGACACGATCCGGCCCGCCGGAATCGCTCCACTGCGCAACGCCCACAGGAACTCTTCGTAATAGCGCTCCTGTTTCGATTCTGTTTCGACACTGGCCAGCGCCGCGGCGACCCGCTTGTAGGTGTCATCAATCGTGGAATCAATCTTGCGCCCGTCCTTGGCTGTGAGTCGATATTTTGCGTCCCAGATATCAACGGATGCTGCTTGAAATTCGATGTCGGTTACCGTCTGTGCGTCCAGATTTACGGCAGACTTCATGCCACTAACTCTCCCTTTTCTCCGACCGGAGACCCCAAGTTATTGTCAAATCACTCTTTTTGCGAAGGCAAAGAACCCTGCTCACCGCGTACGTGGAACTGCGCGGCGAGTGCCTGAGGAGGCCTCTTTTCCTTCATTAATTGGACACAAGATGTTGTGTCCCGAGGCTCACAAGATTATGCCCCAAACCGTCGACTGTCAAGGGTTTGTTTGAATTTTTTCAAGAGGTTTTTTTATAGTATTATCAATCTGTTACAAATGTTAACGAAGTAAGTACTTTAAAAACATGAGAAAAAAAATGACACTTTTGTGAAACTTTCTATCCACTAGATATAGTGGCATTAAGTAACATACTGATTGCGTTCGGCAAAGCCGGAATTGCGACAAAAAAAGTGCAAAAAACACGCCTTGAAACAGCTCCGCCTGCCCCTATCTAGGCAGGCATCAAGACCTTGTGTGTCACAAATTCCGGAGGAAAATCATGAGCCTTGTACGTTTCGAACCCTGGTCCCTGGTGGACCGCATCAGTCGCGACAATCACCGCACATGGGTGCCGGCCGTGGATATCTTTGAAGAGAAAGAGCGTTTCATCGTCCGCGCCGACCTGCCCGGTGTGAATCCCGACGATATTGAAGTCAACATGGAGAACGGTGTCCTGACCGTATCCGGCGAGCGCAGCAATGAGGAGCGCAGCGAGTTTGAGGGCGTGTCACGAATCGAACGCATCTCGGGTCGTTTCCTGCGTCGCTTCACGCTGCCGGAGACGGCCGATGCCGACGCCATCAAGGCCAAGTGCCGCAACGGAATCCTGGAAATCAGCATTCCGAAGCAAGCGGTCGTACAGCCACGGCGTATCACTGTCGAAGCCGCATAGGCGGCTGCAAGGACGATGCCCGATTGCGACCCCGCGTCGCGGTCGGGCATCCTTGTTTACAGGAACCGGCTCAAGCATACCCTGTCTGACCCGGTATAGATTAGCCCCCCCCCCTGGAGCACGAGGTAAGTGATGAAACCCATTTCCCGATTCTCGTTCGGCACGCTGCTGGTCTTGTTCAGCCTGGCCGCCAGTGCCGCCGTACCCAGCACGATCAACGACCAGTCATTCCCCAGCCTGGCACCGCTGGTCGAAAAAGCCACACCGGCAGTCGTGAACATTCGCGTCAGCCAGACGGTGGCGCAACGCTCGCCTTTCGGTGATGAGGCCTTCCGGCGCTTCTTTGGTATTCCCGATGGTGGCGGCGGTTCGCGGGAGATTGCGAGCGCCGGTTCGGGCGTCATCGTCGACGCCGAGTCCGGTTACATCCTCACCAACCATCACGTCGTCGCAGGTGCCGAGGAGATCCAGGTATCGCTGCTGGACGGCGAAATCCTCGACGCCGAGATCGTCGGCTCCGACGAGGCCACCGACATCGCGTTGATCAAGGTCGAGTCCGACCGCCTCGTCGAAATGCCGATCGGCGATTCGGAACTCGTGCGCCAGGGCGATTTCGTGCTGGCGATCGGCAATCCGTTCGGTCTCGGCCATACGGTAACGTCCGGCATCGTCAGCGCGCTGGGCCGCACCGGCATCAGCCGTGGCGGCTACGAGGATTTCATCCAGACCGACGCCTCGATCAACCCGGGCAATTCCGGCGGTGCGCTGGTCAACATGCGCGGCGAACTCGTCGGCATCAATTCGGCGATCATCAGCCGCTCCGGCGGTAACGTCGGCATCGGCTTTGCCGTGCCAACAGCGATTGCGAGCTCGATCATGAACCAGATCCTGGACTTCGGCGAAGTCCGGCGCGGCCTTCTTGGTGTTTCGATCCAGACGATCGACAACGAGGTCGCTACAGCACTCGGCATCGATGTTGAAAGCGGCGCCCTGATCACCGTGATCGCGCCCGGCTCCGGCGCGGAGGAAGCCGGGCTGCGCGTTGACGACATCATCGTGGGCGTCAATGGCGAGAAGATCTCCGGCGCTGCCGAACTCAGCAACACGATCGGCCTGATGGCATCGGGCGAGGAAATCGATATCGATTTCATCCGCGGCGACAAGCAATTGTCGACCACGGCAACCCTGGGCCAGCAGCAACGCAGCGCCAGCCTCAGTGATGGCAGCGAAATCCATCCCGGCCTGGAAGGCGCAGAGTTTTCGCCGGATTCCACGTCCGCCGTACGCGGCATCGAGGTCACATCGGTCGTCCCGGACAGCCCGGCCGCCCAGCGCGGCTTGCGCGCCGGCGATGTCATTACGGCGGCCAACCGTCGCGAGGTGCGGTCCCTGGAAGACCTGGCCACGATCGCGGGGGCCAGCAGCCGGCTGTTTTTACTTGTACAACGGGGCGAGCGCGCTATATTGCTACAGATTCGATGAGTATTTGCTGATGTACGGATGCCTCTGACCTGCACAGTAAGGACAATTGGGCGATTCGGCCTGGCCGCGGCGCTGGTGTGCCTGTCCGGCATGCTGCACGCGGCCGAGATCGACGCGCAGCGCTCCCTGTTCAAACGCACGCACGCCGCCGCCGAGCGCGGCGACTGGTCGCCGGTCGAGGCACTGGATAGCGCGGAACTGGCCTTGCTGAAGGCCTACCCGCTGTGGCCCGACCTGCAGGCCGCCTATTTGCGCGCCACCCTGCGCAGCGCGGACCACGACGAGATCGAGGCTTTTCTCGAGCAATACAGCACCCTCAAACCGGCTCGTGACCTGCGCTATCGTTATACGCTGCACCTGGGCGCTACCGGCGACCTGGACAGTTTTTTCGAGATCTACCAGCAGTACTACCAGGGCTTTGAGATCGCGGCGCTGGACTGCATTGCGCTGCGCGCGGAAATCGCCGGCGGCCGCGAAAAGCGCGTCGTCAACCGGGCAAAGAGCCTGTGGCTCGTTGGCAAAAGCCAGGCCGAAGAATGCGACCCGGTGTTCGACTACCTGAAGGCAGAAAATCTGCTTGCACCCGGCGACTACCTGCAGCGGTTCTCCCTGGCCATCGACGCACGCGAGTTTTCGCTGGCCAGGTGGCTGGGCCGTTCCATCGACCAGGCGCATGTCGACATCGCGACGCAGTGGCAAACCGCACAGAAAAACCCGGAAGACTTTGCGCGCAAGCATCTCGACTGGACCAGTGACCAGAACACCCTGAAGCAGCTCGTCTATGCCATCGAGCGACTCACCTACCGCGACCCCGATATCGCCCACGATCTCTGGTCCCGGCTGAAAAAAGTGCACGGCTTTTCTGTCGAACAGGAACTGGTCACCGACCGTCACATTGCCCTGTGGACTGCGCGAGACCGGCTGCCCGATGCCTACCTGCGCCTCACGCAACTGCCGGTTGCCGCACAGAACGACGAGGTGTCGCGCTGGCGTGCCCGCACCAGCCTGCGCCAGGAGAACTGGCAGAACCTGCTGCGCGATATCAACCAGATGTCCGCTGACGAACGCGCGAGTGAAGAGTGGGTCTACTGGTACAACATCGCGCTGAGCCGCCTGGGGCCGACAGGCGCCGCTGACAGTGCGCTGCGCAAGCTTGCCACGGAACGCAGCTACTACGGTTTCCTCGCGGCCGACGAACTCGATCTTGACTACGCCTTGTCGGACACCGAGTACGCCGTCAACGAAGCCGTCATGCATTCGCTCGAGCAACGACCCGACCTGGTTCGGGCTCGCGAACTGTTCGAGGTTGGCCTGGATAGCCGTGGCCGCTCCGAATGGAACGAGGCGATCGCCTACATGACGAACGATGAAAAAGTCCAGGCCGCCAAACTGGCCAGCCAGTGGGGCTGGCATTCGCGGGCCATTGCGACGATCGCCAGCGTCGGCCAGTACGACGACCTCGCCCTGCGCTACCCGCTGCCCTACCAAAGCACGTTTGCAGAGCATGCAGCCAGTGCCAGCATTCCGCCGGACTGGGCCTACGGCATCGCGCGCAGCGAAAGCCTGTTCATGCGCGATGTCCGCTCCAGCGCCGGCGCCATCGGCCTGATGCAGCTGATGCCGGCCACCGGCCGCGAAGTAGCTGCCAGCATCAGCCTGCCCTACTCCGGGGTCGACACGCTGACGAATCCGCAAAGCAACATTCGCCTCGGCACCAGCTATCTCGGCCAGATGGCCCAGCGCTACAGCGGTAACCGGGTGCTGGCGACCGCGGCGTACAATGCCGGCCCACACCGGGTCGACCGCTGGCTGCCAACAACCGGCAAGCAGGATGCCCGCATCTGGATCGAGAACATTCCGTTCAATGAAACCCGCAAGTACGTTCGCCGTGTGATGGCAGCCGAGACGATTTTTCACTGGCGCATGACCGGTGAGGTTCAGCGCCTGTCAAACGAACTGGCTCAGGTCGATTCGGCCAGCCTGGTTGCTGCATTGTAAAAACACGGCAGGTCGCCTCCGCAGTCCTCGAGCAGCTGTCGAAACTCGGCGACGCGGCCGTGGTACAGGGTATTCGAGACCAGGCGGGCGTTGTTGAGCTCGCTTTTGAGCCAGCCCGGGGCGGGCCGGCCGGCATCGTCGAACAGGCGGGTTGCTGCCGCAGCAAACTCTTCGAGGCGCGCCTGTTTCTTCTGCCGCATTGCATCGGCGTCGAGTTGCGACGCATAGATCCGTTGCAGGTCTTCGCGCGCTGCTGCCACAAGCGCCGCAAACCCGCTGCGCAATTCGCGGCGCTGGCGCCACGAAGCCAGCAACGCCGTCTCCGCCCGGCTGTCGAGCCAGCGCTCCATGCCAATCTCTTCCACGGCCGTTGCGAAGGATTCGTTGAATTCCGTGTCGTCCTTAACGTACAGGACCTGGTGCGCGAGCTCGTGGAACATCGTCGCAACAATGTCGACATCGCTCCAGTGCAACATCGTGTTCAGCACGGGGTCGTCGAAGCGGCCGAGCGTCGAATACGCAGCAACTCCGCCGAGCGCAACGTCGTAGCCATCCGCGCGCAGCGCAGCTGCCTGCTTTTCGGCAGCGGACTGTGCAAAATAACCACGATAGCTGACGCAACCGACAACCGGGTAGCACCAGGACTTTGCTTGCAGCGAAAACTCCGGAACAGCAACAATGTTCCAGACCACGAAATCACGTTCGAGGTCTGCATAGCTGCGGTAGCTGTCATTATCCGGAAGCTGCAACTCGTCGATGGAAAACGCCCGCGCTGCGCTGAGCAGTTGTAACTGGGCTGCCAGCCGCTCCGGCGTCTCTCCGTCGGCAATCACGTCGCTGATCGGTTCGCGCTTGCGATTGATTTCCAGCTGTCCCCGCGCCGCCTGCATGTAGTAGCAACCGGACATCAGTAGACACAGCGCGGTGAGCATCAGCTGATTGCGTCGCACGTTACTCGTTCCCATTTCGCTTAAGATTACCGGAATCACCCGGCCGGAGTCGCCCGACCGGAATCTACCTCTTAAGCGAGGAACCAGGATGAATCAAGAGGAGCGCGGCGGACCGCCCGCCACTTTGGCGCCTTCAACCGCGTCGGCCGACATGAACCGACGCAGGGGTTCATGAACAACGTGGGTTCATGAACAACGTGCCACCGGGGGGTTATTGCCCCTGCAAGGCCTGCAACAGGGCATCCCGACCGGCACGACCGATCTCCTCGTCCTGGCTGCCCGTACCGCCACCCACGCCGATGCCCGCAATTACCTGCCCGTCGACCACCAGTGCGGTGCCGCCATTGAGTGTCGTAAACGTGCCGCCACTCATCGCGGCCGCGTTTTCAATGGCCACATTCAGGCGTGCATCGGGCGGCGCGCCGCCCCGCACGACCGGCCCGGTATCCCCGAGCTTCAGTGCCGCGGTAACCGCCTTGCTCATAGCGGTATAGATACTGGCGGGTCGCGCGCCATCCATACGGTAGAACGCGACCAGGTGACCACCGGCATCGACCACCGCGATGTTGACCTTCAGGTCCATGGATTCGGCCTTGGCTTCAGCCGCGGCCAGTATGGTCTGCGCACCGGCCAGGTTAAGCTGCACGGCATCGCGTCGAACGAGATCGTCCGCCACAGAGCCGCTCACACCAAGGAGGAAAAGAACAAATAGCAAAGGGGAAGTAAACGTTTTCATCGGCGCAGACTGCCAGACTATCCCCGGCCGTGCAAGGCATCGCGGTCCGGGTTGATTGACGCGACAGGATTCCGCGAGAATCGACCAATGCAAGTGTACCTCGTTGGTGGTGCTGTTCGAGATGAACAGCTGGGCATCCCGCCCAGGGAGCGGGACTGGTGTGTCGTTGGTGCGACACCGGATGAGATGCTGGCGCTCGGTTACAAACCGGTCGGCAAGGACTTCCCGGTGTTCCTGCATCCGGAAACCAGCGAGGAGTATGCGCTCGCCCGCACCGAGAGGAAGACCGCTGCGGGCTATCACGGCTTCGCATTCAATACAGATCCTGGCGTCACGATCGAGGAAGACCTGGCGCGTCGGGACCTGACGATCAATGCGCTGGCGAAAGACGAGCGCGGCAACCTGATCGACCCGTTCGGCGGCGTCGAGGATATTGCCAGGGGCATTATTCGACACGTTTCGGACGCCTTTGCCGAAGACCCGGTGCGCATACTGCGTGCAGCCAGGTTTGCGGCGCGCTTTGCCAGCCGCCGATTTGCCATCGCGCCGGAGACACGCGACCTGATGCGCAAGATGGTCGCCGCAGGCGAGGCCGATGCGCTGGTGCCCGACCGGGTCTGGCGTGAAACCGAAGCGGCGCTCGCCGGGCCCGATCCGCGAATTTACTTCGAGGCGCTCCGGGGTTGCCGTGCACTGGCCGCCATCTTTCCGGAGATCGATGCGCTGTTCGGTGTACCGCAGCCACCGAAATGGCATCCGGAAGTCGACACCGGAATTCACACGATGATGGTGCTGGAGCAGGCAGCGAGGCTGTCCGACGATGTCGACGTCCGCTTCGCCGCGCTGGTGCACGACCTCGGCAAGGCAACCACGGACCCCGAGGAATGGCCCAGCCATCCGGGACACGAAGCTCGCGGCAGGCAAATCATCAATGCGATGAACGACCGACTGCCCCTGCCCCGCGCCTGCCGCGATCTCGGCTTGATCGTTGCCGAGTTCCACACACACTGTCATCGCGCCGCCGAGTTGCGCGACAAGACGGTCGTCAAACTGCTGGAGAAGACAGATGCGTTTCGGCGGCCGGAACGTTTCGAAAAATTCCTGCTGGCCTGCGAAGCGGATGCTCGCGGGCGCACCGGCTATGAAAATTGCAACTATCCGCAGGCTGACCTTCTGCGGAGTGCGCTGGCCGCTGCCGCCGGCATCGACAGCGCCGCAATCGCGCAGCAACATTCCGGCAGTGAGATCCCGGAGGCCATTTACCGGGCTCGCATTGCCGCCGTCCGGCTCGGCCGCGGCAACAGCGAACCATCGCTACCGGAAACTAGGCCAGCGCATACACGATGACGGCCGCGAGCGCGATCCTGTAGATGGCAAACGGCAGCAGTCCCACCTTGTTGACGAAGCGCATGAAGAACTCGATGCTCAGGTAGGCCACGATCGCCGCAACCAGGGCGCCGAATGCCAATTGACCCCAGGCAACGGCCTCGCCGGACCCGGCCAGCACATACAATTCATAGGCCGTAGCGAGCAGGATAACCGGCACCGCCAGCAAAAAAGAAAACCTCGCAGCTTCCGTACGCGAAAAGCCCAGCGCCAGGCCGGCTGTAATCGTAATGCCCGAACGTGACGTGCCCGGGACAAGCGCCAGCGCCTGCGCCATGCCGATCAGGATCGCATCGCGAATGCGCAGGTCCAGCAGCAGTCGCGACTTCCTGCCGATCCGGTCGAACACCAGCATCAACACGGCATAGCCTGACAGCGTGCCGGCAATGACGGCCGGGCTGCGCAGGTTGTCGCCGATCCAGTCGCCGAGCAACAGGCCGACGACCGCGGCCGGGATCGTCCCCAATGCGATGCCGAGTGCCAGTCTCGACTCCACCGATGTTACGTCGGCGCGCAGCACCTGTGTCGCGCCGCGCATCAGCATCACGATGTCAGAGCGAAAATAGATCAGCACCGCTGTCAGCGAACCAAAATGCATCGCCACATCGAACGCCATGCCCTGGTCTGTCCAGCCGAAAATGCTCGGCACGAGCACCAGGTGTCCCGAACTGGAAATCGGCAGAAACTCGGTCAGGCCCTGCACGATCGCCAGGACGATAACTTGCAGGTCGCTCATGCGAAGCTGCCGGGATGCAACGAAGTGTTCATAATGTGAATGTCCTGTCCATGGTTTCGAGGCTGTCCAGTCCGCACGCCAGGTTGCGACTCAAGCCGAGGCATTTGAAGTTTTCACCCATTTCACCGGGCAGCGTCAATTGCTTGACCTGGGTCGACAATTGTACTTGTGCCTGCGCCGGCATTTCTGTGAATTGCCGCAACTCGTCGGCAAGCCCGCCGTTCACCAGGAAATGCGCCTGGGTCACGTAGCCCGCGATGTCGAGGCCCGCATCGACTGCGGCTGCTGCGACTGCAGAAAAATCCACCCACGCGGTAATGTCCTGGATGCCCGGCAGGATCAGCGGTTCGGAATGCGCGTGCTGGCGAAAATGGCAACGCAGCCAGCCGTCGCTGCGATCCGGTGCATAGTATTCGCGCCGGCTGGTGCCGTAGTCGAACAGAAACAGCATGCCGGTCTGCAGCGCCCCCGCAAGCTCCGTCACCCAGGCGGGAGCAGCGAGATTGACTTCGGACGTGTAGCCATCCGGCAATCGCGCCCCGAGATCGTCTTCGATGCCTGCAACAGCGGCCGCCAGCACCGCGGGCGCCTCGCGCTCGACGCCGGTGAAAATGCCATCGCTGTCCGCCACGCACCATTGTGAAAGCTGCTCCCCCCGCCGCACGAACCGCTCGACGGGCATCGCATCGAGCACCTCGTTTGCAACGACAACACCGGCAAATTCGGCGGGCAATCGATCCAGCCATTGGACCCGGTCCGCGAGCCCGGGTGCCGCGTTGCGCAGGAATGCCTGCTGGCGCTCGCGCAGGTCCGCCGACACTTCGAGGACCTGGTAACTGTCCGGCAGGGCACCGAGCGTCTCGAGACGCGTCAACAGGTCAGCGGCGAGCTTGCCGCTACCGGCACCCACCTCCAGCAGCGATGCTGCGCCGTGAAGGTTCCGCACCTCGGCCAGCACCGGCGCACACTGACGTGCGAGCACATAGCCGAACAGCTTCGATATTTCCGGCGCCGTCGTAAAGTCACCCGCTGCACCGAACTTGGTGGCGCCGGCGCTGTAATAGCCAAGACCGCTGGCATACAGCGCCTCGTGCATATACGACGCGAAACTGATGCAACCGCCGGCGGCAGCAATCTTCTCGCGCAGGTAATTGGCAACCTTGCGGCTGTGCGCCGCACTGGCCGCATCCGGTGGCGGCAGCGAAGTCAGGTCAGGTGGTTGCATAGATTCGTGGATGTCTTTATGAATGCCAGTGGATGATACGAGATTAAGGGGTCAGAAGATGGCAATGCCGGGAAGCCTGCGTGGCAAAGTCGTGTTGATCACCGGCGCCGCCAGGCGTATTGGAGCATCAATTGGCAGGCGCTTGCACGCGGAAGGCGCTGACGTCGTCATCCATTACCGGGGCTCGGCAGTCGATGCGGCCAAATTGTGCGACGAACTGAACGGACTGCGTGACGGTTCGGCGATTTCCCTGCGGGCAGACCTGAACGTACTGGACGAGTTGCCCGCACTGGTTGCCGATGTGCTGGCATGGCGAGGCTCACTCGACGTGCTGGTCAACAACGCCTCGAGTTTTTACAGGACACCGATCGGCAGTATCTCGGTCGATGACTGGGACGACCTGGTCGGGGCCAACCTGAAAGCGCCGTTGTTTCTGTCACAGGCAGCACTCGGCCCGCTGCGCGCAGCACGCGGATCGATCGTCAACATCGTCGATATCCATGCGCAGCGTCCGCTCAAGGACCACCCTGTCTACGGTGCGGCCAAGGCCGGGCTGGCCATGCTGACCCGTTCGCTTGCAAAAGACCTGGCACCGGAGGTCCGGGTCAACGGCGTATCGCCGGGGGCCATCCTGTGGCCCGAGAACGACATTGATGAGAGTGAAAAGCAGGCTATTCTCCGCCAGGTTCCCGCCGGCCGGCTCGGCGACCCCGGCGACATCGCCGACTGTGTGCTGTACCTGGCGGGCGCCGACTACGTGACCGGCCAGGTCATTGCCGTCGACGGCGGCCGCTCGATCGGCTGGTAGCCCACCCTGCCCGGCAATCCATGTTTCGAGGCTGCCGGCGGCGCCTCCATTCAGACACGGGCTTGCGCAAATCGCGCAAGCTATTCGTCGATGTCGGCCGGGACCAGCGGATGGCTGTTCTTGTCGAACTCGGCCCAATGGGCTGCAATCGTCCTGCCGGTCCGGGGATGCACGAAATTCGGCGCAATCTCGGCCAGCGGGCCGAGTACAAAGCTGTACTTGAGGACGTCGGCCCGCGGTATCCGGATCGGTCCGGCATCGATGACCCGGTCGCCATACAGCAGCAGATCGATGTCGAGCGTCCGCGGCGAAAACCGCGACTCGCCCCGCCGACGGTTGGCCAGCGCATGCAGCTCTTCAATCGACGCGTGGATTTCCTCGGGCGAGCATTCGGTCTGCAGGCCTGCGACAAGGTTAAGGAAGTCTTCGCCGGCAAATCCCACAGCCTTGCTGCGGTAGATATTGGAAAGCTCGAGCGCGCCGTAGCGGCGCGACAATTCGCGAATGCCAAGTCGCAAATTCCTGGCAGGTTCCACGTTGCTGCCAAGCCCGAGGTAGACCTTTGTCATTGTTTCGCGGCCCTTTCTATCCCGGCCGCTGTCCGCGCTCGATCTGCACCCCGACCCCTTTGGACCCGCGGATCGCACCGGGCTTGTTGACTCTGACCTGTACCCAGTCGACATCGAACTCCTCGAGGATCAGCCCTGCGATTTTTTCGGCAAGCGTTTCGACCAGCTGGAAGCGAGACTCCTTGACGAAAGCCTGCACGCGCTTGGCAACCGATTTGTAGTTCAGCGTATCCTCCACCGCGTCGCTGGCCGCCGCCTTTCGAATATCCGCCGACATTTCGAGGTCAATGGCCACCGTCTGGCGAATCTTTCGCTCCCAGTCCCAGATGCCGATGACGGTGTCGACCCGCAAGTCCTGCAAGAATATCTTGTCCATATGTCCTCTTTGTTACTCCCCGGGCGGTGACAGTGTCGCCAAAGGCCAGCGCGCTTGTGCGCGGATCTCGGCCGCTGCTTCTGCGTCCCCCAGTCGCAACGCGCCCGCCACGGCGATCATCGCACCATTGTCGGTGCAATACTGCATGCGTGGGTAGAACACGTCGCCGCTGAAACGACGCGCCATCTCCGCCCGCAGCAAACGGTTGGCGCCAACCCCGCCGGCAATAACGATGCGGTCGAGTTGCCTGTCGCGTGCTGCCTGCAATGCCCGACCGACCAGCGTGTCGACAGCGGCACGCTGGAACGATGCCGCGATATCGGCGCGTCGGTCGTCAAGTTCGCCGTCGTCCTCCGCCCTTCTGACGACCAGCATGACAGCGGTCTTCAGGCCGCTGAAACTGAAGTCGTAGCCTTCGCGGTTCAACATCGGCCGCGGCAGGTCAAATGCGGTCGGATCGCCGTCTTCAGCCAGCTTTGCCAGCGCCGGACCGCCCGGATACCCCAGTCCGAGTAACTTGGCCGACTTGTCGAACGCTTCGCCGACAGCGTCGTCCAGCGTCGTGCCCAGGAGTTCGTATTCGCCGAAGCCGTGCACGGCGATCAGCATCGTGTGGCCACCCGACACCAGCAGCGCGAGCAGCGGATATTCGGGGGCATGGTCTTCCAGCATCGGCGCGACCAGGTGCCCTTCCATGTGATGCACCGGCACGACCGGACAATCCCAGGCCAGGCCAAGACCATTGGCCATTCCGCCACCTACCATCAGCGCGCCGACGAGACCCGGCCCGGCCGTATAGGCCACGGCATCCGGCCGCTCGACACCAGCCTTCTCCAGGACCGTGCGAACGAGCGGCAACAGGCAGCGAATATGGTCCCGCGAAGCGATCTCCGGCACGACCCCGCCGTACATCGCGTGCAGGTCGACCTGGCTGTGCAGCGCGTCGGCCAGCAGGCCCTTTTCCGTGCTGAACAGGGCGACCCCGGTCTCGTCGCAGCTGGTTTCTATCCCGAGTACGTTCATGCTGCGGCGGATCATACCCCATCCCCGGGCCCCGAAAGGGGTCAGAGCCCTTTTCGAAGACTTGGAATTCCGCGAAATATGCCGTTATAATGCGCGGCTCAGTCCCGGCCACGTGCCGGGTTTCTTTATTGTTGTTTACTCAAGAAGACCAGAATTCGTATGCCCAGTGTTCGCATCAAAGAAAATGAATATTTCGACGCCGCCCTGCGCCGCTTCAAGCGTGCCTGTGAAAAAGCCGGCGTCCTGACGGAATTGCGCCGCCGCGAGTATTACGAGAAGCCGACTCAGGAGCGCAAGCGCAAGAAAGCCGCCGCCGTCAAGCGCCACCTGAAACGCCTGTCTCGCGAAGACTCCAAGCGCAAACGCCTGTACTAGCCGCCGGCCAGTCTGCAGGCCCGCCGCCGGTCGCGCGGCGAATTCCCGCCATGTCATTGAAAGCCCAGATTACCGAGGACATGAAGTCCGCCATGAAAGCCGGCGAAAAAGACCGGCTCAAAGTGGTGCGCCTGATCCTTGCCGCAATCAAACAGGTCGAAGTGGACCAGCGCATCGAGCTGGACGACGCCGCCGTGCTCGGTGTCCTGGAAAAGATGGTCAAGCAACGGCGCGACTCGGTCGAACAATTCGAGAAAGGCGGCCGTGATGACCTGGCCGCGATCGAATCCGCCGAAATCGCCATCCTGGAAACCTACCTGCCAGAACAGCTCAGCGACGCCGAGATCGATGCCCTGATCGACGGCGCGATACAGGCAACCGGCGCCGAGAGCATCCGCGATATGGGCAAGGTCATGGGCCAGGTCAAGGCGCAGGCTGCCGGCCGTGCCGACATGGGCGCCATTGGCGCCAAGGTCAAAGCACGCCTCGGCTGATTGCCGCCAGCAAAGCGCGACTGGCGCATTGCGCCGCACAAGCTATGATCTATAGACCCGACCCGGAGGTACGTCCGTTTACTAAAGTATGGCTGGCAAGATTCCGCAGGATTTCATCGACGACCTGATCGCCCGCGCAGACATTGCCGAGGTTGTCGGGCGGCGTGTCCAGCTGAAAAAAGCCGGCCGCGAATTCAAGGCCTGCTGCCCGTTCCACGACGAAAAAACTCCGTCTTTCACAGTCAGCCCCGCCAAGGGCTTCTACCATTGTTTTGGTTGCGGCGCACACGGCACCGCGATCGGCTTCCTGATGGAGTACGACCACATGAGCTTCGTCGAGGCCATCGAAAGCCTCGCCGGAAGCCTCGGCGTCGACGTCCCGCGTGACGAAAGTGACCGGCCGGCGCGCCGCTACGACGAGTTGTTCTCGCTGCTCGATAATGTCGACAAGTACTGGCGCGGCCAGCTGCGCGAGCACAGTATTGCCTCGGAATACCTGCAGCAACGCGGCATCGATGGCGAAACGGCCCGCCGCTTCGGCATCGGCTTTGCCCCGGATGGCTGGAGCAATGTGCTCGACAAGTTCGGCAAGACGCCGGAGGCAATCGAGCGTTTGCTGGCCACCGGACTGATTATTCGCAAAGACAACGGCCAGCACTACGACCGTTTTCGCGAACGCATCACGTTCCCGATCCGCGACCAGCGCGGACGTTGCATCGGCTTCGGCGGCCGGGCCATAGGCGATGGCGAACCGAAGTACCTGAATTCGCCGGAGACCGTGCTGTTTCACAAGGGCAAGGAATTGTACGGGCTGTTCGAAGCCCGCCAGGCCCTCAGGCACATCGACCAACTGGTCGTCGTCGAAGGCTACATGGATGTCGTAGCACTGGCTCGCAACGGCATCGATTTTGCGACGGCAACGCTCGGTACCGCAACGACAGCCGAGCACCTGAACCGCCTGTTCAGAATCACCGACAACGTCGTGTTCTGTTTCGATGGCGATCGCGCGGGCAAGGCTGCCGCGTGGCGCGCGCTGGAAAACGCACTGCCGCAGATCCGCGAGGGCCGGCAGATACGCTTCGTTTTCCTGCCGGATGGCCACGACCCGGACAGCTATGTCGGCGAACGCGGCGCCGACGCCTTTGTCGCGGCAATCGAGTCCGGTCTGGCGTTGTCAGATTACCTGATAGGCGAACTGGCCGGGCAGGTCGACATGGACACGGTTGACGGCAAAGCACGGCTGGCCGAGCTTGCGAGGCCGCTTCTTAACCGGATTCCGCCCGGGGTCTATCACGAACTGCTCGTTGACAGCCTCGCCGCAGCCGTCGGCCTGGGCGCGGCGCGACTCGGCAAGATGTTGCAGTCGCAAGCCGGGCACGATCCCGCCTCGGCACAGCCGGCCAGCGGTCGGTCAAGCCCGGCCAGGACCAGCCTGAAGAATGGCCAGCCTTCTGTCGTCCGGCGGGCGATTACGCTGCTGCTCAACGAACCGCATGCGGCCGACAACCTGGACATCGAGAAACTGGCCGGGGTCAGCCGTCCCGGCATCGATTTATTGCAGGACCTCATTGAAACCGTGCAGGCCGAGCCCAATATTACGACAGCTGGACTGCTGGAGCGCTGGCGCCATCATGAACAGGGCCGCCACCTCGGCAAGCTGGCGGCCGTGGAGATGCCCGAGAGTGAGGAATTCGACGCCGCCGGTGAACTGTCCGCCTGCCTCGACCAGCTGGCACTGGCCGGGCGCAAGGAGCGCATCGAATTTCTTATTGAAAAACAGAAACTTAACCCTTTGACAGACGAGGAAAAATCGGAGCTTCGGCACATCGTCTGAGGCCCGCTGGCAAAGCGTTTTGTAGCAGAATTATCTGGCTTGACAACTGTCAGAGCAGTATAATTGGTCGTTTGCATTTTTAACTTAGAGGTCGTTCCACATTGGCTGAGAAACGTGCAGTAACAAGCGTCAACAAGCAGGCGCAGCAGCTCAAGGATTTGATCGCCCGCGGCAAGGAGCAAGGTTTTTTGACCTATTCCGAGGTCAATGATCACCTGCCGAACGACATCGTCGATCCCGAGCAAATCGAAGACATCGTCAACATGATTAACGACATGGGCATCACCGTGCATGAGAAGGCACCGGATGCCGAGTCCATACTGTTGTCGGATGCCGCAGTATCAAACGATGACGATGCCGCAGAGGAAGCGGAAGCCGCGCTGGCAAGTGTGGACGCCGAGTTTGGCCGCACCACCGACCCGGTGCGCATGTACATGCGCGAGATGGGCACGGTCGAGCTGCTGACCCGCCAGGGCGAGATTGAAATCGCCAAGCGTATCGAAGCCGGCCTGAACAAGGTCAAGTGGCACATGACCCACTTTCCGCCGACGATCGACCTGCTGCTCGACGTCGCCGACAAGGTCTTTGCCGAAGAAACCCGCATGCAGGACTTTGTTGTTGGTTTTATCGACCCGAACGAGCCCGAGGAAATCAAGCCGCCCGCACCGAAGTCCGACGATGACGACGATGACGACGACAATGAAGTCGTCGATACAGGGCCGGATCCTGAAGAGGTCAAGGCGCGTGTGCAGAAGATCCGTCGACTGCACAAACGCTCGAACACCAATATCGAAAAGTATGGCCTGAAGGACAAGAAGACCGTCAAGTCGCAGGGCGAAATGGCCGACGAACTGTTCGAGCTCAAGCTGGCGCCGAAACTGTTTGATGTCCTGGTGCGCAACCTGCGCAGCCAGGTCGCCATCATCCGCCGCCAGGAACGCCTGATCATGCAGATCTGCGTTCGCGACGCGCGCATGCCGCGTAAGGATTTCCTGTCGAGCTTCCCGAAGAGCGAGACGGACCTGAACTGGATCGACAAGCACATTCGCGCCAAGCGCAAACACTCCTCGACACTCGCCAAGCTCAAGGACGACGTGTTACGCGCTCAGCGCAAACTGATTGCCGTCGAGGAACGCACGCGCCTGTCGATCGCCGAGATCAAGGAGATCAACCGGCAGATGTCGATTGGCGAAGCCCGGGCGCGTCGCGCCAAGAAGGAGATGGTCGAGGCAAACCTGCGGCTCGTGATCTCGATCGCCAAGAAATATACCAATCGCGGCCTGCAATTCCTGGACCTGATCCAGGAGGGCAATATCGGCCTGATGAAAGCGGTCGACAAGTTCGAGTATCGCCGCGGTTACAAGTTCTCGACCTATGCCACGTGGTGGATTCGCCAGGCAATCACTCGTTCGATCGCCGACCAGGCACGCACGATTCGTATCCCGGTCCACATGATCGAGACGATCAACAAGCTGAACCGAATCTCACGCCAGATGTTGCAGGAGATGGGCCGCGAGCCGCTGCCGGATGAACTGGCGGAGCGCATGGAGATGCCGGAAGACAAGGTGCGCAAGGTCCTGAAGATCGCCAAGGAACCGATCTCGATGGAAACGCCGATCGGCGACGACGAAGACTCCCATCTCGGCGACTTCATCGAAGACCAGACGGTGCACTCGCCGGTCGATTCGGCCACGTCGCAGGGGCTCAAGGAAACCACGCACAACGTGCTGGCCGGCCTGACGCCGCGCGAGGCCAAGGTGCTGCGGATGCGCTTCGGCATCGATATGAATACGGACCATACGCTGGAAGAAGTCGGCAAGCAGTTCGACGTCACGCGTGAACGTATTCGCCAGATCGAAGCCAAGGCACTGCGCAAACTGCGCCACCCGACGCGCTCGGATCAGCTCAGAAGCTTCCTGATCGAGGACTGACGACTCGTCAGCCGGCTGTTCGCGAGACGACGAAGCTCTCGTCGTTGAACCACAGGCCGTTGTGCTTGTGCAGGATTTTCGCAGTGGCTTCCAGGTAGGCGGATCCGCTCAGCGCATCTTCCAGGCGCTGGTCCTCGATCTGTGCGACGTAAATCGCCGCATTCCAGGCAGCATATAAGGTCGACGTACCGATGCTCTCGGCGATCTCGTCGGGCAATGTGTGCATGCGGAACTGGAAAATCGCCTGGTCATCCGGTGACGCGCCCAGTTCAAACTGCGCTGCCGCGTCGCCGAGCATCGCATCCAGCTTGCGCAACAACTCGTGGCGATTGACCTGGAACGGGTCTTCGTCAGGCCAGATTTCGCGCACCAGCTCGAGGCCGGGATCGTTGCCGATCGAATGCACGGCCAGCAAGCGGCCGGCCGGCCCGAGCGCCCGGGTCAGCGGGCCGAGCACATACCTGACCTTGAAGTCGGCATCCATTCGCGCGCGCCACGGCTGTGATGCGAGTACCAGGTCGAAGTCGGCAGGTTGCGGCTCGCGCCGGGGAATAACACTGTCGAGCAGGAAGCGCTGGTCCCTGCGATAGATCACCAGCACTGACGGTTTGACGTACAGCGGATTGCCCGTCTTCCTGCTCGCCGTGGCCTGCCAGCCGTCGACGAGGAACTCGTCCATGTCACCGAGCTGCTGGCCGTACTCATAGGCGCTGTGGCCATCCAGTTCGACAAAGCGATAGTTGATGTCTTTTGCCTTGTCCGCGTCGCGCGGGGTCAGCCACGGCGCCTCGGCATAGTACAGGTTGGTAAAGACAAACACGCTGGCCGGATGCTCGACCAGGCGATCCGGTAATTTCTCCAGGCTGAGGCGGATGTCCTCCAGGCTGATCTCCTTGCCCACAACGTAAAAAGGCAGCGTCGGGTATTGCCGGTGCAGCGCCCGCATCGTATGGCTGAGAACCGTGCCGTCGCCCATGCCGGCGTCGAACACCCGCAGTGCCGGCGGCCTGGGACGAAGATGACCCAGTTCGAGCGCCGCACGCTTTGCTACCTGCCATTTCTCGTTGCAGGTGTTGACGAACGCCAGGTACTTCTGGCGATTGTCGTAGAAACGAAACGGGCGGTCCGGGGAGACATGAGACTCGCCGTTCTCAACCGAACCTGGTGTCACGCTGGCCATGCGATCGAGTGTGCGGCTAGACCCGGACGATCTCAAGTGCCTTGCGGCGCTGCGTATGGTTTTCCTGCTTCTCGATAAATGCGATAAACGCTTCCTGGTCCAGCGCCTTGCTGTAGAAGTACCCCTGGACGAAATCGCAGCCATTGGCTTTCAGGAATGCAAGCTGTTTGTCGTTTTCGACACCCTCGGCGATGGCCTTTTTGCCGAGCTCATGCGCCATCTTGATGATCGTCCGGCAAATGTTGTCGGACGGAGTCCCGTCGCCGATTCGTTCGACAAACGACTTGTCGATCTTGATGACATCGAACGGCAGTTGTTGCAGGTAGCTTAGTGACGAATAGCCGGTACCGAAGTCGTCGATCGCAACCCGCACCCCTTCAGCGCGTAGTGTGTTCAGAACCCCGATCGCCGTGTCACGGTTCTGCGCCACGACAGACTCGGTCACCTCGAGTGACAGGTAGCCCGGGTGAATGTGGAACTTGCGCAATGTCGTCAACAGGTCCGTGGCGAAGTTCTGTTCCCGTAATTGCCGCGCAGACACGTTGATCGAGACCGACCCCGGGTGCAGGCCTTTGTTCAGGATGCGCTTGAGTTCCAGGCAGGTCTGCTCGATGACCCAGTCGCCGATCTCCACGATCAGGCCCGATTCCTCGGCCAGCGGCACGAACTCGGCCGGGTCAACATAGCCCTCGCCACCCCGGTGCCAGCGAAGCAGCGATTCGGCACCACTGATGTCGCCGCTGTTGATATCGAACTGCGGCTGCAGGTAGACGCGCAGCTCGTCCTGCTGGAATGCCTGGCGCAGGTCCCGCTCGAGACCGATCTTGCGACGGCTTTCGGCGTTCAGTTTCTTGCTGAAGAATTCGAACCGCGCCCGCCCGGATTCCTTCGCCCGGTACATGGCGGCATCGGCATTCTTCAGCAGCGTCTCGACACTGTCGCCATCGTCCGGAAACGTCACGATACCGATACTGCCGCCAACGAAGTGGTCTTTACCGCGCACGGAAAACGATTCGGTCAGCCGGTCCAGGAGTCGCGTTGCCGTGACATGGATCAGGCTGTCGTCGCTGACCCGCGGCAGGACCACGACAAACTCGTCGCCACCAAGCCGTGCCACGGTATCGCTGTTGCGCACTTCACTGCGAATTCGCTCGGCGGCCTGCGTCAACACGATGTCGCCGACCGAGTGACCGTAGACATCGTTGATTTCCTTGAACCGGTCCAGGTCGAGAAACAACAATGCACCGGTGAACTTGTCACGGCGCGCATGCACGATTTGTTGCTCGAGGCGGTCTTTGAGGAGCTGCCGGTTCGGCAGGCCGGTGAGCGCATCAAAGTGCGCCTGCCGGTACAGGGCCTCTTCGCGCTCGACACTGGCCAACGCGACGGCAAACCGGCCTGCCAGATCGATGCAGCGCAACAGGTTGTCCTGTTGCAGGTTGACGCGGGTCCGTGAGCCCAGCAGCAGGATGCCTTTCAGGTCATCTTTGAGGACCACTGGCAACAGCGCAACGAAATTGACATCGTAGGCGAGAAAGCGGGGTCGGTACGGCGCAACATCATCGCTGACCTCGGCGAGCGCGACCTGCCTGGGCTGGCACCAGCGATGTCCCATCTCGGCCGGCAGTGCGACCCGCTCATGCACGATTTCGTCGCGGTGCGCGGAGATCATGCGCGCCCAGTGCGGCGTGTCGTCGTCTCGCGCCAGCACTGCCGCCGCATCGAAACCGGTGATCTCCAGCAGGTGCTCGAGCACGCATTCGCTGACCTGCTCGAACTTGGCGCCGGACAGGATTTGCTGGTCGATCTCCGACATCGCCTTCAGGGTCGAGATCTGTCGGTCCAGCTTGCTCGCCATCTCATTGAATTCGTTACCCAGCCATTCGAACTCATCGTTCGACCGAATGCGCAGCCGCGCCTCGAGATTGCCGGCCGTGATCTGCTTGACGGCCGTCGTCAGGCGTTGCAGCGGCGTCAGGCTCTCACCGATGGCCGAGAAACTCAGGATGCCGACGAGGATGACGACCATAGCCAGCGCCGGGATAAAAACGCGGCTGAAGTCTGCCCGCGACTGCAGGCCAATGTACTCCGGTTGCAGCGCCAGGATATCCAGCGACGGCAGGGCCGACGTGTCGGCGGCAACCAGTTGCCACGTTCCACCGAACCACTCCTCCCTGTCCTGCCGCCAGGTTGCCGGCGACCTTTCAGAGGCTGACTCGTGCGCGATCATCGCCTCGTGCACGCCCGGGTCGAACGCTGCGGAACAATAGTAGGCCACCCCCGCCGCAGAAAAAACGCAGAAGTCCGTACGGTAGGGATAGTCGTCCCGCGCACCCCAGATATTGCCGGGACCAACCTGGAAATACAGCACGGCGGCGCTACCGGACGGACCCACGGCCTGGCGTGACATGGTCGGCAAGCCGTCGTTGTGGCGGCTTGAGTTCAACAACTGCATCGCGGCGCTCTCGACACGCGCGGCCGCCGAGCGGACGAATGTCGGCCTGGTGCCGGAGATGCCGGCCAGGA